>CAYZKG010000101.1:0-10618 GCA_964478915.1 uncultured Nitrospira sp.
TTCGCACTGGTTCGACGGCCACCCATATGCCAACGATCCGCTGCGCAGGTTGTTCCTCGAAGAAGCCGTGCCAGGGCCGATTGACTCACGCTTTGAGAATGCACTTTAAAGAGGCTGCTCCGCGGTGATTGCATCCGGCATCAAGCTTGTGCACAGGATGAACCGGTTGGGAGTAAGCACGCGCGTAGCCGTTATTCTGCTTTGCCTTAATCTCGGCGCGATCGTCTTCGAGGGATTGGGACTGGGCATGATTCTTCCCGTGTTTCAGTACATGCAGTCAGGGGGCGACCTTGGGCAGCTCATGGAAAGCGGACGGCACTGGCGCTGGATCGTATCGGCTTTCACCGCGATCAAGTTACCCGTGAGCCTGGGCCCGATGTTGCTCATCGTGTTCATCGCTGTCGTCGCGCGCCAGGGTTTCCTGTACTTGCGTCACAGCTTCAAGACATTCCATCATTTGCGTGCAGTCCATGCGTTACGACAGCATGTATTCAAGTGCTATCTTGGCAGCAGGACCGCCTATCATGATGACGGCATCGGTGGTGAGCTGGTTAACGAGATGACGATCGAGATCCCCGCGGCAGTGAACCTGATGTTTACCGTTATAAATGTTATCAGTGGATTACTGCTCATCTCGCTCTACATTGCGGCAATGATGCTGTTGTCACCGTGGCTCACGTTAGGCTCGATTGCCGTGATCGCTTTTGCGGCGCTGATACTCAAGGGCCTTGTTCTACGCAGTAAGGTCTACAGCCGGGCATTGACTTCCGCCAACCAGGCCTTTACGGCGTTCCTCGTCGAACGGCTGCGTTCCCTGCGCCTGGTCAGGCTGGCCGGCACAGGAGCGCCCGAGCTTGCTAATTTTGATCGCCTGGGCGCAGTGCAGCGCGATCATCAGGTAGGGCTGAAGCTGCTGAGTTTGCGTACCGGCCTCGCGATGGAACCGCTCGGGGCGGCCGTCGGCCTGCTGATTGTTTATCTCGGATATACCTTATTTAATCTGCCTATCGAGGCCCTGGGATTATTCCTGGTGGTGATGATACGCCTGCTGCCGATGGCGCGAGACGTGATTGCTGACTACCAATCTGCGCTTTCGCAGTATGCCAGCCTGCGCGTCGTCGAACGGCGACTCAATGCCATGGAGATCGCGCGCGAGCCGAGAGGGGGCGCTCTGGTTTTTGCGCAATTGAGCGATGAGATCTGTTTCGATCATGTCTCTTACGCGTACACGGATGGCGATGTCCCGGCAATTGAAAACGTTTCGTTCGCGATACGCGCAGGGGAACTCACCGCCATTGTCGGCCCCTCGGGAAGCGGTAAATCCACGCTTATCGACCTGATACCGCGCCTGCGCGATCCGACCACGGGCATTATCAGGATCGACGGAATTCCTTTACGGGAATTTTCGATCCCCAGCCTTCGCGCCGGCATCTCGTTCGTGCCGCAGATCCCGTTCATCTTCAACGTCACAATTGCCGAGCACATCCGCTACGGAAAGCCGGATGCCACCGATGCGGAGGTCCGCGCCGCCGCCGAACTTGCCGGTGTGACCCGCTTCGTTGACCAATTGTCCAGGGGTTATGACACGGTTTGCGGCGAGTTCGGAGTCATGATCTCGGCCGGCCAGCGGCAGCGGATCGATCTCGCCCGCGCACTGTTGCGCGGCAGCAGGATTCTGATCCTGGATGAGCCGACTTCAGCGGTCGACATCGAAGTCGAACAAATCTTTCGCGAATCGTTGCGACGCCTGCGCAGCAGGGGCGATCTCACCGTAATCGTCGTAGCACACCGCCTCGATTCGATTGCCGATGCTGACCGGATCGTGGTAATGAATCGCGGCCACGTTGTTGATGTGGGGACACACGCTGAACTTGTACGGCGCGGTGGCTGGTATGCACAGGCGGTTGCGCGCGATTTCACTACGATGGCCCGGCGGCAGGTCAGATGAGTGCCGGGACCCGGCCGGATCGACAGATTACGGGTGAGGGACCGGTGGCACTCTCGGCTGCGCTCGCCGAATTGCGCACCGTCGCGTGCGGCGACGTCATCGTGTTTGACCTTGAATATACGTCCTGGCCCGGATCGCTCGAACGCGAATGGTCGGGATCGAATGAGCACAGGGAGGTAATCCAGATCGGGGCGGTGCGTATCACGGGCTATCCGGATTTTGCGGAGCGGGATGCCTTCGCCTGCCTGGTGCGGCCGAATATCAACCCGGCGCTCAGCGAGCACGTGCAGGTGCTAACCGGCATAAGGCAGGCAGATATCGACGCATACGGCCTGAACTATGCGGATGCACAGGCGCGATTCTTCAATTTCTCCGCGGACACGGTCGCCTTCCTGTCGAATGGCAACGATGCTGCCGTGCTTGCCGAGAACGCCGCGCTCAACGGCTTATCCGACCCGAGTGCTTGTCACCGGTTTCTTAACGTGCGCCCGCTCCTGGGCGCGGCGCTGGGGCGCCTCAATCGCAGCTTCTCCAGTGCTGATTTGAATGCGCTGACCGGCGTGCCAGCCGCGGGCCGCGATCACGATGGGCTTGCTGACGCGCGTGCGGTCGCCGCTGCCCTGGCATGGGCCGTATATAGGGGAAACTGATAAACAATCATGCGAGGGACACGAGGATGGTGAATGTCGAACTGCATGGCATCGTGCCCGTCATGGTCACGCCGATGACGATTAAGGGCGAACCGGACGAGGACGGCATCTATCGCCTTGCCGACCATTTCGTAAAAGCCGGTTGCGGCGGCGCCTGGGTGCTTGGCTCAGCCTCCGAGGATAACAACATGAGCTGGGATCAGATTGCCCGCGTTTTCAAAATCGCGGCCGGAGCGTTCGATGGCCGCATCCCGATCATCTGCGGCACCGGCACGCGCCGTGTCGACGATACGCTGCGGTTTCTGGAAGATTGCGCGGGACTGCAAGTCACAGGCGTCCACGTCCTTTACTTTGACCACAAGCAGGGCGACCGGCGCGTGATCGGGAACATTATCCGCCTTGCGGACAAGAGCCCCTATCCCATCTGGCTCTACACCAATCCGAAGCGCGGGAAGCAGATCACGAACGTTCACATCAGGGAGTTGCGCGACCACCCCAACATCCATGGCATAAAGAATGGCTCCTATGTGCTGCGCGAGCAGATCGAAGCGCTGATGCTGGAACAGCCCGGTTTCCAGGTAATCGGTGCTTCGGGCTTCCAGTTCTTTTCCGCCCTGGCGCTGGGGGCACGCGCGCATACGGCGTCATCAGCCGGTTGCTGGCCTGAAGAATACGTGGCCCTCTACAAGGAGTTCAAATCCGGCCTGTTCGAAGCGGCGCGTGCACGGCAATTCAGGCTGAGCCAGCTTGAATGGAACCTCCCGCGCACCGACAACGGCGAGTCAGCAGCCGAGGAAAAATACATCCTCTCGTTGCGTGGGATTTGTGGTGAATACTGCAATCCCGCCTATCGTCTCCTTACCGGCGAGGAGAAGGAAAAGGCGCGTAGGCTCGTGCGCGACTTTGGTTTCGCCTGGGCGAAGTGATCTTTCAACGATGCGAGTGCTCGGCATCATCCCGGCGCGCGGTGGCTCCAAGTCCGTTCCGCGCAAGAACATTGCGCCATTGGCGGGACGCCCATTGATTGCCTTCACTATCGAGTCCGCGCTCGCTTCGAATGCGCTGGCTGATGTGGTGGTGAGTACCGACGACGCGTTGATCGCTGACATTGCGCGCGAGTATGGCGCGCTCGTTCCCTTCATTAGGCCGGCAGAGCTTGCGACAGACGAGGCGGAATCCATCCCGGTTGTGCTCCATGCGCTTGGGGAGATGGAGAAACTGCGCGAAACCCCCTACGACGCGGTAATGCTGCTGCAACCTACGACGCCGTTCCGGGACGCAACACAGATTTGCCATGCGATTGAGATCCTTTCTACCGCCCCTGGGGCGGATGGCGTCGTGTCGATCGTCGATGTCGAGGGCTGGCATCCCCTCCGCATGAAGCGGCTGATCGGCGATCGCGTAGTCAACTACATCGACCAGGGTTTCGAGGATATGCGCCCGCGCCAGGTACTGCCGAGGGTCTACATCCGATCGGGGGCCATCTACCTGATCCGGCGTGGATCGCTGCTGCGCCATTGCACACTGGTTGGGCCGTATACGCTTGGCCTCCTCATTGACGACCGTTCGGCGGTTAATATCGACACCAAACTTGACTTCGCCGTGGCCGAGGTCCTTATCCGCGAAACCCTGGGGATGCCTTTGGAGTGATACGCCTGCTTTGCCCGTCACCCAAAAGTTTCAGCGTGCGCGCCCGGCTCGAGGCGAACCGCGCGTTGCAGGCGCATTTCATTGCCATGGACCAGGACCGCTTCGATCGGGTGGCACCGGACTATGACGCCGTGATGGTCCGCTTCAATACACGCGTCGGCGCGAACGTGATGGGCGAAAAATCGCGGCTCAAGGCGATTCTCTCACCTACCACCGGCCTCGATCACATCGATCTTGCCGTAGCCAGGCGGCGTGGCGTGCGCGTCTTTCACCTGCGCGACCAGGGGGGGCTGCTCAGGAGGATTAACCCTACTGCCGAGTTGACCATTGCGCTGATGCTCGCCCTTCTGCGCCGGTTGCCTGCGGCGATGGAGTCGGTGAAGGCAGGGCGGTGGCAGGCCGCCGATTTCCTAGGCCGCGAGGCGGCGGACAAAACCATCGGTATCGTCGGTTACGGCCGGCTCGGCAGGAAAGTTGCCCGCACAGCGCGCGCCCTCGACATGAAAGTCATTGCCTGCGATACCCGCGATGTCACCATGCCGCGCCTCGTTGAGCGCTGCGTTAACCTCGACAATCTGCTGCAGCGGGCAGACGTGGTATCGATTCACGTTCCGCTCAATGACAGTACGTGCGGGTTAATCGGCCGG
Organism: uncultured Nitrospira sp.; assembly: GCA_964478915.1. Taxonomy (GTDB): domain Bacteria; phylum Nitrospirota; class Nitrospiria; order Nitrospirales; family Nitrospiraceae; genus CAYJUM01. The sequence continues at coordinate 4,896 of CAYZKG010000101.1, forward strand.
AAGGAGATCGCCCGGATGAAACCGGGCGCGGTATTGATCAACACCGCGCGCGGCGCGATCGTCGATGATACGGCACTGCTCGCAGCCTTGCGCACGGGACACCTGGGCGGCGCTGCAGTTGACGTGCTGGACGGCGAACACCGGCTTGAATCTGGGGGGCATCCAATGATTGACTACGCGCGCAAGCACGGAAACCTTTTAATCACTCCGCATGTCGGCGGCGCGACGGAGGAGTCTATTGAGAAGACCGACATGAACGTCCTGGAACGCTACCTGCAATGGGCCGGCATAACAGGACGTTGAGAAACCAGAGATGACGGGCAAGGTGAGCCTGATCGCGGAGTTCTGCCAGAACCATAACGGAAAGCCGGATCTGCTGGCGCGAATGGTCGAGGCGGCGGCGAACGGCGGGGCGACCCACGGAAAGATCCAGCATATCTACGCGCACCAGGTCACGTTCCGGCCACAGTTCGAAAACGGTCTCATACACGACGGAAAAGTCAAGGCAATCCAGAGGCCGTACCGCGACGAGGTCACGCGGTTGCGCGGCCTGGAACTCCCGCCCCGCGTCTGTCGCGATTTCATCCGCTGGTGCAAGGATTGTGGGCTCGTTCCGATGACCACCTGTTTCAGCCGTGATTCCGTCCCCGGGATCGCTGAACTCGGCTTCAAAGTAGTTAAGGTGGCGAGTTACGACTGCGCGTCTTTTCACATGCTCCGCGAGCTGAAAGCTGTGTTCCCGCAACTCCTTGTATCCACCGGCGCGACCTACGATGATGAGCTTGATCACGCGGCCTCGATCCTGAGCGGGCACGATTTCGCCTTCCTGCACTGCGTGACAATTTATCCGACGCCGTTCGATGAGATGCATCTCGCGCGGCTCAATCGACTGCGTCGCCTCGCCCCGCGGATCGGCTTTTCAGACCATTCGGCGGTCGCGCATGACGGGGTACTCGCTTCAAAAATCGCCATACATCTGGGGGCGGAGATCATAGAGCGCCACTTTACTATCCTGGGGCCCGCGGAGACACGTGATGGTGCCTTGTCCATCGGGCCCAGGCAGTGCGCGGAACTGGTGGAATTTTCGAGCCTTGAGCCGGTAGAGCAGGTCCGCCGTCTCGATAACGAGCGGCCCGAATGGCGCAGGGCTATCGGCAATGAATGGCGCCGTTTCTCGGCTGCGGAACTGCTTAACCGGGACTATTATCGGGGCCGTTTCGCGAGCCGGCGCCCCGGTTGCTTTGACGGCGAGGGAATGATCTATAACTGGGAGGAGACGCCGCTCCAGTGAATGTTCGCCTTGAACGGCTTGCGGTGGTCGTGCAACCGGAAGCGAGTATCGACTACACCGTGCGCCGGATGGCTTCCGAATCGCACAGGGTTGCCTATCCAGGTCTGGCAGTGGTGCTCGATACGGACGGGCGCCTTCAGGGTGTCATCACGGACGGGGATGTCCGGCGGGCCTATGCAACCAATATCGACTGGTCGCGCCCCGTGTCGGATGTCATGACTCGCCGTCCTATTACGATCTCTGACGAGGTACCTCCCGAGCAGATCGTCCCGGAGGTCTACAGAAAGGTCCGGGCATCATCACATCTCTCGGCGGATGCGGTGCGCCATGTCCTTGTGACGGATGACCTCGGCCGGCTCGTTGCGATCCAGGACTTTATGGAGTTACTCGGGGAGATGGAGTTCCGGCACCGTAGCGTCATGATATTCGGGCTTGGCTTCGTAGGACTTACGGTGGGGGTGGCGCTCGCGAATCAGGGCCACGTGGTGATTGGAGTCGACACTGACACCAATCTCATCGATCGGCTGTTGCGCGACGAACCGCATGTTTACGAGCCGGGTCTCAGTGAAATGCTGCGGGTAACACGCCGTCGGGGAAACTTCACGCCCACGCAGAACATCGGGGATCGGCGCTGCACTGTCTACATCATTGCTGTTGGCACCTCGCTTGATCAAAACGGCCAGCCGAATCTTTCCGGTGTGCAAGCTGTGTCGCAGCTCATCGCCGCCAACCTGCGACGAGGGGATCAGGTCATCGTGCGATCGACAGTCCCCGTCGGTACAACTAGGCGCGTTATCCTGCCGGTGCTGGAGAAGGGGAGCGGCCTTGTGGGGGGTCAGGATTTCCACCTTACTAATGCGCCGGAGCGGACCGTTACAGGACAGGCTCTCGGTGAGCTTCGGCTGCTTCCGCAGATTGTCGGTGGTCTCACGCCACGATGCACGGCACGGGGTGCAACCTTCTGGACCACCCTGACGCCGTCGGTGGTGCAGGTTCCAAGCCTGGAAGCTGCGGAACTCATCAAGCTCGCGAACAATGCATTTCGTGACCTGAGCTTCGCATTTGCCAACGAGCTTGCACTAATGGCGGACGACTACAACATGAACGCTTTTGAAATCATCGCGGCCGCCAATCAAGGGTACCCGCGCAATCCCATCCCGTATCCAAGCCCCGGTGTCGGGGGTAGTTGTCTGACCAAAGACCCGCACTTACTGGTTGCGTCTGTCGTGGCGGAACGGAAACACCCTTGCCTGTCAACGGTTGGACGGCGGGTCAACGAGATCGCGGCCAGGTACCCGATTGAGGTTGTAGAGCGTTTCACCGCACGGTTTGGCCTGAGCCTCGACGGGTTGCGTATTCTCATTATCGGATTAGCATTCAAGGGTGTGCCTGAGACCAACGATGTGCGCGCATCGGTCTCGCTCGAAATTGCCGGCTGGCTACGGGCGGCAGGCGTCACTGTACTGGCGTGGGATGCCGTGCTTGGCGCCGCCGAGATTGCCGACCTGGGCATTGCACCCGCGACGAACAGCAGGGAAAGCTTCACAGGTGTGGATGCCGTCCTCATCCTCAACAATCATCAGGATAACCCGAGTGTCATAAGGTGGATTGAACCCGACGATACCCGGACCAGATTGATATTTGACGGTTGGGCGCAACTCGATCGCCGGGAGATTGAGGCAATTCCTGGACTGGTGTATGCCAGCATGGGTTACATGACGCCGCCGATACCTGTAACCTGTGATTAAAATTAACCCGCCGCCGCGTTTTGCTCTTATCGCCTGCGCCAATGGCCTTGGACACGTCCGGCGGTGTGCGGCACTTGCCAACGCGCTCGTGACCATGGGCGCTGCAGCCACCCTGTTCGCACCTGCCGCTGCTGTTAAACGCATTCTCGTTTCCTCGGGGGCTGTAGCGCGCTTTGATACAGTGCCGTTCGACACCCAGACAAGTGCTGAGGCTCTGCAGGGAGGGCGGTGGTCTGCATGTCGCTGGACAGAGCGGCTGCCCCGGCTTGAGACCTTTGACCTGGTTATCAGCGACAATCTTCCCGATATCCTTGGGGTGCGACCGGATGCGGTGCTCTCCGGGAATTTTCTCTGGCACCGGTCACTACCGGACGTGCACCCGGTCTACAGGTCCATGGCGCAACGCCTGCTTTCCGGGCACCGACCTCCCATGATTGTTTACGGGCCTTTTCTGGACTGCGGGCTCGCGGAGGAGGTTCAAGTCATCCAGGTTGGATTGCCGCGCCTGGAAAAACCGGTGCCCGGCAGGCGCCGGCGCGTGCTTATCTCAAGCGGGTTGGGAGGCAAGGATACGGATCGTGTCCGCGACCAGATTGAGATGATTGCACGAGGCCCGCGTCCGCCGGTGGATGAAGTTGTGGTAGAACCGTCGTTGCTGCCCGCGCATGCGCCTGTGTGGTTCAGGTCAGCGAGCTTCTCGCCGGAGATGTACGGGACGCTCGTCGCGGCTGTTTGCCGGCCGGGGATGGGAACATTGACCGAGTGCCTCATCGCTGGTGCCCGCGTCTTCGCCTATTATGGCGCTGATACCGATGAGATGCGGCATAACGCGCGCTGGCTGACGGAACTTGGGGTTGGCACCGGCTTCCTGGATGTCGCTGAAGCCTGGGAGGCCGCCCTTTACTACCTTCTCGATCCTGTGGCGCAAAAGCGGCACGCCTCAGCGGTGGGCGTGCTGGCATGTGATGGTGCGGAGGCCGCTGCAAGAATACTGTTTGCACGGATCGGTATCACCGCATCCACGCACTTCCCGCCTGAAGAAAGCGCAGTGGACCGATGAGGCCCGGTGGTGCAATTAAGCGAGGAGTAGGCGGCGGATTAATACACGGTTGAAGATGTTGGAACTGAAGTCATCGCCATCTATTCATCCGCACCCGAATGCCAATCGGGTATTTGGGCGTGTGGGTATGGTCATTGGATCCACTCACATGGCACTGTTTTTGCCGCTCGCACGCGAACTAAAACGCCGTTACAACAGTCATGTGATCGTGTATGTGCGCACCGAGCCCGAAATCAGGGCCTTTGAATCTTACCTCGCCGGCGGCAGCATCGACAGGGTTCGGCCCTATTCGGTCATACCCGCCGAGATCGTTCGGAAAATCGACGATCCCGAACGCGTCTTCGCTGAAGCGCTGAAAATCGAGGCTGAGCTTGGCATGACCGTGAACGAGCTTGCCATGAGTCATCGCCAGCTCGGCCGCGGCTTTTCGCTCGCCGGGCCAGGCTACCCGCGTTCGGGCATATACAGCCGGGCATCGCATGCGCAGATGGTGCACGCAGTACAAGCGCAGGTGCAATTCTGGCGAAGGGAGTTCATCGATAATGATCTGACCTTGCTCCTGCAAGGCGGGCCGGAAGCAGCCGCGGTTGCCGGTGCGCTGAACGTGCCATACCGCTTTCTGATCACCGCGCGCTATCGCGATTACTGGTTCTGGTCGACCAATCGGTTCCAGGATAATCCCGATCTCGCCGAAGTCTACCGTTCGTCGATGCCCGGCGACCCGGAGGAGATCTCCGTGACCTATACCCCCTCGAAGCTTCGGCAGGCCCATCGCCTGCGTTCGCTTGATCTCACGCCCACCATCAAGAACAGTCTGGAGTTTGCGTTGAAATGGCCATACTGGCGTATGCGAGGCTATCCTGCCGCCTACAATGCCGGGTGGATCGACGGCAGCCTGATGCCGTGGCGCGAGCGCTGGCGCTATCGTGAGGCTCTGCGCGAGCATGACACAGCTTTGCGCGAGCTTGCCGGAAAACCCTTTGTATTCTTCCCGCTGCACAAGGAACCCGAGGCGGCGTTGTCTGCGCGGTCGCCTGAATGCTTCGCTCAGCACGCGATTATTGCCGCGCTTGCGCGCGACCTGCCGGCGGGTGTGGTGCTCGCCGTGAAGGAATTGCCCGGCACGACTGCGCGCCGGCCGCGCGAATTTTATCGCCAGCTTCGCGACCTGAAAAACGTCCGGCTGATCGACATGGACGAAAGCGGCGTTAGCGTGGTGCGTGCAGCAACTGCCGTGGCCACCATCACGGGATCGGCCGGTCTTGAAGGCGCGCTTATGGGTAAACCGGTGTTGCTGTTCGGCCGGCACGCACTCTACAACGTGCTGCCGCATGTGCGCACTATAACCGACGATAGGCAGATCAAACCGGCCTTGACTTGGGCGCTTAATCCCGACTTCGATCATGATGCCGCGCGGCGCGAAGGCGCGCGCTTCGTAGCCGCAATCAGGCAAACCTGCTTCCGCTTGCCGGGTTTCCGGTTTACCACTCTTGACAGGTCCAGGGTGACGCCCGGCATCGTTGAGGTTGCCGCAAGGGGATTGGCTGTCAGCCTCTCCGTTACCACCTGAGCATCTCGAAGAAACAATGAAAAAGCCGATCTATATTCTGGGCATTTCAAACTT
>CAYZKG010000102.1:0-10608 GCA_964478915.1 uncultured Nitrospira sp.
GCATTCTTCGGAGGGGGCACCCATTGCAATCCCAGAGCAATGGGTCCCGGTCCCGACGAGCTAAGAAGGGGAAGGGGTGCGAATGAGGAGCGGCATGCCGTCGGCGAGAGACCAGGCCAGGGACTGGGCGGCTTCCTGGGACAGGTACAGCCGGAGTCGAGGAGGGCCGCCGCTCGCCGCGGGGTCGCGGCGAAACCGCCACACCACCCGGCTCCACCATTCTCGGGCCAGACTTTTTGCCAACAGCAATGGCCGCTCGCGAGCCGGCGGGGCGACGGCGATGATGAGCGGCGGGTCAAACCGCAGATCGTACTCCATGGGCATGTCGCGAAGGTCGATCAGGTCCGCCAGGGGATCGCCTTCCGGCACGGTTCTTGGCCGGCTGATGGCCGGCCGAGCTTGCAGACGAAAGAGCCGGCGGAGGGCCTCCCTCTCCGCACTCGACCATGCACTGATTGGCAGACGGTGAAGCTCCATGCCGCGCCCCTTGATCCGCACCACGTTTTCGGACAGGTCCACGAGAAGATAGAGCTGCCGGCGCGCGGCCAGCTTGACCTCTTCTTCAAGGACGCGGTTCGCTTCTCTCAGTGACTCCGCATCGCTCTCCAGGGGAGCAGCGGGGGACGCGACGAGGAGAACGGATGTCAAGGAGAGGACGCGTATCAGGAGGAGCGGCGGTCGCACAGCCGAATCAGAAGATCATGACGGGCGTGCCGATGTTCGAGAGCTTGTGGACGATGCGGAGGTCCTCATCATTGAGTCGAATACAGCCATGCGTGACGTTCTTGCCCAAGAACCGGTTGTAAAGGGTGCCGTGGATGAAATAACCCTTCCCGAACCCGAGCGCGTACTCGCCGAGCATCCCCGGCTCGATCCGGTCCCCGGGATTTTTCGGCACGGCCTGACCGACTTCGATAAAGGCCCAGTCGGGCTTCACCCACACCGGGTTCGTGAGCCGCGAGTTGATCGCAAAATCCCCCCGCGGCGTATCGAACACCCACTGGGTGCCCGGGCGGCCGGGGTTTTCGAGAGTGGTGCCGCTCCCGGTAGAAGCGACGGCGGTCAGGAGCACTCGATCGCGTCGCTTGACATAGAGCCGGTTCCTGGCCGTATCCACCAGAATGTACGGTCCGGCCGGGGCTTGCTGCTCCAACTGTCCTTTCAGCGCGGCGTGTCGAGCCCGAAGGCTGTCCAGGTTGGGACCGCGCTCGGCGGTCTTGACCTCCTCGGATGACGGTCGGAGCCCGCAGGCCACCAGCCACAGGAAACTGAACAGGACGGGGAGCAATCGGGAGAGCATGGTTTGGCCGGCGCGCCCCTTCTCTCTATCCCTCATCGGACGTTGAGTCGGCGAAGGCAACGTCCTCCTCCTCTTCAGGCTGATCGAGAGCCGCCAAGGCCAGCGCCACGGAATTTGACCGTTTCACGGCTCCCACGATCGTCACCGGCGTGCCGACATCCACCGAGTCGAACAGCACGTCGATCCATCGATTCTCCAGCATGATGCACCCCAAGGTCTGGCTCACAGCCCTGTGGTCCAGCCCATGAATTTCGATTTGCCCTCCGATCGTCGCACCGACCGGGATGATACCAGCATTGCGGGCCAGCCGGAATCGTTGCCGATCCTCGGCATTGGGATAGTCGAGGAGCAAGGCACGATAAAACTGGGTCTGACGCCGGTCCCGCTTCTTGAGGACCCGGTACTGTCCTTCCGGAGTGGCCCCATCCCCCTGATACCGCTTTTCCAATATCCCGTTGTAGCCGAGCTGCACCGGGTACGAGGCCACGACCCCTCCATTGTGGTACAAGGTCAAGCTGCGATCGGCTTTGCTGACCACGATGGCCGGCGCCTGATGCCGTTTGGACCACGCCACTGTCTGGCGGACCTTGCGACGCCATGTGTCCACCATCCGTTCATCGGCATAGCGGCCGAGCTCCGCGTTGAGGAGAGCGATCTGGTCATCCAGCAACCGGGCTGCCTCGTCGAGCACCGGACCGGACCGGGAAAAGCGTCCCTGCTCGAAGAAGGAGCGCCCCTGCTTGACCAAGAGCTCCGTCTCGATCAGCTTCTCCCCCAGGATCAACCGGCTCCCCATCTCTTCGACCCGGCTGCCGAGCGTCCGCAGGCGACGCTCGACCGCAGTGAGCCATGCCAAGGTCTGCAGACGTTCCGCTTCCCTTCGCTCCGCAGCCACCAGCGCAGCCTGTCGCCCCTCTTCCTCGACCTTGAGTAGATCGGCGACGAGCCCGTTGGCTTCCCACGGCCAGCGGATGACGTCGTCCTCGGACTGCAGTCGAGCCTTGACCGCCACCCAACGCTCGATGAACCGCGCATACTCCTCTGGAGCGAACTCCGCTCCTTGGACCGACAGGAGGTGACGGTCCAGATTTTCGACCGCCTGGAGCAGCTCCGGAGGAGCCTGCTGGACGCAGCCCGGCAGGCTGAGTGCCACTGTGATTAAGCTGGCGGCGATCGCGCAGCGCGTAAGGACTGATCTGGTCGGGAGAGCCCGGGCCATCTTACTTCTTTGCGACCTTCCCCTTCTTGGCGGTTCCCACCTTCGCCAACGCCCTCTGGACTTCCGAGGCAATCGCGTGGCCTTTCTCCTGAATCGCTTTGGCCTTCGCCTGAGCGGCGAGATAGTCGCCCGCGTCGATTGCCCCTTGCACGTCGTTCAGCGAGTTGGCCAGCGTCTGGGTGTCGGCCTTGATCGCCTCCAGCGCCGCACGCTCCTTACCAGCAGGCGCTTTGGCCACCGACGCCTGGGCGGTCTTCACCGCCTCCTGGGCAGCCTGCTGCGCCTGCAGAGCTGCGGCCTTCGCCTCCTCCTTCTTCTTGTTGGCTTCGGCGGCGACCCGCCCGGCGTCTGCCTGCGCGGACGTCAGCAGTTGCTCCGCCTTTCCATAGTCCCGCATCGGCGCAAATTTGGAGTCCTGAGCCGCGATCTCGTTCTTCGCGTTGGTTAACATGCCCTCAAGTTTAGCAAAATCTTCGGCCATATAGTTCGGCGCACCGGCGCTTCGGGCTTCGTTGACCGCCTTTTCCGAGGCGGCGAGCTTGTCAGTGGGCGGCTGGGCGCAGCCGGTCAGCGCGAGCGCCCACGCTAGTGCCAAGGTCAGTACACGCATCATAGAACAAATCCTCCTGGTCAGCCTGTTGGATGGTATGAGACAGACCGGTGGCCCTTCGATCAGATACCTCGATCGAAGGGCCCTGATCAGCGCGAAGCCGGATTACTTTTTCTCGGCTTTCTTCTTGGACTCCTTTTTCTCGGCCTTCTTCTCTTCCTTCTTCGGGGCCTCTTTCTTCTCGGCCGGAGCGGTCGCTGCCGGAGCCGGAGCCGCTGCCTTCTCGTCGGCCAGGACGTAGGTCGCCGAGCCGAATGCCAGCCCTACAACCAAAGCCATCACCGCCATGAGCACCTTTGCCATGTATCTCTCACCTCCTTTCCTTAGCAGCTCGCCTCAGTCGAGGCGGAATGAAAATGGCTCCTGGGATCAGCAAGCCCGGTGCCAAAAGTACCGGAGTTTGAGCGGAGCATTTCTTTAGAGAATCCCTGCGCCTGGGAGGATCGCCTCATGCTCCTCAAGACGAGCACTGTGGCGGAATGGCCATGTCCCCTGCAAAACCGCCCCACCCCTCCTTGGCTCGTCTACAGCGCGCTGACGCTCAAGTGTCCCATTCTCGCCAACCCATCGGGACGTGCCGACGAAGCTCCATGCCGCACAATTGACTCTGTGCAGGAGCACCCATATAATGCAGCATTTCCGTGATGCGCTGACAAGGAGCTTCCATGTCATTCACCTTCAGGCAACCATCGAACTTGAAACGCAAAAGAGACCATGGGTTCCGCAAGCGGATGAGCACCAAGAACGGGCGAAAAGTCTTGGCACGCCGAAGAGCCAAAGGACGGGCTCGGCTCACTGTCTGACATTAGGGAATGGTCTGCGCACCTGATCCGTTGGTCTTTCTGCACCGCCGCGCTGAAATCGAACCCATCAAGAAAAAAGGCCGCCGCTTTCAGACCCCGCTGTTCAACCTCGTGTCGTGCGTCTCACCGCTCCCGCGGACCGGCGTCGGAATAGTGGTCAGCAGGCGAATCGGCAGCGCGGTGTGCAGAAATCGAGCGAAGCGGATCTTCAGAGAGCTGGCCCGGCATACACGGCGGCAGCTCGTGACCGGCCGGGAATTTTTGGTGTTTCCCAGGCGCGACGCGCTTTCCGCTCGGCACCCTGTCCTCCGGGAGGCCTGGATTACGGCCCTCCGGCACGAAGGATTATTGATTTCGGATCCCGATCGACTATGCGACACGTCTGCCTCAGCCTGATCGCGCTGTACCAGCGATGGATCTCGCCGCTGCTCCCCCCTGCGTGCCGGTTTGAGCCTACCTGTTCCCGCTATGCCCGGGAGGCGATCCGACGACACGGGGTGCCGTTAGGAGTGGCCTTGGCTGTCCGGCGGCTGCTCAAATGTCACCCATTCCATCCCGGTGGATTTGACCCGGTACAATAATCGCCGCCAGGGTATTCGCTCAGCGCAATCCCGGAGCTCTCGAACCTTTCAACTGGATCGCTTTTGAGCACAAGATGACCGCCAACTCCAGTACGCAGGGGCCTCGAGCCTGATGGAGAAACGGGTCGTTCTCTTCTTAATCCTGTCTCTGGCCATCATCATCGGCTACGACTATCTGCTGAAACAGATGGGGATCGTTCCCGTCCCGAGCGAGCCGGAGCAATCTGCACCGGAGCCGGCATCCTCTGGTTCCGCCACTGCCCCGTCCGGAACAGCCAAGCCATCGCCCTCGGCCGTCCCCCCGGCGGCGGAAGAGCGACCCCGGGCCGTATCCAAGGCTGAAGAGACAAGACCCGCAGGCTCTACGGAGCAGAACGAGGAGGTGGTGACGCCGCTGTTGCGAGCCGTGTTCACGAATCGTGGCGGGGTGGTGACGAGTTGGGAGCTGACTCAGTATTTGGCTCCGGACCTTGAGCATCCCCGGCCCGTTCAGCTCGTTCACCCCGGGGGCAAGTTCATAGGACCGCTCTCGATCCAGACGGGCGATCCCGCCATCAGCAAGCAACTCGCTGAGGGGCTCTACCGGGTCGAGCGCGACTTTTCCACGCTCGACGCCTCGGCTCCGACCGGACATCTGACTTTCACCTACCGGGTCCCTCATTCCGAGATCCGCGTGGAAAAGCGGCTCACCTTCCACTTCGATAGCTATCTGGTGGACGTATCGGTCTCCGCCGAGGGCCTGTCGAACGGATTCGATGTGGTGCTGGGGACGAACTTCGGGATCGTGGAATGGGGTGAAGGCTTTATCGGCCTGATCGGTCCCGCCGTCATGGTGGAGGACAAGCTTGAGAAAGACATGCCGGAGACCGAACTGGAGCACAAGGGAGGAGTCCGGTGGGTCGCGCTCCAGGACAAATATTTTCTGAGCGTCCTGATTCCGGGCAAGCCGGCTGCCGCGATCGTCCGGAAAGAGGGAGACAAGCTGGTCTCGGCTGGGGTGCGAGTTGGGGGATCGGATCAAACGACACACCCGGTTCAGCCAGCGCAAGCCTCACAGCCCGCCGCGGCCAGCATCTCGGGGACCGCCTCCGCTTCCGTCCGGCTCTACGCCGGCCCCAAGAAATACGACACGCTGAAAGCGCTCGGCCTCGGCCTGGAAGACACCATCGATTTCGGCTGGTTCATCTACGGAAGCTGGGGAATCGTCAAAGCCGTTGCCAAGCCCCTCTTTTACGTTCTCCGGTTCCTGTACGACTTCACGCACAACTACGGCCTGGCCATTATCCTCTTGACGGTCGGCATCAAATTATTGTTCGTGCCGCTCCAGTACAAGAGCTACAAGTCCATGAAGGACATGCAGCAGGTTCAACCGAAGGTGCTGGCCTTGCAGACGAAATACAAGGACGACCGGGAGCGGCTGAACCGGGAGCTGATCAAGCTCTATCGTGACCATAAAGTGAATCCCGTGGGCGGCTGCCTGCCGATGCTGCTCCAGATGCCGGTGTTCGTGGCGCTCTTCAACATCTTGTACATGACGATTGACCTGCGGCAGGCCCCCTTTGTGCTCTGGATCAGGGACCTCTCGGTCCAGGACCCCTACTACGTGTTACCGGTGATCATGGGGGTGTCCATGGTGATCCAGCAGAAGATCATGCCGACGACGATGGATCCCACGCAGGCCAAGGTCATGTTGTTGCTCCCGGCCTTTCTGACGGTGCTGTTCTTGACGTTTCCCGCCGGACTGGTCCTCTATTGGCTCACCAACAACGTGCTGACCATCGCGCAGCAATTCATCACCGACCGGTATTTCATGAGCAAGTCTGCCGTCTCGCCCGGCGCCGAGGCGATCACCGAGGAAATGGGCGACGGGCAGAAATCGACCGGGAAGCGAAAGAAGGTGGCCGAAAAGACCGAGGCGGACAGCCCGATCGAAGGATGAACTCGAGAGCCGAGCCGAGGAAATAAGCGATGAACGGGAGCCTGCACGATACCATCTGCGCCATCGCCACACCGGTCGGCGAGGGGGGCATCGGCATCGTCCGCATCAGCGGCGAGAAGGCCATCGAGGTCGCCTCCACCTTCGTCCGGCTCCGATCCGGCCGTGCCCTTGCTGCGGTCAAAAGCCATCGGGTCCAGCACGCCGATGTGCTGGAGAGGGACCCCAGGAGGCCCGTTGATGAGGCCCTCGTCCTGGTCATGCGGGCGCCGCATTCCTACACAGCCGAGGACGTGGTGGAGATCCAGTGCCACGGCGGTCCCTTCATCCTGCACACCATCTGCGAAGCAGCGATCCACGCCGGGGCGCGGCTCGCGGAGCCGGGTGAGTTCACCAAGCGAGCGTTCCTGAACGGTCGCCTGGACCTTACCCAGGCCGAAGCGGTTCTGGACACCATTCGGGCTAAAACCTCCGGCAGTCTGCGGCTCGCGCAGGAACAGCTCCGCGGGACACTGTCCAGAGAGATCGACGGCATCCGCGAGATGCTGATAGGGCTGCTGGCCCACATCGAGGCGGCGATTGATTTTACGGAAGAGGACATCACGTTCATCCAGCCGCAGGCGCTCCTCGCCGGGCTCACCAACGCGATCGCGGCCGTCACCCGCCTGACCGAAACCGGCGAGGAGGGCCGGATCCTGCGCGAGGGCGTGATGGCGGCGATCATCGGACGCCCCAACGTGGGCAAATCCAGCCTGCTGAACGCCTTGCTGCAGACCGATCGGGCTATCGTCACTCCGATCCCCGGAACAACCCGGGATGTGTTGGAAGAGGTGTTGAACATCCGCGGGATTCCCGTCCGTCTGGTGGATACCGCGGGGCTCCGGGACACCGACGATCCGGTGGAACATGAAGGGGTCCGACGGAGTCGCATGGCGATGGAGCAAGCCGAACTTCTCGTGCTGGTGCTCGACGGATCGGTCCCCCTGACCGCGGAGGACCGCACACTGCTGAGCCACCATGCGGACAAAAAACGGCTGGTGGTGGTGAACAAGACCGACCTCCCCTCTCAGATCGACCCGTCCGAACTCGAGCGACTGGTGACGCGGGAGCCCGGACAGCCGCCCAGCCGCGCGGTGTGGATCTCGGTCCGGACCGAGACCGGCCTGGACGATCTGCGTGATGCCATTCGCACGATGATGCTGCGGGCGGATTTCGAGCCGGGCGAAGCGGCCGTCATCACGCGGTTGCGCCACCGGAACAACCTGACCAAAGCCCGGGAGGCTCTGGCCGCTGCGGTCGAGTCGGTGCAAGGCGGCCTGTCCGGTGAATTCGTCGCGATGGACCTGCGCGCGGCCATCGACGCGCTCGGTGAGATCACCGGGGCGGTCACCACCGACGATATTCTCGACCGCATCTTTCGGGACTTCTGTATCGGGAAGTGAAGGGCACTAGGCAATAGGCGATGGGCTATGGGCAGGAAACTCTCATCGAACCTATAGCCTATCGCCTATAGCCCATAGCCGAGGACTTTTCATGGCTCTTGAATACGACATCGTCGTGGTCGGAGGCGGACACGCCGGGTGCGAAGCGGCCCTGGCCGCCGCTCGCATGGGGTCCCGGACTTTGCTGCTGACGATGGAAGAGGACAAGATTGCCCAGATGTCGTGCAATCCGGCTGTCGGCGGGATCGCCAAGGGGCATCTCGTCAAAGAAATCGACGCGCTCGGCGGGGAAATGGGCCGCAACACCGATCGCGCCGGCATCCAGTTTCGGATGATCAACACCAGCAAAGGACCGGCCGTCCGGGCCCTCAGGGTCCAATGCGACAAGAAGCTGTACCGCCAGAAGATGCAGGAGACGCTACGCGCTCAGGACAGGTTGGAGATCGGGCGTGGCACGGTGGATCGCCTCCTTACCCGAGAGGGAGCGATCGTCGGGCTCGTGACGGACTCAGGCCTGGTGGTCGAGGCCAAGGCGGTCATCCTGACTTCGGGTACTTTCCTTAAAGGTCTTATACATATCGGGCTCAACCATTTTCCGGCGGGCCGAGCCGGCGAAGCCCCCGCCGAGCACCTCTCGGACTGCATGCGTGACCTGGGCTTCGAGCTCGGGCGGCTCAAGACCGGCACCCCACCACGCCTGGACCGTGACACCATCGACTTTTCCGTGATGGCTGTTCAACGCGGCGACGATCCTCCTACGCCGTTTTCGTACCAAACGGACCGCATCACCAACCCACTGGTGACGTGCCATCTCACCTACACAAACCAGGAGACCCACCGCATCATCCGGGAGAACCTGGACAGGTCCCCCTTGTACAGCGGCATCATCGAGTCGGTGGGACCGCGGTACTGTCCGTCGATCGAAGACAAGGTGGTGCGGTTCTCGGACAAGCCCCGGCATCAAGTCTTCATCGAGCCCGAGGGTCTGGACACGCATGAATATTATCCGAACGGCATCTCGACGAGCCTGCCGGTCGACGTGCAGGCCGCCATCCTGAAGACCATTCCGGGATTGGAGCACGCCACAATGCTCAAGCCGGGGTACGCGGTGGAATACGACTATTTTCCGCCGCGCCAGCTCCACCCTACGCTGGAGACAAAATTGGTGTCAGGCCTGTACCATGCCGGGCAGATCAACGGCACGTCGGGATATGAAGAGGCCGCCGCCCAGGGGATCATGGCGGGGATCAACGCGGTCCTCAAGCTGCGTGGCGAGCCGCCGCTCATTCTGGATCGGTCCCAGGCCTATATCGGCGTGCTGATTGACGATCTCATCACAAAGGATGCCCGCGAACCGTACCGGATGTTCACGTCCCGCGCGGAGTACCGACTCTTGCTCCGGCAGGACAATGCCGATCTCAGACTGATGGATCACGGACATCGGCTGGGACTGATTCCGGCGCCGGTCTATGCCAAGCTCGCCGCAAAGCGGGAGAAAGTTTCTCGCGAGGTCGAACGGCTGAGACAGAGGCGTCTGCCGTGGACTGCCGAATTGAAACGAAAGTTGACCGAGGCAGGGCTGGACAATATCACGGCGGACCTGAGCCTGGCCCAACTGTTGAAGCGCCCAGACGTCTCGTACACGACACTGCTGGGATTGGTGGGCGAGAGCAGTCCCGGCGGGCTTGATATTCTAGAAGCTATTGAAATTACAGTGAAATATGAAGGATATATCAAACGACAGCTGCAACAAGTAACCCGCTTCAAGCGTCTGGAGCAGCGCCAGATTCCCGAGGACTTCAACTATGATCGCGTGATCGGGTTCTCGCGGGAAGTGGCCGAAAAGCTCAAGCGCGTCAGACCGGCCTCGATCGGCCAAGCCTCTCGTATCTCCGGAGTGACTCCCGCCGCGATTTCGCTCCTGCTGGTGGCGTTGGAGCGCGACCGTCGCCAGAATCAAGCCTCAGCCGTCGCCTGAAGCGTTCTCTCCGCAGTCGCAAATACCCCTTGACGCCTCCGCACGTTTATCGTAGATGTTCCACGTGGAACACCCTGAGGAGCTGCTCAAGGTCCTTGCGGAAGCCGCCTCCGAGTATGGGTATACGCTCGACGACCGGATCCGGTCTGAACTCCGCATGTATGTGAGGGAATTGCGAGTCTGGAGCAAAAAGATCAATATAACGGCTATCACCAAGGAGCGGGACATCGCGATCAAGCATTTCCTTGATTCCCTGGCGTGCAGCCCCGTTCTGGACCTCAGCACGCGACGCTCGCTCCTGGACGTCGGATCGGGGGCCGGCTTTCCGGGTCTCCCCCTGAAAATCGTCCATCCTCAATTGGACGTGGTGCTCCTCGAGCCGAATCTCAAGAAGACCGCCTTCCTCCGCCATGTCATCGGCACGCTTCAACTGAAGAACACCGTGGTGCTCTCGGCACGAATCCAGGACCTTGCAGGTGAACCCGATTACCAGAGCCATTTCGATTATGTCGTCACCCGGGCGGTGCGCCAGGAAGCCCTGCTCCCGTTTATCGAACCGCTCTTGACCGCCCAAGGGCAGGTCGTTCTCTATCGGAGCAGGCCACTGGATCTGCCGGTGGAGCAGTTTGGATTCACCCTGCTGAAAGAATGCCGGTATTCGTTGCCCCAGCGCTACGGCACTCGAGTCCTGACCGTTCTTGGGCATGCCTGACTCACCGGTGTTCCACGTGGAACACCG
>CAYZKG010000103.1:0-7424 GCA_964478915.1 uncultured Nitrospira sp.
GAGCCGGCTCAGAAGAAGGGATGGGACGAGATCACAAATCGCGGCCCTTCCGGGGTCTCCCAGGCATGCCCCCGGATACGCCAGACGCCCTCCTCGTCGATGAGGTAATGCGCCTCGCCAAACCAACTATCGATATTGACGCGCTGGCCGGAGCGGTTCGAGATGGCCCAGATGCTGCCGGTGCAGGTAATCTCGGCGGTCGGCCGCGGCTTCGCGGGCTCTACCTTAATTTTCGTAAAGATATGGGTGGTCGAGAACGCATGGTGCTCTCGGAACAAGTCTCGCCAAATGTTTTTCAACCGCTCCTTGTTGAGGCTGTGATACCGGTAGCTTTCGGAGTAGAGGTCCATCAGCGCATCCAGGTCCTGCCGGCGCAGCGCGTCATCGGTCCGATGAAAACTGGTCAGAATCTCGCCGACTGTCTTATCGTCCGCGTCGATCTCGGCGCCAGATGCGATGTGGGTGCCGCCGAGGTCCGGGACTAACGGCGGTGGGCCAAGGCGGCATGCGTGAAGCCACAGCACGAGCCCCAGCACAACGGCCCCTACGGCTAGCCTCATCCATCTGTCCATAGTTCCTTTTCCTATTCCCGCACGATCATGCCGCACGCGATGCGCCCTCCCCCCGGGCCATCCTTTGTTGGAGGATCGGGCACTCTTTCGCGAAGACCTCTGCGCGAAGAGAGTCTGTGCGAGGACTGTGCCAAGGAATCAGGGGGCGCAGCGCGTGGAATTGTGTCTTGAAAACGTGAGGTTCGCACCGGAGGAGCAGGAATCGGCACAGCCGGACTGTGGGCAAAGGCTACAGAGGCAAATGAACCAGTGGCGCCTGATGCCACACCGACTCGCTGGAGGCAGACATTACCCGAACGAACTGTCCGACGCCGGGTCGGATTGGCCGGACTGATCCACGTGGCGCGTGGGCTGAATGAGCGGTTGGACCGCAGTGGCCCCGCCCTTATCAGTTTGGCATTCGAACATCAGGCAGCATTTGAGCAACCCGCAGACGCCGATCAAGCGGCTGTCGTTGAGTTGCAAGCCCTGATCGCGGGCCTGTCTGATGCTGATCGGCTTCATGTCGGTCAAGAAGGCCGCGCAGCACAGCACCCGCCCGCAGGTATCCACGCCGCTCAGCCGGCGGGCCTCGTCCCGCAGGCCGATGTGCCGCATCTCGATGCGGCCGCCAAAGCGTCTGGCCAGATCCTTCACCAACTGCCGGAAATCCACCCGCTCCTCTGCGGTGTACACGAAGGTCATCTCGCGGCGCCTGAAGGAACAGAATATCTCCACCAGCTTCATCTGCAGGCTGTGGGCTGCGGCCCGCTCCCGACAGTAAGCCATCCCTTCTCTGGCCATCTGCTCATGCCGCTCGATCGCCGCCGCTTCCGCGTCCGTGGCCTTCCGGAGGATGGACCGCATCATGCGCATGGGCGGGATGAACGGCATGGTATGAGAAGCGACGTGGACGACGCCGTAGGTGAGGTCTCCATACTGCTCCAGCATCACCCGGTTGCCGATTCGAAGGGGCAGCCCGGCCGTCCCCATCGTTTTGATCTCGCCGAGATTCCGGATCTTGATCCCCGCGACCGTTACTGTGGAGGGAAACTGTTCGCCTGTCATGACGGCCGCTTCAGGCTCAAGACGTAACTCGTCAAATCCTGAAGCTCCTGCTCGGTAAGCGGGAATTTCGGCATGATGGAACCAGGTGAAACGGACTGCGGGTCGCGGAAATGGCGCAGATGCCATGCCCGCTCAGGCCGGTTGTCACCAATATACGACAGATCCGGTCCCACCGCTCCACCCTCTCCATGAATCCGGTGGCAGCCCGCACAGCCGAAGTGCGCGAACAGCGACTTCCCGCGCGAGACCGCAGGATCCGCGTGGGGAACCGCGTACAGATCGCGCAACGAGATCCCAAGCAACGAGAACACGAATAGCAGAAACGCGGCACCGGACGCCAAGGCGATGGGTCTGGCGGTCGGGTGGCGGGCCGGATTCCGATCAATGAACGGCCAGAACAACAGGCCCAGGAAGAAGACGGCGGGCAGCACCCAGGTCGCCAATGGCTCGAGCGGTCCATGCACGTATTTCAGCAACTGGTAGTAGAACAGGAAGTACCACTCCGGGACCGGCGTGAAGCTGGTGTCCGCCGGATTCGCCTTATCCGCCAGCGGAAAGGAGACGGCCAGCGCCAGGACGGCAACCACGACGAAGACCGCGAGCATCACCACCGCATCCATGTACACCTGGCGCGGGTAGAATGTCTCGCTCCCCTGCTGCGCCCGTTCCTCGCTCCACGGGCCGGCCGGCCCCACCCGGCGGAGAATGAACAGGTGGAGCAGGACGCCGATGGCCAGCGTGGCCGGCAGGAACAGCACGTGCACCGCGAAAAACCGTGAAAGCGTCAGGGCTCCCAGTGTCTCCCCACCACGCAGCACCCGCATGAAGAACTCCCCAACCAGCGGCACAGTCCCGACCATGTTGATCCCGATCTGCGTGGCCCAGTAGGCATTCTGATCCCAAGGCAGCAGATAGCCGGTGAACGCGAAACCGAGCACGATCAGGAACAGGACCACCCCGACCATCCACATGACTTCGCGTGGCGGCTTATACGCACCATACAGAAACACCTGGAGCATGTGCAGGCCGATCGCCACCACCATCGCCGACGCGCCCCAGTGATGGAGACCCCGGACAAACGCGCCGAACGTGACGCTACGCTCGATATACTGCACGCTGTCGTAAGCATGGTCCGGCGTCGGGGCATAGTAGACCGCGAGAAACATGCCGGTGACGGCCTGGAGCACGAACAGAAACAGGGTCGCCGAACCGAATACGTAGATCCAGCTCGCGCCGCCAGGAATGGGCTCATCCAGCAGGGTTTTCTCAATCGGCTTGAGGTTCAGCCGGCTATCGAGCCACTCATACACTCTTGAAGGCATAGTGAAAAGTGAGGAGTTAGGAGTAAGGAGATTTTTGATAGCGAATCAGTCCGCTGATCATCTTTTGGCTCTTCAGGAAATCGTGTGGGTCACGCTCTTGTCCCCTCTCCCTCCGGGGAGGGAGAGGACGAGGGTGAGGGTGGGGCGGAGAACACGGCAGCGGCTTTGAAAAGCCGAATGGCCTGTCATATCATGGCTGTTCGCCTCGGCCGTTTTGGCCCCCTCACCCCAACCCTCTCCCCCATCACCCGTTGCAGTGAGAGGAGCAACGGGTACCCGGGGGCGAGGAAAGACTATGGCTCGATGCACCCACACTAAAGCCGGAAGAGCCCTAAATTTCTATCTGTTTAGAGAGGCCCGCCTTGAATTCCTTGTAGATCACCAACAGGCGATCGTCCTCCACCTTGGACGGTAGGACATCG
This sequence comes from uncultured Nitrospira sp., assembly GCA_964478915.1. GTDB lineage: Bacteria > Nitrospirota > Nitrospiria > Nitrospirales > Nitrospiraceae > CAYJUM01. Next base: position 3,364 of record CAYZKG010000103.1, read on the forward strand.
AGCGGGCGCGGCGCCGGCCCGGCCAGCACGTTGCCGGACAGATTGTACACGCTCCCATGACAAGGGCATTTAAACTTGTGGTCCGCCGCATCCCAGTGAAAGCCGCAACCGAGGTGCGGACAGATCGGCGAAAAGACCGTGACCTCGTCATCCGAGCGCTTTATCGCCCAGACCGCCTTGTGAATCTTCGTGGTCATCCAGCCATCTTGAACCGCCCGGATGTAGTCGAGCTGCTTCGGCTCGCCGAGCGGCAGCTCCGAGGGGTTTCCCACCTCGACCCAGAGCTGGGCGCGCCGCCTGAACGCCGGCGAGATCACATAGCCGGCCAGCGGCACAGCGAGGCTCACCCCGATGATGGCCGATACTGCGGAAATTACCCACCCGAAAAACCGTCTCCTGGTCCCGATCGGGGTATAAAACCCTCCTGCTGACTGGTGCGGGGGTTCCGGCTGGCTCACTCGACTCCTCCCATGATGTAGCGAGGCCGAGCCACCACCATACCAATCCCGCTCCCAAGAATCAAAGGCCGGCCAGTCGGACAGCGAGCGGGGCGAGCTGGAGGTGCCCGACGATGCCGCCCGCCAGGAGGATCGCCGGCGGCATGATCACGAGGTAGAAGGCGCGAGCGAAGGAACGATCTCGATGGCGACTTGGGGGGAGAACGCCAGTGTCTGGTGCAGCGTGCAGCCGTGGGCGACCTTCAGAAGCTTCTCGTGCGCGGCCACATCAAGCAACGCCGGGAGAACAATCTGCAAATCTACCGCACCGATGCGGTGGGGTCGCTCCGCCGTGGACCACCCCGCCCGAATGGTCAACCCCTCGCAGGAGATGCCGTGCCGCGCACAGTACCGGCCCACGAAATACCCGACACAGCCGGCCAGTGCACCCACGAACAGCTCCACCGGGCTCATGCCGGCGTCGGTCCCTCCGTCATCTGTCGGTTGGTCCGAGATGATCGTATGGCGATCCGTCGAAATCTCGAACTTGGTGCCTCCTCGAAAGGCGACCGTCAGCGCCATGCCCTTCTCCTTACTCCTCACTCCTTACTGCTCACCCCTCGCGGCCGTTCATGGCTTCAGATCACTCCCCCCATCGCGTCTTCCCTTCTGCGAATCGTGTGCCAGCCCGTGCGCCGGGGGAGAGGCGTAAGTGCCCGATGGGGTTGGCATTCTTCGGGGCCTTTCCTGACAGCAGGGACGGGGTGTGGAGAAAGGCTACAGCGACCGGCCCGGACTAGCGCGAGAGGCCACACTCACAACGTAAGGCGTGAGGGGGTGAGGGAGTGGTCAGTTCCGAGGACACTAAAGAGTTGATAGCTGAGCGCTGATGGCTACTTTCAGCTGCGCGACAAGGCCACACCAAGAAATACGATGGCCACGGCCACGAGAAGGCTCAGGCGGGGGAGCCACGCGGCAAGGCCGATCCAGGCTTGCTCCGCCCGGGTGAGCATGGCGGGAGTTTGGGACTTCAACCGACCAACGAGCGGCCCAAGCCAGAAATCGTGCAGGGCGGTGAGCGCGATCAATCCGAGGACGAGGCAGACTTTGATCTGTGCCGCCCGCGGCCAGCCTTCCGGAACCAGCAGCGAGGGGACGCGCCGGCTCAGAAGCAAGAGCCCGGTGGCTACCAGCACGAACACGGCGATCCAGACCAGCAGCCGGAACCGCTGTCCGACGCGCTGGAACACGACGCCGCGAGAACTGGCAAGCGAGTCCCCCCTGAGCGCCGGCACGAGCACGACCGAGAGAAAGACCATCCCACCGATCCACACGATGGCGGCAAAAAGATGCAGCCAGACCACCAGAATCATGTGCAGCATTCACTCGGCGTAGAAGGCCAGTTGCAGCCCGAGGACGAGCATGCCGACCGGGAGCAGGAACAGCTTACTTCTCGGCGGGATTCTGTCGAGCCCGTCCACGAGCACGGCCCCGGCGATGTAGAGCGACGTGAGCGCCATGAAATGGTGCTGGCGGTCGATCAGTTCCATGTCCATCCCCGGTTCATGCAGGTGCTCATGGAAGAGCAGGCCGAGCGCGCCCAGCGTGAGCAGGGCGGCGATGCCGTAGCACCGAAGCGGCGTCGGGGAGGCCGGCCGTGACAGGATCGTATAGGCGCCGAGCCCTAACGGGAGCAGGGCCAGGATCTTGTGCTGCAACCATTCCCCGGCGCCGGGGATCGAGAAGCTTTCGACGAATCCGGCTCCCAGCGGCCACTGCGGCCGATCGGAATTGACCATGATATGCAGCCCCAACACGAGCCACAGCAGCCCGATGCCGATCCGGATACCGCGATATCGCCGGCTTGTCAACCGGTCGGCAAACAGGAGGAGCCCGACACCGATCAGGACCAGTCCTGACGAGCGGTGCATCAGCAGCGAGTACTGCCTGCCCTCTTCGGTCTCCGCGAGATCGCTGGGCGAGGCGGAGTGCGCCGGAGCATGGGTTGAGTCCGCGCGCTGGTGAGCGCCCTCATGTACCACATCGGCAAACCCGTTTCCTGTCCCGAACACCCACGTTATCGCCATTGCAGAGATGGCAATGCAGAGCGATGACCTCAGGAGGCCTTGTGTCATACCGGAACCCTCTTAGGGACTCAGGGGAATGCGAGCAGACGGCACAGGCCATACACGAGAACGACACCCAGCTGGAGCAGCCAGATCAGAAGGGACGGACCGTGCCGGTGCGGCAGAGTGGGTGATTCGTCGTCCAGCGCGATGTCTGGCCGGAACACCCCGGCGGAGATGAGCCGGAACATGGATTCCTGTCGGTCGTTCATCTTGAGCATTGGGCAGTTCAGCGGCGCGCGATCCTGGACAACCGCTCGGGATTCAGCAGGGTGATCGCCCGTCCATCGAGACAGACCAGCCCCTCGCTGCGAAACGCGCGCAGGAGCCGGATGACGGTTTCCACGGTCACCCCGGCCAGCTCGGCCAGCTCTTCCCGCTTCAAGCTGATCCCCACGTGGAGCCCATCGCCAGCCTGCTGTCCGAAGCGATCGCCGAGCTCCAGGAGCAGTCCGGCCAGTCGCTCCCGCGCCGACTGAAACCGGAATCGGTCGAGCTGGTCCATGCTCCTGCCGAGTTCCTCACTGAGCAACTGAATGAGCCTGAGCATCACCTGCGGATCACGGCGCACCAACGCCAAGTAGGAGGCTTTCTCGATCAGGCAGATCTGAGAGGGTTCCATCGTCTCGCACGTCGCTTCGTGAACAGCCCCGGCCCGGAACCCATGCGTCTCGATCAAGTGCCCGGCGCTCAGGATGCCCGTGATCTGCCGCTGCCCGCGCGGTGACGAACGGGTGAGTTTGACTTTTCCAGAGCAGACCAGGTAGAGGCCGAGACAACTGTGGCCTTCGTAGAAAACGGTTCGTCGAGGCTCGTAGTAAAAGGAATATTTGACCTTCTGGAAGGCCGCCAGATCATCGTCGGAAAGGTCACAGATCACGGATTTGCCCCGAAGCGCGCAGGTCTCGCAAGATTGCAAAAGGGAGAATTTTTGCTTCATGGCGTGCCTGCTACTCGACATGCCCGCTCATCAGCATCCTACCGCGTCGGTGCCGCTAGGACAGACCCGGAGCGGGACCACTCGTCCCGGGCAAGTAGGCACAGAATGGTTCTTCGTGAAGGTAATGGCCCGTCTGTCCGAAGGCGCGCGCCCGGCACCCACCGCAGACCACGCGGTACTCGCAGGCGCCGCATTTGCCCATGAGCCGATCCGGGTCGCGCAGGTCGGCGAAGATGGGCGCGGTTGCCCAGATTTCGGACAACGACTGTCGCCGAACGTTCCCCGCTTGGAGCGGCAAGTATCCGCACGGGAACACCTCCCCACGATGCGAGATGAAGCAGATGCCGGTCCCGGCGAGACACCCGCGGCGGGTCTGGGGGCCCGTGAAGCGCGCCTCGTGAAGCGTATCTCGTCCCTTTGTTTCAGACGCTTCACGCTTCACGAACGACGAGTCACGTTCCGTGAGGGCCTGTCGCTGCAGACGAACGCGTTGTACGTGAGGTGCGCAGGTGGCCCGGACCTCCATCCGACCGTTCTGCGCCTCGCTCTGTGCGACCT
>CAYZKG010000103.1:7524-10571 GCA_964478915.1 uncultured Nitrospira sp.
GCGCAGGTGGCCCGGACCTCCATCCGACCGTTCTGCGCCTCGCTCTGTGCGACCTCATCGATCCAGCAGAGCACGTCTTCATAGTCGCGAGGTGTGAGCTGCGCGTCAGGCGCGATTTCCAGCCCGCATCCGACCGGGACAAGCAGGAACACATGCCACGCATCGGCGCCGAGCTTTCGGACCAGCTCGTAGATTTCCACGAGCTGTCCACGATTGTGCTCGGTGACCGTCGTGTTCACCTGCATGGACATCCCCAGCTCCTTCAGATGGATGAAGCCATCCACCGCACCGTCGAAGGCGCCCGGGACCCGACGGAACCGGTCATGCGTCTCGGCATCCGGCCCATCGAGGCTGATCGACACCCGCATGAATCCCGAGGCAACGATCCGCTTGGCGGTCTCCCGCGTGACCAGCGTCCCGTTTATGGCCAGTGCAAGGGGTAAGCTCCGCAGCGTCGCATGCCTGGCCAGGATAAACAGGTCATCGCGGAGCAGGGGCTCTCCTCCGGTAAATACAAGGATCGGCTGCCCGACCTCCGCGACAGTGTCAATCAGGCGGATCCCTTCCGCGAGCGACAGCTCATCCGGCGAGGGGCAGGTCTGCGGAACCGCGCGACAATGCGCGCAGCGCAGGTTGCAGCGCTTGGTGAGCTCCCAATAGACGAGACGGGGTGCGGGTTGCATGGCGACTGCCCTTATTGATTCCTGAGGAGACGAGGTGGCAGGAGGACACCACCTCGTCCAGAGAGGGGCACACCTCTCCTCGGGTCCAGCCATCAGCCCACAGCCTCAAATTGTGATGCTTGTGCTGATGGCAGATGGCTGAGCGCTGACGGCTGATACCCGAATACGGACTCAGTACCCAATCCCCACATACATGCCGACCGTGCCGAAGTTATTGGTCGTGTTGGTCATGTTGGCTGCCAGGTGATACCGCGCATCCATTCCGAGATTGAATGGCCCCCAGACGTTGTATTCAACACCGGCGGCCCACTGCACGCCGATGTCCAGATAGTTGGATTGATTGGATGGCGGGCTAATCACGTGGAAATCCAACCCGACCGGGATGATCCACGGGCGGAGCCTACTGCCTTCCCTGAACCTGATCTTGGGCGCGACATCCACGGTCAGCATCGTGAGCTGGACCTTGTTCACTCTGACCGAACATGTGGCAATCCCAGCAGCGGCACAAGTGGATGGCACAGCTTCAGTAACGGTCTTGGAGTTGAACCGCTTGAGTTCCAGCGCGATTTCCCCTGCCAGCGACACGCCTTTGAAGCCGAGAAAATCTCTGTGCATCAATTGATCCAGTCCGGCGCCGAGGTAGTAGCCTGTGTTCCCATCATTGAGTTGATTGTTCCGGCCAAAGACATCCGTGAACACTTCTCCCGCCCGATTACTGTTCAGCGCGGCATGGCCGCCCCTGAAAAACACTTGGTGGCCAAAGACCTGGTGGGTCTGGGGTGCCGGTGCCGCCTGGGCCCATGCCAGCGAAGGCAGCATCGTCCCCAATATCAGCGTCGCCGCCAGCACCGCCGCAACCGCTACCCCCGCCTTCCATGCTCCTTGACGATCCTCTTTGCTCATCGGGCCCCCCCTTCGTGGCAAGTGAAGGATGGGGGCAGCTTAGCGTCGGGCGGTGCGCAACACCTTGACTAGCTCGGAGACCGGACATGATCGTTGTCAGACGAGGAGATAGGGCGTTCGGCCCATCGGCCTTCACCCCTTCGGTTTGGTGCCCGACGGTCCGTTTGCGAACCGCAGGTTGGGGCACCACTCCACTTCCGCTTGCAGGGCGATCGTGCGAAGCTGGGCGGACACGGGGGGCGCTCCGCTCTCCCGGGCGATCCCGAGACAGCGGGTACAGATGAACTGGCAATGGGAGAGGCACGTCCGGTCAGGGCAACCGGCCGCGTCGCTGACCCGCGCGGCTTGGCGGACGCAATAGCTCAGGGGATCCGGCGCTCGGAGGCTCTCGCAATAGCACAGCAGCGCGGTCCAGAACTTACTCACGCGCGTGACGGTCCGCTCATTGATCCTGACACGGACCGACGGCACATTGACGACTTCGCCGATGAGCTGCACCGCCAGATCGATCGCGCGTGGCAGGTCGGCGAAGGTCGCCACGTAGAACCGCTTGTCCTCTTGACCTTCAACCTCAAACGCGGGGGCTGAGCGGGCCAGGTTCAGCGCAGCGGGAAAGGCCTCGGCCTCGAATTCGGGAATCCATACGATGAGGCGCACGTCTCACCTCACAACCGTGAAGCGTGAGGCGTAAGGGGTGAAGCGCCGGACGGTTTTCGTCGAACGAGAACCCCAGGCCCGAAGTAGGCAAACGCGTCTTTCAGATTCGAAAAGATCCGTTTGAACGGCCCCATGGCCTGGGCCGTGACATACTGCAAGGTCAGGATGATGCGTTCCTCTCCCTCGTCGAGCGGCGTGACAGTGTGCCAGAGCTTGTCGCCGTTGAAGATCACCATAGAGCCCGGATTCATCGGAATGCGAACTTCCTGGATCTCCCGATTCGGACTGTCCTTGTAAAGCCGGGCGACCAGTCGGCAGCGATCCGATCTCTCCACCAATCCGATCAGGACTGTATACCGTGCACCCTTGTAGTAGGAGGTGTCGTAATGGAAGCCGATGTGATCGCCTGGCTCCGTGTAGAAGTACAGGGCGCAGCAATGGGGATCGTCTTCCGGGCAAAGCAGAAGCTGACTCTCCGTGAGCCGGCTCAAAAACGTCAGGAATCTCGGGGAACGGTACAGGGCGAGGATGGCCGGGGCCTTCTCGCACAGCGTGTAGAAGCTCACACTTCCCCCCTTCTTATGCCCAGGGACATAATTGCGATTGATCTCGGGCCGCACTGCTTCTACCTCGGAAAGGATCTGAGCCACAGTTTCCGGGGGCAGACACTGATCGAGGAAGACAAACTCATTTTGTTCCCAGTACCTACTATGGATCCGGTCAAAGTCCAGCGCCTGAATGGCGCGTTCCACGCTTGGTTCAACGCTGACCCGTAAGCGTTCCATCATTGCCCCCAAGAAGGAA
>CAYZKG010000104.1:0-10535 GCA_964478915.1 uncultured Nitrospira sp.
GTGACGGATGAGAGAATTCAACGCGCTGGTGGGTTATCCCGAACCGACACGACCGCGAGTCGTGGGACTGAACCTGCGGACGATTCGCAGTCGGATCATCGCTTCCTATCGGGGGCATGAGTATTACGACGGCGATCGGAACAACGGCTACGGCGGTTTTTCCTACGACGGCCGGTGGAGACCGATTGCCGCGTTCATGGTCAAGGAATATGGACTCACGAGCACCTCGGCGGTGTTGCAGATGAGCTGCGAGAAGGGATTCCTCCTGCACGATTTCCAGCAGCTCGTTCCAGGTATCGCGGTTCGTGGGGTGGAGATCTCAGACTATGCGATCGCCAATGCGATGCCCTCAGTGCGGGCCTCGATCGTGAAGGTCCCGTTCACCCAGCTGCCCTTTGCCGATCGAACGTTCGACCTGGTCATTGCCCTTGGAGCCGTCTACACCCTCACCTTGGCTGATGCCATCACCTGCTTGAAGGAGATCCAACGCGCAGGACGGGGCAAGAGCTTCATCACCCTCGCGTCCTATGACACCGATGAAGACAAACGCTTGTTTGAGTGGTGGACCCTGTTGGGAGCGACGATCTTGCGCAAAGAAGAATGGGTGGAGGTGCTCGACCACGCGGGCTATACGGGCGATTACAAGTTCATCAACGCGAAAGTCTTGAAGTTGGTAGAGGCCCAACCGGAGGCCCTTCAACGATGAACCGTGTCGCCCTCGTGACCGGAGGGACGGGATTTATCGGCAGCCACATGGTGGATCTCTTGTTGGGAGAGGGCTATGAGGTCCGGACGTTGGACAACCTGTCAAGCGGCCGACTGGAAAATCTCGCGCACCAGAACGCGCATCCCCGATTGAGCCTGGAGATCCGCGATGTGAGGGATGTCCGGCCGCATGAGGCGTTGTTAAAGGGCGTGGACGACGTGTTTCATTTTGCGGGGATCGGGGACATTGTGCCCTCGATCGAGCGTCCCTTCGACTATGTCTCCGCAAACGTGATGGGGACGGTCGCGATGCTGGAGGCCGCACGCGACGCCGGCGTGAAGAAGTTCGTCTACGCCGCCTCGTCCTCCTGCTACGGCCTGGCCACCGAGTTGCCGACCACGGAGCAGGCGCCCATTGATCCTCGATATCCCTATGCCCTGAGCAAGCATCTCGGAGAGCAGGCGGTTCTGCACTGGGGAGGAGTCTATCGGCTGCCCGTCGTGTCGCTGCGCATCTTCAATGCGTACGGCCCGCGCTCGCGCACGGCCGGCGCCTACGGCGCGGTCTTCGGCGTCTTCCTGGCGCAGAAGCTGGCGGGCAAACCGTTGACCGTAGTCGGCGACGGCTTGCAACGCCGCGACTTTGTCTTTGTGACCGATCTCGTCCGCGCATTCTTGCTGGCGGCTCAGTCGGAGCGTCACGGCGAGATCTACAACGTCGGGGCTGGGGACCCGCAGCCGGTCAACCGCCTTGTGGAGTTGCTCGGCGGTGAAGTGGTCCGCGTGCCGAAACGGCCTGGTGAGCCGGACTGCACGTGGGCGGACACCAGCAAGATCCGACGACACCTTGGTTGGGAACCTCGCGTCTCCTTCGAAGAAGGCGTGGCGATGATGCTGCAGGAGATCGACCGCTGGCGCGGCGCTCCTGTCTGGGATCCGGCGTCCATCCAGGCGGCGACCAAGCAGTGGTTTGAAGCCCTCAGCCCCAGCGCCTCATGACCACGGCAGAGCGACTCCAGCGCATCGTGTGGTTCGTCCGGCGACAGCCCGGTGACATTTGTCAGGGTGGATGGCCGGCGGCCTGGCGGAAAGCGCTCATGCTGCTTGACGTGATGTTCGCCATCCCATTTGTCTTCGCCGCGCGGCTGCTGCGCCGGGTGGTGCTCATCAGGTTTGGCGGACTGCCGAGCGAGTCTGTCGGGCATCTGACGTTGGATATGGAACTCCTGTTATGTCGGCGAGATACCGGCTGGTACGGCCGCCGGACGATCGATCTCTTCTGTTGCGCCTTGCCCGTCTGTAACCAGCACTTGAAGCTGATGTGGGAGCGGACGGTGCATGTCAGCCGGTTCGCGCTTGCGGCGGAGCGGATCAACCGATGGCTGCCGGGCGGGCGAGGCAATCGCATTCCGTTTGACCGCCGCCAAGGCGATCCCGACGGCCTGCTCATACAGCAGCCTCCGCACCTGTCGTTCACGCAGGAGGAGATGCGCCAAGGCGTCGATGCCCTGTCGGCGCTGGGCGTCCGCGAGGGAACGCCGTGGGTATGCGTGATAGCCCGCGACCCTGCCTACTACGTGGATAACCCGCGGTATCGAAATTTCCCATTGCGCAACCGCAATTCGGACATCCTGACGTACCTCCCGGCCGCTGAAGAACTGATCCGACGGGGTTATGTCGTGGTCCGAATGGGCGCGGAGGTGGAGCGGCCGCTTGTGACGAACAACCCGCGGATGATCGACTACGCCAGCATCGCCCGGACCGATTTCCTTGATGTCTTCTTGTGCGCCCATTGCCATTTCTATCTGGGGGACGGCGCGGGACTGTATCACCTGCCGATGATTTTCAGGCGGCCCCTCGCCATGGTGAACCATATCCCCTTTGAGCATATCACGACGTGGAGCCCGGGTGACCTGTCCATCCCAAAAACGTTGTGGCTGCGGTCGGAAAGCCGCCTGATGACGTTCCGCGAGATACTGGAGTCTGGGGTAGGTCGCTGCCGGAGCGACCATGAGTTGGAGCGAGCTGGCGTGGAGGTGCTGAACAACAGCCCTGAAGAGATCACGGCGCTCGCCCTGGAGGCGGAGGCGCGACTTGCGGGAACCTGGCAAGCCACCGAAGAAGATGAGGAGCTCCAGCGCCGCTTTTGGGAGATCTTCCGGACCTACACCACGATGTTCGCGTCAGCGCCGTGGCGGACGCACTGGCGCGTTGGCGCGGAGTTCCTGCGGCAGCACCGGGCGTTGTTGGAGCCGACTACCCGGCCGCAGCCGGCGATGGTCTGGACCGATTGTGCAGGAGGGGCGGGGAGATGAAGGGCGCGATCGCCGGACCTGAGACCGCACAGCGGCCGTACCGGATCACGTTTGGCCACATCGAGGTCGGCTCCTCGGCCCGCCGGTGGCTGAACGAGGCGCTGGAGCGTAACTGGGTCTCCGAGGGTCCGAACGTGAGGCGGTTCGAGGAGCAGTTTGCCAAGCGGTTCGGCTACCGCCACGCCGTCGCGACCAGCTCCGGCACCGACGCCGGGATCGTCGCGATGACCGCTCTGGTGGAGAGCGGCCAAGCACGTCGTGGCGATGAGGTCATCACCCCGGCGCTGGCCTTCGTCGCGACCGCCAACTGCAGCCTTGCCGCGGGCCTGATCCCCGTGTTTGTGGACGTGGAACTTGAGACGCTGAACCTCGACCCTGCCCTCATCGAGCAGGCGATCACGCCGCGGACTCGTGTGATCCAAGTCGTCCACACGATGGGCAAGCCCTGCCGGATGGAGGACGTGATGGCGATCGCCAAGCGGCATCGCCTGGCGGTGGTCGAGGACTGCTGCGAAGCGCATGGCGCGACACTGGGCGGCCGCGTCGTCGGCTCCTTCGGCGACATGGCGCTCTTCAGTTTCTATGCCGCCCACATGATCTGCAGCGGCGAAGGCGGCATGGTCGCCACCGAGAACGACTCATGGGCCTCGCTGTGCCGCTCGATCCGCACCCACGGCCGGCGCGGCGGGCAGATCGCTTTCCATTTTGACCGGGTGGGATTCAACTCGAAAATGAACGACCTCGAGGCCGCGATCGGCCTCGAGGGCCTGGAGCAGTTCGATGAGACCTTCGCCATCCGCCGCAGGCATCTCACGCGCCTGTGGGAGCTCCTCGCGCCCTTGGAGGATCGCCTGATCCTGTATCGGGATGGGCCTGGTGAAGTGATCTGCCCCCACGCCGTCCCGCTCGTGCTGCGGGATCCTGCAGAACCGATTGATGGGCTCTACGGACATCTTGAGCGCCACGGGATCCAGTGCAAGACGCTCTTCGGCTCGCTGCCCACCCAGCACCGCGCGTTCGCGTTCCTCGGGCACCGCGATGGTGAGTTTCCCATCGCCGAGCGCATTGGGCGCAGCGGACTTCACTTCGGCGTGCACCGGTACCTCACAGACGACGACATCGCGTATGCCGCCCAACATCTCGCCGACTATCTTGCGTGAGCCACGCACTCGCCCGATTGCCGGGGACCTTGACCGGGCACAGGCACTGCGGCTCTACCGGACGCTACTGCTCGTGCGGCGCGCCGAAGAGAAGATCCGCCAGGAGTACATCAAGGATGAGATGAAGACCCCAGTGCACCTCGGCATCGGTGGCGAGGCGATTGCAGTGGGTGTCGTGGCGTGCGTCCCGCAGGGGACGAAGGCGTTCGGCACCTATCGCAACCACGCGCTCTACCTGGCGATGACGCACGACACCGACAGCTTCTTCGGAGAGCTCTACGGCAAGGTGACCGGGCCGGGCAAGGGCAAGGCGGGCTCGATGCACATTGCTTCACCCCGCCATGGGCTCATGGCGACCTCGGCGGTGGTCGGCACGACGATCCCGCTGGCGGTGGGGATCGCACTGGCCAACCGGCTCCGCGGTTCGGAGGAGCTGGTCGTCTCATTCTTCGGCGATGGCGCGATAGAGGAAGGGGTCTTCTGGGAGAGCTTGAACTTCGCGTGCCTGAAGCGGCTGCGCATCCTGTTCGTCTGCGAGGATAACGGCCTGGCCATCCACACGCCCACGAGCGAGCGGCACGGCTTCCAGTCCATCCCAGAAGCGATCCAGGGCTTCCGCTGCCATATCATGAGCGCATCCGGTAGCGATCTGCGAGAGGTCCTCGCCACGACACAGGCCATGCTGGAGCGGATGGGCCGCGACCCGCAACCGGGCGTCCTCCACCTCGCCTACTTCCGGTTCCTCGAACATGTGGGCCCACGAGAGGATTTCGATGCCGGCTACCGCAGCAAGCCCAGCCCGGCGGCGCTCCAGCAGCTCGATCCGGTGTGGCGGTTTGAGCAGGAGCTGATGCGCCTGGGCTGCTCGCCGCAGGAGCTGGCGGTCATCCAAGCGTCGGTGGATGAGCAGATCGACGCCAGTGTGCAGGCGGTACGGCACGCCCCGTTTGCGCCACCGGAGGAGCTGACCACCGATGTCTGGGTCGAATCCCCCAGCCCTGACGGTCGGCCACGTCCTGCGTCCGACCGGACGAAGGCGCGAATGAGGTTTCGGGACGCCTTGGCGGCGGCGATGAGCGACGAGATGGCGGCGGATCCGTCGGTGTTCGTTTTTGGGCTGGATGTGCCGGACCACAAGCGGATCTTCGGCTCTACCGTTGGGCTCGTGGAGCAGTTCGGGCGCGAGCGCTGCTTCGGGACCCCGCTCTCTGAAGACGGCATGACCGGCGTGGCGCTGGGCGCGGCGATGGCCGGGCTGCGGCCGGTGCATGTGCACATCCGGGCGGACTTCATGCTCCTGGCGATGAACCAGATCGCGAACATGGTCTCGAACCTGCGCTACATGAGCGGGGGGAAACTGTGCATCCCGCTGGTCATCCGCGCCGTCATCGGACGCGGGTGGGGGCAATCGGCTCAACACAGCAAGTCTCTCCACAGCGTCTTCGGCCATTTCCCAGGCTTGAAGGTGATCCTGCCGACGACGCCGCAGGATGCCTACAGCCTCCTGCGCGCCTCGATCCGCGACGACAACCCGGTAATCTTCCTGGAACATCGGTGGCTGTATGAGGTGGAGGGTGATGTCGATACCACCCTGCGTCTTCCGCTGGGACGGGCGGCCATTCGTCGCACGGGCACGGATCTCACGGTGATTGCCACCTCGTGGATGACCGTTGAAGCGGTGAAAGCCGCCGACGTTCTGGCCGCGCGAGGCATTGAGCTTGAAGTCGTTGACGTGCGCAGCGTCGTTCCCTTGGATGAGGCGGCGCTGGTGGCCTCGGTCACCAAGACCCGCCGCTGCATTGTGGCCGACTATGACTGGGCCTTCTGCGGATTTGCGGCGGAGGCGGCCGCGCTGATCGGCCACCGCTGTTTCGGGAATCTCGAACGGCCCGTCGAGCGGTTGGGATTCGCCCAGGTTCCCTGTCCCACCACAAGGCCGTTGGAGAACCTGTTTTATCCCAATGCGGTCAGCATCATCCGCGCCGCAGAGCGCCTGCTGGACGTGGAGCCGTCCGACGTAAGCGGCGAGTCGTTCTACAGCCACGAACAGCGGTTCAAAGGCCCGTTTTAAGCCATGACCAGACCCGAGACGTTTGTGGGAGCTCCTGTCAGCGCCGGTGAGGCTGGTCGCGCTTCGCTGGCTGCCAGGCAAGCGGGCTGGTGGCCTGCCCTATGGATCGAGCTGCGGCCCGCGCAGTGGGTGAAGAACCTCTTCGTGTTCGCCCCAATCTTCTTTTCAGAATATCTCTTTGTGCCGGCGGCCATCTGGCGCAGCCTCATGGCGTTCGGCTGCTTCTGCGCCGTCAGCAGCTCCACCTATCTGTTGAATGACCTCGCGGATTGCGCCCAGGATCGCCTGCATCCGGAGAAGCGCAACCGCCCGCTGGCGGCTGGACTCCTGCAGACTCGGATCGCCCAGGTCGCGGTCGGGGGGCTGCTGGGTCTGGCGTTGCTTGGAGCGGCGGCCTTGAGTCACGCGTTCGCTGTGATCCTGGCTGGCTACTGGGGATTGAATGTCTTGTATAGCGTGCGGCTGAAGCACGTCGTGATCATCGACGTGTTCGCGATCGCCGCCGGCTATCTCCTGCGGGTGATGGGTGGCGCCGTCGTGATCAGTGTGGAGATGAGCGCGTGGCTCCTGATCTGCACGACGCTCCTGGCGCTCTTTATCGCGCTCTGCAAACGCCGCCATGAAGTGGTGCTCCTGGAGGAGGGCGCGCCGCACCACCGGCAGGTCCTGACGGACTACCCCATGCCATTTCTCGATGCCATGATCGGGATTATCACGGCCTCCGCCATGGTCAGCTACACGCTCTACACCGTCAATGGGGAGATCGTGGCAAAGTTCGGCTCGCCGGGGTTGTTGTTGACCGTGCCCTTTGTGTTGTACGGGTTCTTTCGCTACCTCTATCTGGTCTACCACAAGGAGGAGGGGGGAGACCCCACGCACAGCATCGTGACGGACCTGCCCATGATGGTGAATCTTCTCTTCTGGGCCGTGACGGCTGGCATGATGTTATACGGGGGCCGGCCATGACAAGCCGCATCGTGCGCTATGTGGCAGGGCACACCGGGCTGCTGGGCTCAGCGCTTGTTCGCCGGTGGGCGAACGAACCTTCAGTGCAGGTGCTGACGGCGGCGCATCGTGAGCTTGAGCTCACCGATCCCCGCGCCGTGCACGCGTGGCTGGACCGTCAACGGCCGGATGAGGTCGTTGTAGCGGCCGGGAGGGTGGGCGGGATTGCGGCCAATGCGAGCGAGCCTGTCGCGTTCCTCTATGAGAATCTCATGATCGAAGCGAACCTGATCCGTGGCGCATGGCAAGCCGGGGTCAGGCGGCTGTTGAACTTCGGGAGCAGCTGCATGTACCCGAAGCGCTGTCCGCAACCCATGCACCCTGATTCCCTCATGACGGGAACGCTGGAGTCCACGAGCGAGCCCTATGCCATCGCGAAGTGGGCAGGGCTCTCGCTCTGCGCGTCCTACAACCGTCAGTATGGCACGCGGTTCATCACCGCCATCCCCTGTACCCTCTATGGGCCCGGCGACAGCTTCGATCCGGCGCAGGCCCATGTGCTCTCCGCGCTGATCCGGAAGCTCCACGACGCCAAGGAGCGCGGCGACCGCGAGGTGAGGTTGTGGGGCAGCGGCGAGGGGCGGCGCGAGTTCCTCTATGTCGATGACGTGGCAGCGGCCTGCGAGATCCTTCTGGAGACGTACGACGGGAGCGATCCCGTGAATATCGGATCGGGTGAGTCGCATCCCATCCGCGACCTCGCCGCCTGGGTGGCTGAGGTCGTCGGCTTCCACGGGGAGATCGCCTGGGATGCGTCGCAGCCGGATGGGGCGCCGGAGAAGCGCCTCGACTCCTCGGTCATGCGCGGGCTCGACTGGTCGCCGAGCACGGATCTTCGCACCGGCCTGGAACGGACCTACCGCTGGTTTCTTGAACACGAGGAGCAGCCATGCGTCTCCTCGTGATCCCGCATGAGGGCGGGACTCCCTCGTCCCGCTTCACGGGACTCGGTCGCGGGCGGTCTGGAGACACCACCTGATGAAGATTCTGGTCACAGGGGGGGCGGGGTACCTCGGATCGGTGCTGGTGCCCGTCTTGTTGGCGGAGGGGCACGAGGTCACCGTGGTGGACACCTTCATGTACGGCCAGACCTCGCTCTTGGACTGCTGCCACCAGCCGGGGTTATTGGTGGTCCGCGGAGACGCGCGCGATCGAGCGCTCATGGCGACGCACCTGCAGGGCGCCGATGCCGTCATCCCACTGGCGTGCCTGACCGGCGCGCCCCTGTGCGATCAGGACCCGGTTGAGGCCACGAGCGTCAACCTGGACGCGATCCGGATGCTGCTGGAGCTTCGACGCCCCACCCAGCGGATCATCTTCCCGACGACGAACAGCGGATACGGCATCGGCCAAGACGGAATCCATTGCACGGAAGCGACCCCGCTCAGGCCCGTGTCAACCTACGGACGGCTCAAGGTGGAGGCGGAGGCGGCGGTCCTGGACGCGGGCCACAGCGTGACGCTTCGGCTGGCGACCGCCTTCGGGATCAGCCCTCGGATGCGGTTGGATCTGCTCGTCAATGACTTCGTCTACCGCGCGGTCACTGACCGGTTCCTCGTGGTGTTCCAGGGCCGGTTCAAGCGGAACTACATCCACGTCAGAGACATCGCCAGGGTGTTTGTGCACACGCTCTCGCGCTTCGACGCTATGAAGGGCGAACCCTACAACGTCGGTTTGAGCGATGCGAACCTGTCAAAGCTGGAGCTCTGCGAGGAGATCAAGCAGCAGGTCCCCGGCTTCTATGTGGTGGAAGCCCAGATCGGCGAGGACCCGGACAAGCGGAACTACATCGTGAGCAACGAGAAGATCGCGCAGGCAGGGTTTCAGCCGACCGTCTCGCTCCAGGTAGGGATCGCCGAGCTGATTAAAGGTTACCAAGTCGTCCGCCGTCACGGCTATGCGAATGTGTAAGGGTGCGAGTGGTGAGCGTCCGGTGGAGGGAGGGAGATCATGACGCGCGGCCTTGAGGTGGTGCTGGTGAACTCCGGGAGCCGGGCGCAGGTGTACCAAGCCCTGGGCTCGACCCTCGCCGCGATTGAGCCACCGGTGTGGGCCGGACTCATGGCGACCTACCTGCGCCGACATGGCTACGCGGTTTCCATCATCGATGCGGAGGCCGAGGAACTAACGCCCGAGCAGGTGGCTGAGTGCATCGAGACGCTGAAGCCCAGACTTGCTGCTGTGGTCGTCTACGGCCACCAGCCGTCCGCCTCGACGCAGAACATGACTGCTGCGGGTACCATCTGCACCGCGATCAAGCAGCTCCATCCGGAGCAGAAGGTGCTCCTGGTGGGCGGCCATGTCGCGGCGCTACCTGAGCGTACCATGGAGGAAGAAGACGCCGATTTTGTGTGCAGTGGCGAAGGGCCGATCACTCTGCTCGAATTGATCCAGGCGCTGAAGTCCACCCGGCCGGACTTCTCCAAAGTCCGGGGATTGCTGTACCGCCAGGACGGTGAGATCCAGCGGACGCCGGCCGCCCCACTCGTGAAAGACCTCGACAGCGAGATGCCGGAGGTCGCGTGGGACTTGCTTCCTATGGAGAAGTATCGCGCCCATAACTGGCATTGCTTCGACGGACTCAAGCGCCAGCCCTACGCCGCCATCTACACGACCCTGGGCTGTCCCTACCACTGTAGCTTCTGCCTTCGGAAGGGGACAAGGATCATCACCACGCACGGGAGAAACAAACAGATCGAAGATGTGAGGATTGGGGACACGGTCATGGCCTGGGATGAAAAAGCCGGAAAGCTGTCCGAGTCCACGGTTGTTGCGACAGGGACCCGATGGGTCCACAAACTCTTAAGAATCAGGATGCAAACCGGCGAGACGATCGAGGTCAGTGACGAACATCCGATCTACACGCCGCAAGGATGGGTTGAGGCGGGCAAGTTGCAGGTGGGTCAGTCCATTCTGGTGATGGAACCACAGAACGAGGAGCACATAGATCAGTTCGTGAATGCCCGGGTAGGTGTCCATGAGTCCGAGATTGACGTCAACCGTGAGCCGTGGGAGGCGTACTATCGAGAGAAGATAGCGCTGATTGGTAACTGCCCTCGCTTCGTGGCGATCGAATCTATTGAGGAAGTTCGAGGGCAATTTGAGGTGTTCAATTTCCAATGCTCACCACACGATAACTACTTTGCGGAATTTCTCCTTGTTCACAATTGCTGCATTCAGGCGCCGTTCAAGAGCGGGGAACGGGAACTGGGGCTGAAGGAGAACACGAACAGCTACCGGTTCTGGAGCGTCGACTCGGTCATGGCGCAGATCGACACG
>CAYZKG010000105.1:0-10496 GCA_964478915.1 uncultured Nitrospira sp.
TCGCGGCATCGGTCTGAAAGAACTCCGCGCGGGCGACGCCGTACATCGTCGGCGGCCGATGCCTCGCGCTGATGTGGCCGACGGTGATCGTGTGCCCGAGCCCGAGAGGCGCGCCGATGATAAAGATTTCATCTCCGATTTCGGAGTCATTGGAGTCGCCGAGCTTGGCCACCACGGCTTTGGGCGGAACCTTCTCCAGTTGCAGCAGCGCGAGATCGGCTGCCGGATCGGACGTGATGACCGTTGCCTTCACGATCTCGCCGGTCAGGAACTCAGCCGCAATTTCATCGGCGGTCTGAACCAGGTGGGCGGCGGTCATGACCTTGCCGTCAGACGACACCAGGACGCCGGAGCCCAACCCGGGCAGGCTGGTGAGCTGTTTTTGCGGGCCGACCACCACCTCCTTGTGGTTGGTCCTGATGATGAGCACCGATTCGTCCAGGCGCTTGAACATCTTGGCGAAACTCTGGGCGCTGGCGGTGCCGGAAGGAGCGACAAGCAGGGTGAGCGTGATCACGGCAATGAGCATATTCATGGGCATCCTCCAGGTGATCCGGAACGATTTCGGGTAGTTCTGGCCTTTTCCCATGCTTCGAGTTGAGCGAGCGCGAAGCGGTATCCGATATCCACCGCCCGGTCAATGGCCTTCCAGTCGAACATGCCGATCTCTTCGGTAGGCGGGTGGAGATACAGATCGGCTTCCCACTTCAACAACTCGGTGTTGGACAGCGTGCTGAGCATCGCGGCGCGGGTCAGAATGCTGAAGATGTTGGGGATGGACAGTCGCTCCCCGAACGGATTGAGGTAACCCCATAGCAGGCGCCAGCCAGAGAGACTGGGCGGTGCCTGCGTGTCGGTGCTGAGGTCGATCCGCGGCGCGGCATCCACGGCGATCACCGAGCCTTGACACAGTTGCCCGACCACGTCGGCCGGCAGGTTGTTCAGTACGCCACCGTCCACCAGGAGGTCTCCGTTGTGCAGCACCGGAGGAGTGACGCCTGGGACCGAGATGCTGGCTCTCGCCCACAACCACAGCGGGCCGTCCTGATGGACGACCATCTCGGCACGGGTCAGATTCGACGAGACGCAGAAGTACCGGGTCCACAGATCCTCGATCTGGGTATCGCCGAACATCATGGTGAGCATCCGGACGAGCTTGCGGGCGGTGATCAGCGAGACGATCGGCACGGTCTTGTCCCGATGCGGCTTCAGGTCGATGAATCCCTTCCGATTGATCTCGACCATCGCGTCCGTGTCATAGCCCATGGCGTACTGTCCGGCGATGATCGAGCCCATGCTGCTGCCGCCGATCACATCGATAGGGATGCCGCACTCGCCCAGTGCCCGGATAACCCCGATGTGGGCGAAGCCACGCGCCCCGCCGCCACTCAAGACCAGGCTGACGGCCTGTCCGGTAACGAGGCGCGCCAGCCGGTCGTAGTCGGCTGCGTGATGGACCCGGACATGGTGATGGGTCTCCACAGGGCGGGCCTCCAGCCACCGCCGCGTCCCGGTGGGGCGGAGCGTTGCATCTTGATGTAAAAGGACGAGGTGCCTGCGGGCCCCGCTGCCGCCGAATTCGCCGGAGGCCATCTCGCGCTCGATGACTCCAAGGGAAGGCTCAGCGTCCGCAGGATGGACCAGAAGGATGAGGTCAGCCTGGCGGAGACACCGCTGGGTCCACGTGGTCGCAGTCAGGTCGCATTCGTACACGAGATGGCGGTACTGATCTTCCTGATCGTTGAGCCAGTTCGCGATGCGAGTGTTTCCGGCGATCGCAAAGGGAGCGCGGGCGGCTCCCTCGCCCAGATACCGATCAATCAGGGTGCTGCTGAGATGCAGCACGGGGCCACCGAGCGTCTCCAGCGCCTCGACCAGTTGCTCGGCGAAGCGGGACTCCCTCACCGTCGGATGGCCGGGGACCACCGCAATCGTCGTCACATGGCCGGCGGCGTCGGGTGAAGCGGTGGCTTGGCGCAGCCGCCGTGCCAGGGTGCGCGCCAATTCCGTGGCCGCCTCCGGATGCCGTTCCAGCAGGCGGGTGAACTCCTCTTTCCGCAGCCGAACGAGCTCCGAGTCGCGGACCGCCCGGACCGTGGCGGAGTGACGCTCCCCCGTCAAGAGCGCGGTTTCGCCGACGCACGTGCCTCGGCCGATCTGACGCACGATCGCACGGCTGCCGCGATCGGGCTGGATCACCACCTGGAGCCGGCCATGCACGACAGCATAAAGCGAGTCAGCCAAGTCTCCCTGACGGAAGAGCGTCTCCCCGCCGGGAAGCCGCACCCAGTTCGATTCGCGTACGAACTCCTGGATCACGGATTTGTCGAGCCCCCGGAACAGATCGGTCAACGCCAGTTGGCGACCGGATTGCCGACGGGCGGCGAGCTGCAGCAAGCGGTTCTTCACAGTCGGATGTTCGGCGACCAGGCGCTCAAAGGCGTCCTTGGGCAGCTTGAGTAACTCTGAAGCCTCGATAGCCCGGACCGTCGCGGATCGCGGATGCCCGGTCATGATGGCCATTTCCCCCAAGCAGTCACCGCTGGCCAGGAGGGCGAGGACCTGCTCCTCTCCGTCGGGGCGGTCGAGCATGACGTGAAGGCTGCCGCTCACGATCACGTACAGGGAGTCGCCGGGATCTCCCCGGCGAAAGAGAATCTGTCCGGCCATCAGCCGGACCCGTTCCAGCTCGTGTTCCAGGTTCCGCAACGCCGATTCCGGGAGCCCGCTGAACGGGTCCACCGCGCTGAGCACGGCGAGCGCTTCAGGGGAGAGACGCGGGGAGGTAAGCGGATCCATCCGTGTTGACCTCGGGAGGCGCGCTGTGCGGGCCCTGCCGGCAGAGAGCGCCCTCAGTGCACCCGTGATACGTGAGGCTGTACTTTACGGAATTCGGTGTGCGAGGTCAAACAATAGGCGAGTGAGGAGTGAGGGGTAAGGTGTGAAGCGAAAAGACGAGCGACGGCCGACGCCTTGAAAACGGCACGGGCTACTCGCTCGAGTAGCCCGTGCCTGGCGCTTAGGGCGCCGAATCGTACGCTGCGTTGTATGACCCGCTCGTCGGATCGCTTCCGGGAGGCGGGATCACCGGTATATCCCGTCGGCCTTGTTCCTCAGGAAGGCTTTCCTTTTTGGCGTTCAATCTTCCGATTGTGGGTGCCGAGAGGCACGGCCAGTGGAAAGCTACCGAGGAGGAGCCGGAAGCCCGCACTCGACGGCGGGCCGCTCTGGCCCGGTGGGGTCAGCTCTTCCATAAGCACCTCCTCCCTTTCTGGGTGGCTGTCGAGCAGCCACAGGGTGTACCTTAATCTTCCCTCGGGCGGATGTCAATTCGAGAAATTCACTGAGGCCTCAACGCAGTCCCTGCTCGATCGCAAATTCAGCCCATAGAAAAGTGTGGTCGGAGGCGCTTGGGGCCCGGCGAGGCTCGATGTCGACGTCCACGTTCCGGCATTGCTCGGCCAGCGGGCGGGTGGCGAGTATATGATCGATCCGCCAGCCCTTGTTGGCCTCCAAGGAGTTGGGTCGTAGGTAGTCCCAGAACGTGAATTGCTGGCGATCGGGGTACAGCTTTCGGAACACGTCCACGAAGCCCCAGGCGACGGCCTCCTGGTACGCGCGGCGGACATCCTCATGGAAGCAGACATGCTTGAGATGCTTTTCCGGGCTGTGGACATCGATGGGCTCCGGCGCGACGTTCATGTCGCCACACCAGACGGCAGGCCGGTCCGGTGACAGGTGCCGCTCGAAGTAGGCGCGGAGGCGTTTGAACCATTCCAGCTTGTAGACGTATTTCGGTGAGTCGATCTTGTAGCCGTTCGGCACATAGGTGTTGATGATCGGCAGTCCTTGCACGACCACCTGCACGAGCCGTGCCTCATCCGGCTCGGCTCCGTCGTCGAACCCATACGCGACGGCCTCAGGGGCGGTGCGGCTCAACACCGCGACGCCGTTGTAGGACTTCATCCCGCGGAACGTCGCGTGATAGCCGGTGGCCGTGCAGGCCAGTAAGGGGAAATCCTCGTCCTGGGTCTTGGTCTCCTGCAGGCACAGCACATCGGGCTCGTGCGTCTCGAGCCATGCCAGAATGGCGGGGAGGCGCATGCGGATCGAATTCACGTTGAATGTGGCAATCTTCATGCCTGGCGATGCGCTTGTGATGGGCGCGGGGTTCGAGGAATGCGGGAAGCGATCAGGTCTGGCAGGCCGTGATCTTCTGGCGAAGCACCTTGCGGATCTCCACCATGGCGAGGGTGTCCCGCTTACAATAGTCCAGAAGCGCCGCCCGGAGCCCGGCTTTCTCTTCGGTATCGAGATCTCCGAACAGCATCCGTTCATACGCCAGGGCGGCTTGAGCCCCATCACGGATTTCCAGGTCGCCGTAGTCGAGACCCGGAGCCAGGGCCGGCAGCACCGACTTGATCGAAAAGGAGCCGCCGAATTGCGGATGGTAGTAGTGCCGCTGGAGGACCGGCAGGAGATCCCAGAGCCGGGATATGACCGCGTACAGCTCGCGCCTCAGGAGCGGGAAGGCCTCAGCCAGCTCGCGTAAGACCAGCCGCTCGTAGTCGGAATAGACGCAGATGCTCCCCTCCCGCCCGAGCGAGTCGAGCAGTCTCACCGCCAGTTCCTCGCGCGGGTCCTTGCATTCGTCGCAGAGATACTGGTCGTGCAGCACGGTGCCGTCGCCGATCTCGACGTGGTTGGACCATTGGAACGGCAAGGTCTGATAGGGGCGCGTCGTGGCGAACCGGGGCACCGCCGGCATGACCGTCTCGAAGTCCAGGTGGTACACCGGATACCGCACGGTATCGAGCGCCAGCTTGAGCTGGGGGCCGACCCACTCCACGTTGTCCTTCATGCGCTGCTGGATGAGCGACAGCGGGAAACCGGGCGGGATCTCGTCGATGGTCTCGATGCCCTGGGCCGTCAATTTGTCGAATGTCGCTCTACCACCGGACAGATAGAAGATCCAGCGAGCCGGCTTGTGCTGGGTGCAGTGCTCCCAGAACGGGCAGACGTAAGGCTCCTGGCAGTGGCTCCCTGGGTCGATCTCCGGTGGAGAGGAAGCGGTCAGCATCGCCTTCATCGCCGCGAGGCGGTCCGGGACTTCGGAGAGCCGGGCCGTCACCTCCGCGGTCAGATCCTGTTGGGTAAAAAGCTGCCGCAGATCGATCTGCTCGCCGTCGTACACGTACTGCTTGTTGAGATGCATCAGGCGCATGCCGCCGAGCGTCACCCCGCAGCCCCCGAGGACGTAGGTCTGGACCGCTAGGTCGTTCAGGTGGACGGTTTTCACCTTCGTCGAGGCTTTCACTTCGATCAACCGCCACACGCCCGCGGCGATTTGCTCAAGGACATCCGCGCGGATCAGCACGTTGTCGAACTGAAAAGCGCCCTCGAAGATGGCCGGGACGGCTGGCTCGTTCACCAGGTCGCGAGTCTGCTTGAGCGCAGCGGCCAGGTTGCTGTGGCCGAACTCGACGAGGACTCCGCCCGGGAACTGCCGCCGCGCCAGCTCGCCCACTTGGGTGCCGTTATCCAGGATGGCTTGAGTCTGGTCGTCCGGTTCGGTGGCAAGCTCGGGGGAGTGAATTTCCAGGTACAGGCGCTTGTGACACTGCAAGCCGGCGACGTATTTCGATTTGGAGAGGCGGGGCTGGACAGGAAAAAGCGTGAGCTGCGACAAGCCGATCCCTTTAGTTGAATCCTGCCAGAAGCTCAGGTCGGGGCGGAGTATAGCGCATTTGCCTATCGTGTGTAAAAATTCTTCTTCTCCCAACCCCCCCACTCCTTACCCTTCACTCCTCACCGAGGTAAAGTTGACGCCTCACCGCCGAGAGAGTAAGGTGACGCGGTTGGCTATGCCGGAGGTGGGCGCTCTTCCCGCGCAACAGACGAAGCTCCGCGGCTGGTTGCTGCTGGTGGCCATCGGGGTGGTGCTGTACCCCCTCCGGTTGCTCGGGTTTATCGTGGACGATCTGCTCCCCGTGTTTTCCAGGGACGTGTGGAGCTTACTGACGGCGCCCGGCTCGAACGTGTATCATCCGCTGAACGGCCCGGTGTTGCTCTTCGAGTTACTGGGAAATCTCGTCCTGTTAATTTGTTCCATCATCCTGGCCGTCATGTTCTTTCAGAGACGTGAGCGGTTTCCGTTTCTGGGGGTGAGTTTTCTGGTGGGCGCGTTCCTGTTCTACTTGGCGGATTACTTCGCGGCGCTCCAGTTGCCATCGGTGGCCAGCCAAGAGGACAGCGACTCCATGCTCGATCTCGCCGGAGTGTTGCTGGTCTGCGCGGTGCTGGTCTCGTACTTTCTGATCTCGAAGCGCGTGAAAGTGACGTTCGTGCGGTGAGAGCCATCGCAGAGAAACCGTGAGTCGGCGGAGTCTGGGGCAAGGAGGGCAACGATGAGATTCGGCACCACGTTCATGTGCGGCCTTCTGGTGGCAGTTTTGGGGCTGCTGGCGAGCTGCGCGCCGGAACAAGAGGCGTACCTCAAGAAAGGGGTTCGCAAAGCGACGCAGGACGACATCGCCAAAGAGTTTGGCCCCCCTCACATCACAAAGGAGTCAATCCTCGACGGCGAGACGATCTGGATGTACCGGTACGCCATGAACGAGAGCGACTTGCATCCGTTCAGCTTCTCCACCATGTACCAGGGCGCCACGGAAGCCGGCAATGCGGCGGCATCCCTCATCGGCAAAGGTGGGGGCGGCCCGTCCACGGAGAAAGTGGTCTGCGTACGCTACGTGCTGACGTTTAATAACGACAAGGTGCTGAAGAACTGGAAACGGGAGGGGTGTTGAGTGGTCAAGCCTTTTTCGCGCCATGTCCCCGCGGGCTGGAAGGCGTCTTGTGCACCGAGTTGCAGGGATTGGGAGCGCAGGGCCTCGCTCCGGCACAGGGCGGCGTCGGCTTCACCGGCCCCTTCCCGCTGTGCTACCGCGTTAATCTGGAAAGCCGGATCGCGAGCCGCGTGTTGTGGCGGCTCTCTCAGAGCGGCTATTGCCGCGAGCAGGATATCTACCGGGCTGCCTATGGCCTGAACTGGCCGGGCTGGTTTGCTTCCTCCCGCACGATCAAAGTCAAAGTCAGCGCCCAGCACTGTTCCCTTCCCAGCCTCGATTTCATCACGCTTCGGATCAAGGACGCCGTCTGCGACAAATTCATGGCGGTGCGCAAGGTCCGCCCGAGCGTGGACACCCGCCGGCCCGATATTCGGATCGAGGCGTTCCTGACCGAGAAAGAGGTCGCGTTCTACCTCGATACCTCCGGGGAACCGCTGTTTAAGCGCGGGCTGCGCCGAGCCCGCGCCGCGGCGCCGCTGCGTGAAAATCTGGCCGCCGGAATCTTGAAGTTGGCCGGCTGGACCCCTGGACAGCCCTTGCTCGATCCCATGTGCGGAAGCGGAACGATCCTGCTGGAGGCGGCCCAGATGGCCCGGAGCATCGCTCCGGGACTCGGACGCCGGTTCGCCTTCGAGAAACTCCAGGGCTTCGATCCGACAGCCTGGCAAACGCTCCGCAAAGCGAGCCGGGCCCGGCAAAGGGAGGATGCATCCGCGATCTACGGATGCGACCGTGACCCGCTGGCCCTCGAAGCTGCCCGGGCCAATTTACGAGAGGCGGGACTGGAGGACGCTGTGCGACTCATGCGAGCCGATGTGCTGGAGATCACGCCGCCGGCTCCCGAAGGAGTCCTGGTCGCGAACCCGCCCTACGGCGTCCGCACCGGGCACGAAGCCGAGCTGGCCGACTTCTATCCACGGCTGGGCGATGCGCTCAAGCAGCGCTTTCCGGGATGGCGCGCGTATGTGTTGACCGCCGATCAGCGCCTTCCTCGGCTGATCGGCTTGGCGCCGTCCCGGCGCATCCCGTTGTTCAACGGGGCCCTGGAGTGTCGGCTGTATGAATTCCTGATCATCAAGGGAAGCGCAAGAGCGCTTCGAAAAACCGCAAAGCCACCTGCTCCCAAGGACGGCCCTGATGCGCTACCGGCTCACCTATGACCGGGGCGGGCGTGGCATGAGGCGGAGTGCTCCTAGCCTGGCTTCCTGGATTGTTCTGCTCGGTGTAGGCGGTTGCGGCCTTGGAACTCTTCAGGTCGCATCAATCTTTCCGGAGCCTCCTCCCCCGGTAGTCTTGCCAGAGCCGGTTATCGGAAAGCTCCAGCGTGAGGCGCGCGAACATCTTGATCACCACTTATCCACGGAACAGCGGGCGGTGCTCGCCGCGTTGGCCAGTGCCAAGACTCATCCCGCTCGATTCAAGCAGCCGTTCATTCTGCAGGGCCTGGCAGACCCATGGAGCGGCCTCATAACGCTTGAACGGCATGGACACCGGCTGGCGGAGCTGGCCCGCTCCGGTGTGGCCAACCTGCCGGCGCTGATCGCGGTCCTGGAAGCCGGCATGGGCCGGAACGCCGAAGCCGTGACGCCGATCAGGATTCCAGCAGCAGAGCAGCCGGCAGAGCATGTGGCCTATCTCGTAGGGACGCTGGACGAGGCTTACGGGCTGCGGCAGAAGGCGCTACGGAACTTGAGCCCGGACGAGCGGCGGTTCCTCTTCGAGCACTCGTTCTTCATGGTCGAGGAGTTTTCGCCGTCCGTTTCCGAGCAGCCCACGCTCCAGGCGGAAGCAGATCTCCGTTTCATTGAGTTGACGGCGGAACGAATGGACTATGCCGCGTTGGTAGCCGCAGCGCAGGTGGTCGCGCGGCTGGGCGATGACCGATGGCTGCAACAGGTACCGGCGGCATTCCACCGGCCGCAGCACGCCGTGCAGGCGGTGTCCGGAGTCACCGGGGAGGTGTGGCTGGTCCATGAGATGCCGGCCGGCTTGATCGTGGTCGGCGGTCCCGGCCCCAACGTCTATGACCTGGACCAACGGATTGCGCTGGTTCTGGACCTGGGCGGAGATGACACGTATCGCGGGGCCATCGCGGCGCCGGCGGATCCCGAGCACGGGATCAGCGTCGTCATTGACCTGGCTGGCAACGATACCTATCGTGCCTCGCCGCTGGGGCTCGCCACCGGCCGTCTGGGGATCGGGCTGCTGATCGATCGGGGCGGCAACGATACGTATGAGCTGTCGGCCGGCGCAGGCGGGACCGGCTTTGCTGGACTCGGCGTGCTCTACGACCGCTCCGGGGACGATCGGTACGTCGGCAGCCGGTTCACACAAGGGGCCGCGGTCGGCGGGCTCGGCCTGTTGCTGGACGGGGGCGGCAACGATACCTACACGAGCTTCGGCTACGCGCTCGGTTTCGGGGGCCCGTGGGGGGTGGGGGCGCTGATCGATGTGGCCGGCGACGACGAGTACCGGTGCGGCCGGCGCTATCCCAGCAGCTACAACGCCACCGATGCGCCTGACGCGCAGCCCGGCGACGAGCGGTTTCAGTATGACGCGTTTGGAATGGGAGTGGGTTCAGGCAAGCGGATCTTCACGAAAGAGGCGGAACGGGTGTCCTATGCCTTGGCCGGTGGCTGGGGACTTCTTCTCGATCTCTCCGGGAACGATCGGTACCAGAGCTCGAATTTCTCCCAAGGCGCCGGCTACTTCTTCGGGGTCGGCCTGAAGCTCGACTTCGGCGGGGATGATGAACACGCGGCGGCTCGGTTCGGGCACGCGGCCGGCGCGCACTCCGGAGCGGGGTTGCACGTTGATTATCGTGGGGAAGACCGCTATGTCTCCAGCGGCCCCTTTTATAACGGCGCTACCGCGTGGGATCTCAGTATGATGCTGTGCATTGACGCCGGACAGGGGAACGATCTCTATGACCTCCGTCGCTCCGACGGGCTCGGTGTCGCCGACCACCATTCCTGGAGCGTGTTCCTCGACGAGGGGGGCCGCGACCGGTACCTGGTTCCGCGCGGCATGGGCTCCGCCAGCGACGCCAGCATGGCGGCGTTCTTCGATCTGGCCGGCGAGGACGAGTATGAAATGGCCGGGCGGGGCAACGGGCGAACCGTGCTGGACCAGGCGGGAGGGCTGTTCATAGACCGGTGAGAAACGGTCGATGACATGGCGATTGGCGACGACCTGGCCGCTCAGTTACAATACGACTGTTGAGTTCAAATTAGGGTGGCCGTTTGTGAGGAGGAAGGTCCAAGGAGGAACGTGATGGCACAGAAAGCAGGCAGCGCTACGATCGCCAGGATCACAAAGACGGATGAGGAGTGGCGTAAGCTGCTGACGCCCGAGCAATACTACGTCTTGCGCCAGGAAGGCACCGAGCCGCCGTTCAAAAACAAATACCACGACAGTAAGGCCAAGGGAATCTATCAGTGTGCCGGCTGCGATCTGGTGCTGTTCTCCTCCGAGCACAAGTTCGACAGCGGCACGGGCTGGCCCAGCTTCTGGCAGCCTCTCTCCGAATCGGTCATCGGGACCAAGACCGATTGGAAGCTGATCTTCCCGCGCACGGAGGTGCATTGCGCCCGGTGCGACGGCCATCAGGGGCACGTGTTCAATGACGGTCAGATCGGAAGAGCGTCG
>CAYZKG010000106.1:0-10308 GCA_964478915.1 uncultured Nitrospira sp.
GGGGGACGCGAGATACGATCGACATCAATGCGCGCGGAATGACGGTGCTGCCGGGGTTGATCGACTGCCATGTGCATCTCTGCCTGGGCGCGGAGCCGGATGTCGCCCGCGCGATGCGGGAAGAGGATCCGGCCACCACCCTGCTCAAAGCGGCTCGATTGGCCCGCGTGACGCTGGAGGCCGGCTTCACGACAGTGCGGGACCTCGGCTTCCGCGACCACTCGATCTTTGCGCTCAAGCGAGCCATCGAGGCGGGTCATCTGGCCGGCCCGCGCATTGTGGCGGCCGGACAGGTCATTTGCATGACCGGTGGGCATGCCAGGTTCATTGGTCGGGAGGCGGATGGGCCGGCGGAAATCACCAAGGCGGTGCGGGAGCAGCTGACTGCCGGGGCGGATGTCATCAAATTGATTGCGTCCGGCGGCGTGCTGACCCCCGGCACGTCACCGGACAGCCCGCAATTGAGCGTCGAGGAACTTGCGGCTGCGGTGACGGAAGCCCGGCTGGCCGGCCGGCGCGTGGCGGCCCATGCCCACGGTGCGGAGGGCATGAAGAATGCCATTCGGGCGCGCGTGCATTCGATCGAGCACGCGACTTTGATGGATGAAGAGGCTGCGACGCTCATGCGGACCCACGGCATCTATATGGTGCCGACGCTGTCGGCTCTGGCCACGACGGCGGAATGCGGCCTGGCCTGTGGAATTCCGGAGTCTGCGGTCACGAAAGCGCGCGCCATGCGAGGCCAGCAGGAATCCAGCTTCAAGCGGGCGCACCGGACGGGGATCCCCATTGCGCTCGGCACCGATGCCGGCACGCCGTTCAACCATCACAGCGAGAACGCCCAGGAGCTGGAGCGCATGGTGGCTTTCGGGATGAGCCCGATGGAGGCGATCATGGCCGCGACAGGTGCGGCTGCCAGGCTGCTGGGCATCGAGGAAGCGGTCGGAACGATCGAGGTCGGAAAACTCGCGGATCTTCTGCTCGTCAAAGGAGACCCGCTGAAACGGATTACCGTGCTCAGGGATCGCGCTCAATTCGTCGCGGTCGTCCAGGCGGGGCGCTTGGTCGGCGGGTCACTGAAGAGGTGATCGGTACCGATCACAGCCTCTCAGCGTCTCACGTAAAACAGCTCCAGAGCATCGCGATAGCCCGTGAGGCGGCCGCGGTTGAACGCGCTCTCCAGCCGTTCGAGGACCGCTTGCACCTGCTTTTCATCCTCCCGCTTTGCCACCCGCTGCGACACCATCATCTGGAGCGCCACGTCCAGAAGCCGCTTTTTCCGCCCTTCCATCTCCTGCGTGAGGAACTCAGGCAGCACGTAGGCAGCCCGTTCAAGCACGATCTCGTCCTTGAACGTGTCATAGCCTTGCCGGGCGACCGTCGCCTCTCGGATCACCGCCAGCTCTGCTTTGATCCGGGTCATGTCTTTGATGAGGATGGCAAACAGCTCGCGCCGGCCCTCCTCGGCAAGCTTCCTCTCCATCTCCCGGAGGATGACGTCAGGGTCAGGTGGCTCTTCCGGGACTTCGTACGCATCGACGGTGATCCGCTCATAGGACCGCCGGGTAGCGGGATCGCTCAACACCTCATACGCGGCGTTGATCTCCCGGATCTTGGCTTCCGCTTCTTTGTTGTTCGGATTGCGATCGGGATGGTACTGCAGGGCGAGCCTCCGGTACGCCTTCTTGATCTCCTCATCGGAGGCGTCCTTCGGGACCCCGAGGGTCTTGTAGTAATCGAGCAGAGCCATTTACCCCTTACGCCTTACGCCTCACGGCTTTGGGCCCCTTGCCTCTCGCCTCGTGCCTAATCGGTTGGAGAATACACCGTTGAAAACGCAAATGCCAATTCGTCTGGAACGGGTAGACATCGCCGGCGGACCGGTCTACCATGCCCGCTGATCTTAGCTCGTGAAAGCGCGCCGGCATGCGAATGACCCATGCTCGCTAACCCATCGCACATGCCGACGGCATCCCGGGCCCGCAACAGGTTGCAGCCAATATGGTCGCCTCCATTGTGCGACGGTTGAGCTTGGGCGTCATCCTCTGCGCCGTGCTGCTGGTCTCTCCTGCGGGGCAGGCCCGGACCCTGTTTCTGGATGGCCTGCTGTCGTCTTCGTTTCACGTCAAGGACACGACCGTGATCGGCATGCCGAGCGGGATCGAACAGTTTTCGTATTTCCTCGTGCCGCCCCCATCCGTTGACACCAAGACAACCAAGCAAGCGGTTTCGAATTTTCGCTATGTCGCGGCCCCGCCGCCGGCATCCGTCCAGGAACGGACCGACGCCTATGGGAATCGCATTCTCACGCTCACCTGGCAAGCCCCGTCCGGCCAGGTCCAGGTCCTCGAAGAATATGACGTGAAAGCCTCGGTTGAGTTCGTGCCTGTTCCGGTGGCAACCCTGTACCCCTTGCCGCCCAAGGCCCTTCCATCCGACATAGCCGTGTACCTCAAGCCGTCCGAGCAGGCCCAGTCCGATCACGAAGAGATCAGGACGCTGGCCGCCGATCTCGTCAAGGGAGCTGCCACAGAGGGGGAGGCGGTGACCCGTATCCTGCACTGGGTCGTGGATCACCTGTACTACACGCTGGAGCCGGCTGCGTACGATGCGCTGAGCACGAAGCACGAAGGCAAAGGCAATTGTCAAAACTACACACACCTGGCAGTGGCGCTGCTTCGCGCGGCCGGCGTCCCGGCCCGCATGGTCCGCGGGAGGACCCTGGGGAAGCCATGGGAGGTGGATGAGGACAATGGGCGCCGCCGCTGGACGGCTCGCTGGGCCGAGGGGCGTCACGCCTGGCTCGAAGTGTACTACCCGGATCAAGGCTGGCTCATGTACGACAGCCAGGCGTACCACTCGTTCGTCTCCACCCGATTTATCCGTGTCGAGGTCGGGCCGGACAACAAGGCTGTCCATACCGATGGCCTGCTGTCGTGGAGAACGCGCGGCGCCGCTCAGCCGAAGATTCTGGACGTGCGGCTCGAGGCTGAATTCTTTCAGGATCGCGATGTGGTGAAAGCCCAGAAGGTCGAGAAGGTTCCTCAGAAGCTGATCTACGCCGCAGGCTTGGTCACCCCCACGGCGAGACCGGTTCCTCCGCCACCTCCCGTCATTGCGCCGCCGAAGCCGCCGGCGCCGCCTGTGCCTGCTGAGCGTGTGTTGCGCCCGGAGCAGTTCAATTTTCCGGTGGTGTTCGGCAACCTGGAGTTCCCCCGCGAGATCAAGCTCTTCGAGCCGGTGAAAGCCGAAGGCGGCGGGCAGTTCACCCTGGAGCGCAACTACATGGTCGAAACCGCCGAATACATCACCGGGGACACGCTCTACGCGCAGGCCCTCGAGCCGGATCGGCCGGTCCTGGTGAAGGATTTCTCATTGGCCCTGCACCGGTTCGGCGGAGAGAGCGGCGAGCTGTGGGTCGAGCTCTATGAAGATGGAGGGAACGGACCGGGGAAGTTGGTCGCCAAGAGCCGCCCGGTGCAGGCGGCGTCCATCCGGACGCCTCCGAGTCGCTATGAGTGGGTGGTGTTTTCGTTTGAAGGCCAGAACACAATCATGCAGGACCGCCGGTACTGGATCATCCCCAAGCACAGCGGCGATGCGATCGTGAACTGGTTTTACATGTACGGGAAGGTGGTGAGCCCCGAGGAAGGGACGCGCGCGAGGCCTCGGACGGCATCCGGGCCCGAGTGGAATCAGATCCTCAACATCGAATTCAACTTCCGCCTGCGCGGCCTCGTCGCCCTCGACTGACTAGCATCAATTTTCTTTCGTGGGGATGCGAATAATCTCCTGCTGACGGCGGTCCCGCTCCTCTCGAACCTTTTTCAGGTGCTTGCGGCGAGTCAGGCTCCACCACGGCAGCTTCTCTGACGAGTTCGAGGGGGCCCTGTCGCCAGATTGCGGAGGCGCGACCGGCGGCCAGATCTCATGGAAATCATAGCCCTTGGCCTTCGCTTTCTTCTTCAGAAACTCCACGTATCTGGCGAGGTAGTTTTGATGGCTCATCAGCGCGTCCAGAGTAGGCCGGCCAGCGCGATGATTCCGCCGCCAAAGGAGAGCACAAAGCTCAAGCCGCCCAACAGGAACCATGGCTGGATGCGGGCGGTCTCCTCTGTTCCCAAACGGGGATGAAGCTGAACCGGGGACAGCCACCAGCGACGCGGCAGCGTCATTTTTTTCGACAGCAGCCGGTACAAGACGACGTGGTACCAGAAGCCGGTGGGAAGGCCTGTCAGGAGCCCGATCGCCAGAGCCCAGAGCCCGATTTCGATAACGGACTGAACTGTCACAAGCGCGCCGAGCAGACCGACGAGCCCGATGACGACCAAGGCTCCGATAACCAGCATGATCTCGACCATGCCGGGATTCTACCCCACGACACGTTAGGCGTAAAGCGTGAGGCGGGTTGACTTGGCGGCAGCCAGTTTCTAGACTCAGCGCCATGACTCAGCAGAATGATGAACAGCGCCTTCTGGCCGAGCTGGCCGAGCGATGCGGCATCGCGCCGGACTATTACGATGTCATGGGCAACCGGCACGACACCTCGGCCGAGTCGCAGCGGGCGATTCTTCGGGCCATGGGAGTGGCGACCGGCACGGTCGAGGAGCTCCAGAGCGAGCTCAGGCGCCAGGACGAGGAGCCTTGGCGCAGACCCTGTGATCCGGTGCAGGTCCAACGGGTTGATGCACCGGGCAGATGGTCCTTTCGTATGCCGGTTCCCGATGGGTCGGACGGTGACGTCGAGATCGAGTGGGAGCTGCAAGACGACTCGGGCTCCGTCCGGCAAACCGGGAAGGCGGGGCCTGGACTGATGCCGGTTGGGCATCGCGTCATTGACGGCCGGCTCGTGATCCGGTTCGACTTGCCGGTTCCGCTAGGCTTGGAGATGGGCTATTACAGCCTGCGGGCACGCGGCCGTTCTCCGGCAGGGATCGTGGAAGGGACGCTTCGGCTCATCATAGCGCCCCCCCGCTGCTATACGCCACCGTGGTTTGATCGGGCCGGTCGGGCATGGGGAGTGGCGGTGCAGCTTTACGCGCTCCGGTCTTCCCAAAATTGGGGCGCCGGGGATTTCACAGATCTGAGCGCCATGGCGGAGCTGGCGGCGCGCGATCTGGGGGCGAGCCTCATCGGGCTCAATCCATTGCACGCCCTGAAGAATTCCCGGCCGTACCACATCAGTCCGTACTCCCCGGACAGCCGGCTGTACTTGAATGTCCTCTACGTGGATGTAGAACGGCTACCTGAATTCAAGCATGCCGAAGCGGCGCAGCGGCTGATGGACGACGATGCTTTCCGTTCCAGGCTGGAGGCGTTGAGGAAGAGTGACATGGTGGATTACGACGGGGTCTACGCCGCCAAGCTCTCGGTGCTGGAGCTGGTCTTTGCCCATTTTGAGAGGGAGCCGGAGGCTGGAGATCGGCGTCAGGCCTTCGAGCGGTTCATCAGGGAGGAGGGTGAATCGCTCGAGCGGTTCGCCGTGTTCCAGGCTCTGTCCGAAGCGATGCGCCGGCAGTATCCCCATGCGCGTGTCTGGCAGGAGTGGCCCGAGCCCTATCGCTCGCCCGCATCGCCGGCCGTGGCCGCCTTCCTGGCCGCGCGGGCCTCACGGGTCCGGTTCTACATGTACCTGCAGTGGATCGCGGCCGAACAGCTTGGCCAAGCGGCGCGTCTGGCGTGCGAGGCCGGCATGGCGATCGGCCTGTACCACGATCTGGCGGTCGGCAACGACCGGAGCGGCGGGGATGCCTGGATGTTTCAGGATGTGTTCGCGCTCGATGCCGATTGTGGTGCCCCTCCGGACCTGCTCGGGCCTGAGGGTCAGAACTGGGGTCTCCCCCCGGTTGATCCCGGAAAATTGCGTGCGAGCGCCTACCGTCTGTATATCGAGTTGCTGCGTAGGAACATGCGGCACGGCGGGGCGCTCCGGCTGGATCATGTCATGGCGCTGTTCCGGCTGTTCTGGATTCCTGGCGGATCGCCGGCGACGGCCGGGGCCTATGTGCGGTATCCTGCCGATGACCTGCTGGGAATCCTGGCCTTGGAGAGCGAGCGGCATCAGGTGGTGGTGGTCGGCGAAGACCTGGGGACTGTGCCGGATATGGTGCGTGAGCGGTTGGCCGCTTACGGCGTGTTGTCGTATCGGCTCCTGTATTTTGAGCGCGGGGCGGACGGCGGGTTTCTGCCGCCGGCAAGCTACCCGATTCAGGCGGCCGCGGCCGTCACGACACATGACCTGCCGACCTTGGCCGGATTCTGGGCCGGTGAGGATATCGAACTCCGATGGAAGCTGGGCCTGTACCCCGATGAAGGACACCGCCGTGCGGCGGTGGAAGGGCGGCGCCGAGACAAGGCCAAGCTGCTTGAGGCGCTCAAAGCTGAATCGCTTTTGCCTGAGGAGCCTCAAGACGGGACCATGACCCCGGCTCTCTGCCAGGCGATTCATGCCTACCTTGCACGCACACCCTGCCGGCTCATGCTCGCGACGCTCGAAGACATGGTGGGCGAGCGGGCGCAGGTGAATGTGCCCGGCACGGTGGAGAGCCATCCGAACTGGTCGCGCAAGAGTCCCCTCGCGTTGGAAGCACTGCGGCGCGATGAACGGTGCAGGCAGCTTGCGCGGGTGCTCCAGCAACTACGTCCGATGCCGACTCCATGAGGCTGCTGAGACTGTTCAGGGACATCGCTGGCCGGAACAAGGACCTTCTGGTCCTGGGAGCCGCGGCTGCGCTCTATCTCCTGATCGTGATCGCCGAGGGCATGGTCCCGGCCAATGTCGTGGGCGCGTACGGCTTCGTGCTGCCGATCCTGCTCGTGGCAACCGTCCGGAGCCGCCGGCTGATGCTCCTTACCGTGGCCCTCTGCATCATCGCCACCTACGCCGGTCTGCTCACGCCCACCAAGCCCGGGCGCTTTCTGGCGGCGCTCATCAACCGCACCGTCGTTGTCGGGGTGCTGGTCGGAGTGGCCTATTTCGCCTTTACGCGGGAGCAGCGGAAGGCCAGGGAAGAAGCCGCACGCGCCGAGCTGGCGTTGCAGACCGAGCATCTCTTGCGGGCCAACGCGCAGCTCGTGGAGAGCAAGAACGCGTTAAGCCGCTCCGAGCGCCTCGCGGCGGTGGGCCGGTTGGTGGCGTCGGTGGCGCATGAGGTCGGGACGCCGCTCCATTCGATCGCCTGGCACGTTCAGGCCTTGGCGGAGGAGCCGAGCCTGACGACCGAGATGCGGGACCGGATCACCACCATCGATTCCCAGATCAACCGCGTGGTCCGCATCATCCAGGAACTCCTGTCCTCCACGCGGCAACGGAAGCCGGCGCTCGCCAGGCTGACGACGGAGGAACTGGTGCAACCGGTCGTAGCCTTGATGGCGCCCGCCTTGACGGCCAAAGGGGTGAGGCTCAGCGTCGACTTAGCAGCCGACAGCCGGCCGATGCACGGGGATGTCGAGCAGCTCCAGCAGGTGCTGATCAATCTCCTGAGCAATGCGCTAGCCGCCACCGGCGCCGGCGGAGAGGTGACGGTCAGCGTCGGGGAGGAGACGGGGGGGATGGTCACCATCACCGTGCGGGACACGGGATGCGGGATGCCTGAAGAGCACCTCAAGCGGGCGTTCGAGCCGTTCTTCTCCGGCAAGGCCATCGGGGACGGCGCCGGGCTCGGCCTGTACCTCAGCCAGGAGATCATGACGGCGCACCGAGGCTCCCTGTCCCTCACGAGCAGCGTGGGGCAGGGCACGACGGTGCGGCTGGCGGTGCCGGGTTACGTGGGACTGCCTGAGGAAGAAACAACTCCGGAAGCAAGGGTAGGGAGAAGTGATGGAACCTGAGGCGAGGGTCCTGGTCGTGGACGACGATGCGGTGGCCCGGGACCTGCTCGTCGAGGCCTTGCGGAAGGAAGGGTACGAGGTAGAGGCCACAGCCGGGGGGGGCGAAGCGATCGCCCGGGGGCGCGAGCAACGGTTCGACGTGGTGCTGACCGACCTCCGGATGGGAGAAGTGGACGGACTGGATGTCCTGCGCGAGTTCAAACAACTCAGTCCCGACACGTCCGTCGTGCTGCTCACTGCGTTCGGCTCGATGGACGGCGCGATCGAGGCAATTCGGCACGGCGCCTATGACTACTTGGCGAAGCCCTTCAAGAAGGAAGAAATCCGGCTGGTGGTTCGCCGCAGCCTGGAGCACAGCCGTCTGGTTCGCGAGAACGCCCGGTTCCGAGAGCAGGAGCGCGAGCGCGAGAGCCTCTCTCAGCTGGTCGGGAGCAGCCC
The DNA here is from genome assembly GCA_964478915.1 of uncultured Nitrospira sp. Taxonomy (GTDB): domain Bacteria; phylum Nitrospirota; class Nitrospiria; order Nitrospirales; family Nitrospiraceae; genus CAYJUM01. The sequence goes on from CAYZKG010000106.1 coordinate 8,269, forward strand.
GGCGATGCTGGAAGTGTACAAGCTCGTTGCCCGGGTCTCTCCGGGCAAAAGCACGGTCCTGCTGGAGGGAGAGAGCGGCACGGGGAAAGAGCTGGTCGCGCGGGCCATCCATCAGAACAGTCCGCGCCGGGACCGGCCGTTTGTGCCGGTGAATTGCGGCGCGCTGCCCGAGACGCTGCTGGAATCCGAACTGTTCGGGCACGAGAGGGGCGCCTTTACCGGCGCGGTCGGCGCGAAGCGCGGACTGTTCGAGACCGCGCATGGCGGCACGATTTTTCTGGATGAGATCGGCGACATCGGCGCGGCTTTGCAAGTCAAGCTGCTGCGCGTCCTCCAGGAGCAGGAGGTGCGCCGCGTGGGAGGGACGGCGGCCATTAAAGTAAACACGCGCATCATCGCGGCGACCAACCGGCACCTTCCCGACCTGGTCAAGGAGGGCCGGTTCAGAGAGGATCTCTTCTACCGCCTGAACGTCATCCGCATCGTGCTCCCGCCGCTTCGCCGGCGTCGGGAGGACATTCCGATGCTGGCTCACCACTTCTTGCAGAAGTTTGCCGTGGCGAGCGCCAGAGCGATCCGCGGCTTTTTGCCGGCCACGATGGAGCTGCTCCAGGGGTATGCCTGGCCCGGCAACGTGCGGGAGCTCGAGAACGTGATCGAGCGCGTCGTGTCGCTCGCTCACGGTCCTTTGGTCTTGCCCGATGATCTCCCGGAATCGGTCCGGAGCGGCCAGCCGTCCCTGACCGCTGATGACGCGGCAAGCGGCGCCGGCGCGCTCTGTACCCTGGAAGAGCTGGAGAAGCAACATCTCATCAGGGTCCTCAGGGAGACGGGCGGCAACAAGGTGCGGGCGGCGAAGATTCTGGGGATCGACCGGCGGACGCTCTATCGGATGGCGGAGAGATTCGGGGTCGAATTGGGTGAGGAAGGGGAGTAAGGGTGGCCGAGTCTGTCCTGCTCAAAGGCTACGGCTCGACCGCGCTAAGCCTCGCCTCCGCTCGGCTGCGCAACTTGTTCCGTCCGGTCCACCCGTTGCAAGCAGAAGAGCAACGGGTGCCCGGCTCGAACGGAACTTCGAACAGTGCTCGCCGTCCTTTGGACCTCTCCGTCTCGGCAAGCGCGGGGCCCTCGCCTCGCCATTCGTGATACAGACTCGCCGCACCTTATCTATCGCCGGTCTGGTTGGGGCGGGGAGGTTAGAGGAGGCCGAGGGCGTTTTTGAGGAGGCGGAGTTGATTGTGCGCGCTTTGGGGGAGGGATGGTTCGTAGGGACGCCAGGCGGTAAAAAGACTGTCCTTGCCTTCGGCTGTCACGTAGACGGAAACCAGCGTGGCGCTCTCGCCTTCAGGAACCAGGGCGATATCGACCCGGCTGCGGTTGACGCCGAAGCGAAAATCGAGTAACCAATCCCATATGCTGTCGATCTCTTCTCGATACCCTGTGCTGATGATTTGCGCTTCCTCATTGGTCTCTCGAAGACAATATCCTTGATCAACCAGCATCCGGGCCGCCGTGGTCCGGACTTGCTCAATGGGTACGAGAAGGATGGCTTCAGCGGTGTTTGATATGGGCCGGGACGGAGCCGCTGCGCACCCGGCGACAGTCGCAGCTGCGATGAGTGTGGCGATCCCGCGTATCGCTGAGGAAGGCACTCTGTTCATGGGCACCAATCATAGCATGAATCAGTGAAAAGTAAGGAGTAAGTAGTGAGGAGTGAGCGGAAACTCCTCACTTTTCACTCCTTACTCCTGACTGAAAGGAGCGATGATGAAAGCGACTTGGAACGGAGCGGTACTGGCAGATAGCGATCGCTGCGAGGTGGTGGAAGGGAACCACTATTTTCCGCCGGAGAGCCTCAACCGGCAGTACTTCAAGGACAGCGCCACCCATACTACCTGTCCGTGGAAAGGAGAGGCGAGCTACTACGACATTGAGGCGAACGGCCAATTGAACAAGGATGCCGCCTGGTACTATCCGAACCCCAAGAAGGAGGCGCAGAAGATCACGGGATACGTGGCGTTCTGGAAAGGGGTGGAAGTG
>CAYZKG010000107.1:0-10143 GCA_964478915.1 uncultured Nitrospira sp.
CCTGTGGTGACCAATCCGTCGAGCGCTCCAGCCTCGATGCAGCCGAGCTTGCCTCCCAGCCTTCCCGTCTTGCCGGAGACCAGCTTCAACCGGATCAGAGCTGGACGGTTGAGCCGCACCTCCTTCCCCCTTCGGCGGTTCCAACACCCGCTCCAGAGGCGGTAGGCGAGCAGATCCGACGCTATGGGCTCCGGGACGGCGCCTTGCAAGCCATCACCCAGGGCGGCGGCGAGAATTATCTCTCGGCATTCGGCCTCCTGCTCCATGCTTCGGCCTTCCAGATCGGGTTGCTCTCGGCATTGCCGCAACTCGTGGGAACCTGGGCCCAACTGCTCTCGGTCAAAACGCTCCACCGTTTCAAGCACCGCAAGACCGTGATTCTGGCCGGCTCCATCGGGCAGGCGGTGATGTGGCTGCCCCTGCTGGCGCTCCCGCTGCTGTTCCCCCAGCAGGGTCCCTGGCTGTTGATTGCGTGCGCCGTCGCCTACTTCATGATGAGCCACTTCGCGGTTCCAGCCTCGAACAGTCTGATCACGGATCTCGTGGACCCCGACAAGCGAGGCGCGTATTTCGCCCGTCGCCTCACCATCATGGCCCTCACCAGCTTTTCAGCCCTGTGCGCCGCGGCTCTCCTGCTGCAGGTGGCCAAACGCTCGAGCCGTTCCTGGCTGGGGTTTGCGCTGGTCTTCGCCGTCGCGGCCGCCGCGCGCGCGATTTCCAGCGGCTATCTCGCTAAAATCAACGAAGCGGCCGCCCCGGCTCGATGCGAAGCAGAGTTTCGGTTGATGGAGTTTCTCCGGCGGGAACGGGGGTCCAACTACCAGCGTTTCCTGTTGTTCTCGGGCTTGATGCACGTCTGTGTGCTCATCGCCGGCCCGTATTTCGTCATCTACCTCCTCCGGGATCTGCAATTCAGCTATCTCGAATACGGGATGTGGCTGGCGGCCGGCGTGCTCGGGCAATTTACCAGCCTCAAACGGTGGGGCGCGTGCGGCGACCGGTTCGGGAACAAACGAATCCTCATGATCAACGGCTTCCTGGTTCCGTTCCTGCCGATGTGCTATCTGATCAGCACGAATCTGTACTTCTTGCTGGCCGTGAATTTCGGCGGCGGGATTATCTGGGCGGGGTTGTCCCTGAGCCTGCAGAATTACGTCTTTGACGCCGTGCAGGCTGAAGACCGGGCCAAAGGCGTGGCGCTCTGGAACACCGTGAACGCGGTCGGCTGGTTCGTGGGGGCGATGCTTGGAAGCTGGCTGGCAACAGTCGCACCCTCTGACATCCGTCTGCTCGGAGTCCACCTCGGGCTGGCGTCCAACCTCCCCGTTGTATTTTTTATCTCGGGGATGCTGCGCTTAATCGTGTCGCTGAGCCTGCTGGGGACGTTCCGGGAAAATCGGGCGGTGGAGCCGGCATCCCCCCGCGAGCTCTTCAGGGAGCTGCTGCCGTTCAGGACCTGGACCGGGTGGTTGGGAAACGGTCCCAGAAAGGCAAGGAGCTAGCGCATCGGCTCGCCGGGGCCTTTGTCCTTCGCGCGTTCCTCCTGCGCGCGCTCCTCCTGCTTCATCTTTTCGAAAAAGCGGTCCGAATCGCGCCGCATTTCCTGCTCCTGCGCGCGTGTGGGAGGCTTCGGCTCAGCCGCGCATCCCGACAGCGAGAACCCTGCGCCGGTCACCGAGATAAGGATCAGCCCAACGATCAGCCCCTTGCGCCCGTGAATCGGCATTGCCCCCTCCTTCCTACTGGTTCCATTATAGAACACCGCCTCGCTACTCTCCACCATGATGACGCATCCTCGGAGGATCTCCCGCAAAACATTTTGTTGCTACGATCTCGCGCCGAGCGTATCCTAGCCCCCCAGTCCGACCCCCCTCCCTCTGACAGGAAGGCTACCAATGAGACATGAGGCTTTAGTACTCGCGCTACTGCTCTGGAGTGGCCCGGCTTTCGCGAGCGGGGCGCATGACCATGGCGTCCCGACGCTGCTCAACCAGACCACGACGACGGTCTCGACCCAGGGCAACACGATGATCCTGACGTTCGGTCCCATTGACCTTCCCTCGAGCCATGATGGCGAGCTGGCCGCGAGCATGCCCAAACACATCTTTGAAATCCCCAGCGATCGCTACTTGGTCGCGTTCAGGTCGGCGGTCTTTACCAGGGACGGCAAACAGCTCCCCCGGCAGTACCTGCACCACATCCTGCTCATCAACGTCGATAAACAGAGCGTCTCCTGCCCGGGCGAGCCGTTGTTTTTTGCCGGGGCAGGCCTGGAGATGACCGAGGCGCGTTTTCCGGAGGGCTACGGCGTCAAGTTGGAAAGGGGCAAAAAGCTGATGGCCGTGGTGGCCTTTTATCACAAAGCGCCGCCGACGAAGGACGTCATGGCCTCCTTCACGATGGAGTTGGCGCCTGAGGGAGCGGCCGTGCAGGCCATGGACGTATATCAAGTCGGCGTGAACGTGGTGTGCTACAGCAAATTCGGCAAGCGGGCCAAGGATGAAACCGACGAGGGCATGGAGATCAAACCGGGCGTGCACGTGCTGTCGGCCCCGCTGAAATTCAGGATGGGCGGCTGTATTAAATTCGCCTATCCGCATGGACACGACCAGCTCCTGCTCATCGCCCTCGAAAATAAAACGGCGAGGCAGACGTTGCTCCGTACCGTGCCCGACGTCGCCCCGGACGGCACGTTCCTGGCCTTCCAGCCGCATCAGGTGTTCAAGGATGCCCAGGGCATTTCGGTCAATACGCAGGACGACTACGAGATGACCATGGTGTATCACCATCCGCTGCACGATCCCCAGGTGCAGCACGGCATGGGCAATTATCTGCTGTACATGACCCCGGGCGCCTGCGCGGCCGACGCCAAAACGGCCGCCCACTGATCGACGATCATTCCGCTTGCGTCTTCCATCCCGGTACGGCATCATGCCGCCGGTTTGGGATCGAGCTCCTCACCCCCTAACCAGTGAAGGCCGTCATGTCGCTGCATGACCGTCTGTCTGAAGATCTCAAGCAGGCCATGAAGGCCAAGGACCAGCTCCGTGTGGACGTGATCCGCATGATGAAAGCGGCGATCCTCAACAAGGAGCTGGAGCTGAAGAAAGAGCTGGATGACGCCGACCTGACCCGCGTCATGACCACCATGGTCAAGCAGCGGAAAGAGGCGGTCGAGCAATATCAGAAAGCCCAGCGGGAGGATCTGGCCGGAAAAGAACTGAAAGAGATCATGATCATCGAAGCCTACCTGCCGAAAGCCCTCAGCGAAGACGAAATCCTCCAGGTGATCGACGCGGCCATCCGCGAAACCGGCGCGAAAGCCCCGAAGGACATGGGCGCCGTCATGAAGGCCGTCATGGCCAAGCTGGCCGGGCAGCCGGTGGATGGCAAGCGGATCAACGAGCTGGTGCGCAGCAAACTGACACCGTGAAGCGAGTCTGCGTCTTCTGCGGGTCCAGCACCGGTGCTCGTCCTGTCTTCAAGGAAGCGGCGCATCGGATGGGGATCGCCATCGCAAAGCGGGGCCTGGGGTTAGTCTATGGGGGCGGCGGCATCGGGCTCATGAGGGAGCTGGCCGACGGATTCCTCGCGCTCCCGGGCGGCTACGGGACGCTGGAGGAGTTCTGTGAAGTGCTCACCTGGGGACAGCTCGGCCTGCATCGGAAGCCCTGCGGGCTGCTGAACGTGGAGGGGTATTTCGACCGGTTGCTCGCGCAGCTCGACCATTTCGTGGCGGAAGGCTTTCTGAGCCGGACGAACCGTACGCTCGTCCTGACGGAAGCGGAGCCAGATGGGCTACTTGATGCCATGATGAGTTATCAGTCTCCGGTACGGGAGCGATGGATTGAGAAGGAAGAAACATAAACAGGCGCTGTTGCTGTTCCTCGTGGCGTTCGTCTCACCGTCCGCGGCCATGGCGGGCTTGATTACCGTCGCGGGGCATGGGCCCGAGCTGCCGGTCATTGAGCGGCTGGCCCGCGCCTTCGAGAAGGCGAATCTCGGGAGCTACGTGGATGTCCAGTGGGACCCGAACTCCCAGCCGGTGGAGCTGGTGAAGGCCGGCGCCGCGCACGTGGCCGTGACCGCGCACGAGCAGGCCGGCCTGACGGCGCTGCCGCTGGCCTGGGACGCGATTGCGCTCGTCGTGGATGCGACCAATCCTGTGAAGCAGCTCACCACGGCACAGGCGGCCGGCATCTTTGCCGGCACGGTGAAGCGCTGGTCGGAGCTGGGCGGGGCGGATACGGTGATCCAGATCATGGACCGGCCGCCGCACCAGCACATCCGTCAGGGACTGGAAGAGGCGCTGGGCATCGCGGGACACCGGCGGACCGTGACGAAGGCGATCAACTCGGATCAACGCGCCATCAGCACGGTGGCGGGCAATCTGGCGGCGATCACCTATGCCTCGATGGGCGTGGCCCAGGAGGCGGTAACCTATGGGGTCTCGGTGACGGTGCTGATGATTGATGGGGTCGAGGCGTCGGAAGACACGGTGAAGGATGGCCGCTACAAGCTGCGCCGCGGGGTCCTGCTGGTGATGCGCCCGAACCCGGAGCCGCTGGCGGAGGCCTTTGTCGCGTTTGCCCGCTCGGCGGAAGGTCAGGCGATCGTGGATGAACTGTTCATTCCGTACGCGGCGCTGAGAAGACCATGACCCACGTCCTTGCCTGCATGAATGGTTTAGCCCGTAACCTTGAATCCCATCGACGTTTTCCACCCCTTTCGCGTGATGCCGGGGTCGAACTCGACGGACTCAATGACTTCGTAGGGCAGGGTCAACGCGGGCCAGGCCATCGCCTCGCCTTTGCCTTCCGCCAGCTTCGTTGATTTCTCCTCGTCGTAGTAGGCAAAGGTGATCAACTCCTGACCGACTTCAAGCACCTTGTTGAGGTGAAACTCTTTTCCATACGCTTTGACGGTGACGGACACCGCTCCGCATGGGACCGCCTTGAAGTACACCCGCAGGAGATCATTCAACTTCTCGAAGTAGGTCTTCCGAAACGGCATGGGTTCTTATCTCCCGAGCGCGTAGGTCAGCAGCATGGCCACTGACATCACGAGCAGAAACAGTCCGAGGAGCAGCTCGGCTCCTATGTCACGCCAGACGTGCATGCTCCCTCCCCGTTCGGCCCGCTCCCTGTTCGTTGCCGCCGCCGCGGCGACCCGGGACGCTACGACGCAGATCGCAAATCAGTTGCTCCATGCTGCCGCGGATCTCCTTCGTCCGGCTGGGATCTTCGACGAAATCAAACAGATCATCCTCGGACAGGGGCAGGCACAGAGATTTGTCTTTGTCCGTAATGGTGATCTGAAAGAAACGATCCGCCGTCTCTTCAGGAATCCTGCAGACGAGCTCCGGATTCATCGCTTTGACCATCTCCCTTAATTTTGTCTTGGCTTCGTCTAAATCCGACATGAATTCACCTCAATGACGGACGGACTATGCCGCCTCCGGAAGGTGTCCTTACGCTCGCGCGAGATCCATCAAGAATCTTGCTTGCGTGCACAAAGGCTGCCATTGTGGCTTCCTGCACCGTCTCGGCTTCTCCGGGAAGACAGCCTTGGTAATTGTCGATCCCCGAGTTCTTCCATTCTGGAATCACATAGCGGCATACCCACTTCCCATTCGAATGCCGGCCCGGGACGAGGATGATCTTCTTCCCCTGGTGGTAGCACGTCTCTGGCATGACTGCCTCTCCAACGTGGCGCCGCCTCGAATCGCCCAACCCTTTTGAACTTTTCCCTGGAGAGGTGGCCACGGCTTCCGGCTTCACTTCGCTATAGGACGCCAACACGGCCGCGCCCCCTGTCAGGGGCATCAGTCCCGGTGGAGTCAGGATTGGATGCATTCCCCTCACCCGCTTCTCTCGGTCTTGACGTGAAATGCCTGTCAGGCGATGCGGGCTGCGGCGCCTTGCGCGCCATGTACACGGCCACCACCAGCGCGACGATCACCAGGACATTGGCGCCGAGATCCAGGAGATACCGGTGGAACACCTGGTCCGTCAGATCTTCCATGGACCCGATCTGGGCTCCCGTCGTGAGGATTCGTCGGGTTGACGCGATAATGCAGATGTACAGGAAGGGCTCCAGCGTGATGATCTTGGTCTTCAGAAAGTTGATGATGGTCCGAAAAAGCTCCAGGAGGATGATCACGAGCAAGAGGTCGTGGACGAGGGCCAGCACGGCCGGGAGCGCGTGCACTCTGACCAGCGAGGCGAAAACATACCAGGCATGGACAAAGACTACCATGCCGAGGACCAGGAAACTGAACCCCGCCGAGATATAGCCCCACCCGTCGAGCGTCTCCATGAGCCCGATGGTGGTCCCGCTCACGGGACGACCTAAGCTCAACCGACGACTGAAAGAGCCCTGTTCCGCTTGTGTGTGCTCGCTATGCATGGACCGTCTCAGGGTGCCCGGGAAGAACCGCTGAGGCGACGAGGGCGGGGCGGCCCGGCACAGGATCCGAACCGCTCGGCATGCTGTGGCACAACAGCCTTACCCGTTGGCCCGCCTTTCGTCGTTCTCCTCACCAACTTCTCATCATAAGGTGATCCGACTTCTCTTTGCTGATCGTGCCATCCTCAACGTCGCTTACTCCGGCGCCCTCGATAGTCGGGCTCGGGCGCAATGTTCGGCCCCGGCCAGATCAAATACGGAGGCTTCCTCACTCCGCTTGGCGCGTTCGGGTACAGACGCATCGCGCAACCGTACGCAATTTCCTGCGCCTCGCGGCAGGTCGGCGCTTCAAGACGATCCGACACGGCCCGCAGGTTCAACTTGCCCTTGTCACGCGACACAGACTGATACAGCTCACACGTGAAACTCCCGCCGCCGGAATACTTCGTGCTGACCACCAGCTGCGACCCATCCGGAAACGTGGTCAGTGGCTCAAGCGTGATCATGGTGATTCAGGCCCCTTTGTTCCTCAGTTCCTCAGCTCCACTGGCGATGCACTTCTCTCACCAGTTCGATCCCATCACGTTTGGCGATCTCCCACTTGACCTCGGGTGGAATCTCGACGATCTTGAGCTCTGCGCAGTGGCCGTTTCCCTGCGCCCCCAGCTCCTCGACGACCTGGATCAGCTTGAGATCGTCACGCGCGATCTGGGTGCAAAACATGTTCAGGCTCGGCGTTCGCGGGCCCAGGTGATGCTCGCCCGCGTCTTCCTCTTGGAGGGCGACCGGTTGACCGAGCTCTCTCAACCGGAGATAGGCCGTGTGGCTGAGGGAAAACCCGCCGTAGCACGTATTGATGACGATCTTTCTCATCGTGTATCTCCCTGTACTCTTTCTGGATCTGGAGACGGTTACTGTACGGCTGAGCCGGAACTCGGGACGTCCGCTCCATACTGCTCTGCACTGGACCGAGGGATCGAGATGCCATATTCCCGCACCGGGGTGACCATCTGTGCGAAATTGGACAACTCCTCCGCAGCCGACTCGTTGATGCCACTGGCCCGATTGCCGAGCATCTTGAAGAACGCGCCCATCTCAACCTTCACCACGCGCCGATCGCCGCGGCTGACCGCGCCTTCCACCAGGGTCAGCTTGTTGATATAGGCGTCGAAATTGGAGGTGGGGTACTTGGTTTTGTAGATGGCCAACGCGTTTTTGAGCTCATTGACCCAAGTGGCCGTGAGCGGGGCATCGACTGGTCGCACCATAGAGTCAGCGGAGGGCGGCGCGCCCATGAACTCGGGAATCCCGCCGCCCGATGGCAATTCCGCCGCATTTGCGGCAAAGGCAGGGAGCCAGGGCATCAGCGCCAGGGCCGCGATGAGGACCGTCAGCCGAATGGATTGATGGGTATACATGGTCTTACCTCTTTCTTTCGGATCCTGTCCGGATCCCAGATGGTTAGGCTACCTTCTTCACGGTCGTCCGCGGCGCCGCTTCGGCACCCTTCGTTTCGACCGTAGTAGTTGACTCGGAGGTGATGAGCGCCCACCCTGACACTGCAAGGGCGGCGATCATCCCCGCAATCGCGATTGATCCGTCAATGACCGAACTGACATTGTCCATAGAGCACCTCGTTATTCCGGACTTCAGGACTGGGGCTTGATCGCGGAGTCCGACGGGATCAAGCGCGGAGGCCTTGGGGACGGGAGGGCGGCGGCCAAGCCCGCCCCCCTCTCGAACGAACAGCCGATCGCTGTTAGACCGGGACGGACGCGGCGATCTTGTGGAAGGTCGAATTCGCCACTTCCCAGTTACGAACCTCCGGCGTTCCCTCAAGGACTTTCGCCAGGGCCTTCAGCACTTCCGGATAACTTCCGCGGCTATAGTCGTCCGCGCTTTCCTGCTTATCCCAGAAACTGATCCCCACCGCTTCTTGCTTACCAGGGACGATGAATGTGATCTCGTCCTGGAAGCCCTTCTGTTTTCGAAGCAGGGGGATGACCTCCTTCTCGAGCGCCTGTGTAAACGCAGGAATGCTATTGGCCTTCAGACGCATGGTGACGTTTCTCGCGATCATGGGAACCTCGCTGGGACGTTAAGTGTGATTCCAGATAACCTGTCTTGGTTCAGGGTACTGAAAGAAATGAACGTGTACTCCATTTCGTTAACCATAATAAGTTAATTCACTTGAAGTTGTCAAGTATCTGTGCGATACTTTTCCTACAGGGTTGATATATTAATCAACATTAGTTAACCAGGGAGGTCATCAGGTGCATATTTCGGCCGTGATCAGGCAGCGGCTGGACGAACTGGGGCTTGAGCAGCGGGATCTGGCGCGGGCGGCGCAAGTGACCGAATCGTACATTTCCCAGGTGCTGACCCACAAGAAATTGCCCCCGTCGCCTGCCCGGACGGATATCTACGACAAGATGGGCAAATTGCTGAAGCTGCCGAGCGCAGACCTGGCCAAGCTTGCCGACCTGCAGCGGAGGGAACAATTGAAGCAAAAACTGGGGGACCCGCCCGGGCCCTTATTCAAAGAAGTGCGGGAATTGATTCTTGGTAAGTGCCCCCGCGACAAACAACCACAGCTCCGCGCCATTTTCGAGCGACAGCCCTTCGGCGAGCTCGAACGTTTCGTGACCCAGAAACTTCTGGACGTGGTCAAAGGCATCGCCAAACAGGAATGGGAAACCGAACAATGGCTTCGCCGGGTGGCTCAGCTCAGCCGCAAAAGCTATGAGCAAATGCGGGTCATCGTGCTCGAGTTCCTGGATACGACGATCTTTAATCTGTCGAATGAGAACTGCATCGTCTTCCTGAACCCCCTGATTGAATCCTGGGACATCGATCTCGCGACGTTTGAGATGGACATTGTCCTCAACCGGCGAGTGGCCCCCGGGCACCATAAGAAATTTGAATTTGTGGAACGGGAAGCCGAACAGCCTGTGGAGGAAGAACCGGGGTTCAAAGAGTTTCTTCAGGATCCTTCCTTCAGCCGGGATGCGACGGAGGAAGAACGTGAGTTTCTCCGAAAGCTGAGATTCGGGAAGAAGCGACCGACGCCTCTCTATTATTACCGCGAGTTACAGAACCTCAGAGATCCCCTCCATTTCCGCGCCTCGAAGCCTGGGCCTCCGCCCAGGGCAGCAGGAGGCGATACGGGAGCAACAAGACGACCGCCATCAGGAGTTTGATGAGCAGATCGGCGGCAAACCCCAAGAGCCACGGCAGCCCTCTCCCGGCGTGGGCCAGCGTCGGTGCCGAGAAGCGGCCGGCCATGAGCAAGCACGGGGTAACGCTGGTGAGGCGTTACCCCGCGCGTCGAATGGTGGACCCTCTTGCAGCGGGTTCGAACCTTCTTCGAGTCACAAGGCCCCTGATCGTCGCACTCGGACCGCTTGAGCGCCTGTCACGCCCCTTGCGTTCTCCCATTTTCAGTTGGACTTGCGGTGGCAAGGGGGCGTGCCAGGCGCGCTCTGCCTCGGTCACTCGCCTTGCGGTTGGCCATCCGATATGGGGGCCCGTGTGGTGCGCCGCTCCTCCGATGCCCCCATCCTCCGGCCAGTCACCGGCGAAGCCGGATGCCTGGCCCGGGCCAGAGCCCCCCGTGCTGAGTGAGCATCTTGCGAATCGAAGCACTGAGGAGCCGCAAGGCTCGTGCCCTCGGCTTTCGTGTCAGAGAAAATGTACCGGGAGTCTTTTCAGGATCCTCAACCGCTCCGCGGTCGG
>CAYZKG010000108.1:0-10054 GCA_964478915.1 uncultured Nitrospira sp.
CTATAGCACCGTGGCGCGGGCAGGCGCCCGTGTCAGGAGAGCCTTGGCGCTCTCGTAGATATTATCAGCCGTGAGACCGTATTTCTCGCGCAGCAGGTCCTGCGGTCCCTGTTCGATAAACCAATCCGGCAGACCGAGCACCTGGGTCGGAAGGTGCGCGAGCCCCTGCTCGGAGAGCGTTTCCAGGACCGCCGACCCAAAGCCCCCCATCTTCGCCCCTTCTTCCACCGTCAGGAGGCAGCGCACCTGCCGCGCCACGGCACCGATCAGCGCGGCATCGAGCGGCTTGACGAACCGGGCGTTCATCACCGCCGACGAGATGCCGTCCTGCGCCAGGCGTTCCGCGGCCCGCATGGCCTGGCACACAGTGACCCCGATCGCCACGATGGCCACATCGGCGCCGTTCCGCAACAACTCGGCTTTTCCGACCGGCAGAGCGTTGATGTCGGCGTCCATCGGGACGCCCAGGCTCAGCCCGCGAGGATACCGAACCGAGGCCGGACCATCGTGCTGGAGACAGGTCGCCATCATGTGCTGCAACTCGTTCTCGTCCTTCGGCGCCATGACGACCATGTTCGGCACATGCCGCAAATAGGCATAGTCGAACGCACCGTGGTGGGTTGTGCCGTCCTCCGCCACGAGCCCCCCGCGATCGATGAAGAAGCTGACCGGCAGATTTTGCGTGGCGACATCGTGTACCACCTGATCGTAGGCACGCTGGAGGAACGTGGCGTAGATCGCCACGACCGGCCGCATTCCCTGGGCGGCCAAGCCTGCCGCGAACGTGACGGCATGCTGCTCCGCGATGCCGACATCGTACAGGCGATCCGGGAATTCCTTTTCAAATGCGGTGAGGCCGGTCCCTTCGCACATGGCCGCGGTGATCGCCACGATCCGTTTGTCCTGCCGCGCCAGCTTCACCAGCGTGTTCACCGCCACGGCGGTGTAGGACGGACGCGTCGCCTTCTTGGCCGGCTCGCCGGTCTCCTGGACGAAGGCCGGACAGGCGTGGAACCAGACCGGATTCTTCATCGCCGGCTCGTAGCCCAGGCCTTTCTTGGTGATCACATGGAGCAATGTCGAACCTTTCAACCGAAGCACGTTTTCGAGGGTCGGCAACAGATGGTCGAAGTTATGGCCGTCGATCGGCCCGACGTAGCGGAAGCCCAACTCTTCGAACAGCAGGCCGGGGAGAATCAGTCCCTTGGCCAGCTCCTCCGCCCTCCGGGCGAGCTTCTCCACGGGCTGGCCGATGTGGGGCAGCGCGCGCAGGAAATGCCCCGTCTCCTCCTTGATCCGAGTATAGAACTCGCCGGTGAAGGTGCGGTTGAGGTAGGCCGAGATGGCGCCCACGTTCCGGGAGATGGACATCTGGTTGTCGTTCAGGATGACCAAAAAGTCCTTGTTCAGCCCTCCCGCATGGTGCAGCGCCTCCAAGGTCATGCCGGCGGTCATGGCGCCGTCGCCCACCACACACACCACCTTGTGCGGGTCGCCGAGCTGATCGCGGGCTTCGACCATCCCGAGCGCAGCCGAGACACCGGTGCCGGCATGGCCGGCATTGAACGTGTCATAGGCACTCTCTTCGCGTTTGCAGAAGCCGCTCAAGCCGCCGTACTGGCGGAGGGTATGAAACTGCTCCCGCCGGCCGGTCAGCAACTTGTGGGTGTAGGCTTGATTGCTCGTATCCCAGACGATCTTGTCGTGGGGAGTGTCCAAGAGGTAATGGAGCGCCACGGTCAGCTCCACCACCCCGAGATTGGAAGCCAGATGCCCGCCGACATTCGACACGACCGAGATGATTTGCTCCCGGATTTCCCGGCAGAGCTCGGGAAACTCGGTCGGCGAGAGTTTTTTCAGATCAGCCGGGCTGTTGAGGGTCTTCAGCAGCGACATCGCACTCCTTTCGCTCGTCTCGGTGCAGTGATAATCAATTGTCCGACGCTCGCGAACCCATCACACAGGCCGACGTAGCTCCAGCCCGCACAAAGGTCGCGGCCGACACGGAATGTGCCCAAAAAAGCGGGGGCTAGTTTCACACAGACTCCGTTTACTGTCAAGTGCTTACGTGGTGTTTGAAGCACCGCGGCAGGGTTGCTAAAAGGGGTAATCCAGGCCGGCGAAGACGGCCCCGCCCTCATTGCTGTACCCGTAGTCCACGCGCCCGACGACGTTCGGGCGTACGATGCCCCGAAACCCGATGCCCGGCGTGACCGCATAGTCCGTGAACGGCTTTTTGCTGAACGAACTGAACACCTTCCCCATGTCCACAAACGGCGCCATCTCGAACTCCGCCGCGACATTCAGGATCTTGGCCCGCATCACGTGCAGCCGGTTCTCGACGTTGATGGCAATGAGATGCTTGTCGATGAACCGGTCCACCCCGTACCCGCGCAGGTTGTTCTGCCCGCCCAGCGAGCTCCGTTCATAAAACGGCACCTCGGTGCCGAATGTGGTCTGCAGATCCCCTCGAATAATCAGGATGGCCCGCTTCGATTCGCTGGGAAAGATCCGCCGGAACTCCAGCTCGTACCGGGAATAGACGGGGTTGTCTCCGTTGCGCAGGTTCTGGTTCAACTCGGCGTAGGCGGTCACCTGCGAACCGGCCGTCGGTGAGACAAGGTTGTCGCGCGTGTCATAGTGGAAGGTGACCCGGTGCCCCAAGATGGAAGCGCCTTGCATGCCGTCCACATTCGGGAAGCGCTCCAGTGAATACGGCAAGCTGGTCCCGCCCGGCTGCACGCGCACCTCCCTGAAGCGCTCCCCGACAGCGATCTGCGTGACCTCGTTCAGATACATGCCGAACTTCCAGTAGGCGCGGACTTCGCGCGCCGTGTAGTTCGTCTCATCGCTCGCCGGGGTATCCTGGCTGATGCCGAAGAACCGGACGGTGGCATTCTTGAAAAAGGACCCGCCGAAGTTGAGCACGTACTGCCCGTTGCTGAAAGCCGGGTCGATGTAGCTGAACACCAGCTTGCGCTCGATCCGCTCGGTGTACGACCCGATGAACCTGAACTCGCGGCCGCCCGGCTCGTAGCGGAAGAGGTTGAAGGAGCCCCGCGCGCCGACGATGGAGTTCACCACGAACATCGGCGCCATGATGTACTTGAGGTCGCCCGTCGGCTCGGTCATCAGGATGGGAACGATCAATCCCGCATCGTTCCCGTCGTTGCGCGTCGTGGAGACGGTGGGGATCGGAAAGTAGGAGGTCTCCGCCGAGGCTCGCCCGGTAGGCAGAACCTCCGCCAGCACGGGAAGCATCCAGAACAGGAGCGTTGCGCCGCGGCGGGTTGGCGGGTGCATCTGGCCCCGTGCTGAGTTACGGAGCCTTCAGGTCTTCGGACTTTTTCCGTAGCTTCTCGACCAGGTCTTCATACGACGAGGAGCGGATGATCCGGTTGAACTGCCCGCGGTAATTGTTCACGAGGCTGACTCCGTCAACCACGACGTCATACACCCGCCAGTCACCCGACCTGTTGATCAGCCGGTAGTCCAGGGGGATCTCGACCTTCTCGGTCACGATCTTGGAGCGGACCTCGGCATAGCCTTGCTCCTCGCGCTCATTCAGAAACCGGATCTGCTCGCCCTTGTATCCCTCGATCTTGCCCGCGTAGGCATTGGCGAGATGCCGTTGGAAGAGCGTGACGAACTCCTTCCGCTGGGCGTCGTTGATCTTGTTCCACTGGGCGCCCAGGGCGCGCTTGGACATCTCTTCGTAGCTGAACCGTTCCCCGATCACTTTTTCCAGCAGCCGACGTCGCTCCTCCGCCCGCTCCGGCTTCTTCATCTCTTTGTCGGTCAGAATGCGGATCACCTCATCGATGGTTCCCTTCAGTTGGTCGGTGGCCGGACCGGCGGCGGCGGCCTGCGATCCGAGAAAGAGGCACGCGCACGTGAAGACTCCTACACCCAGGCGCTTCTTCAGACGATCGATGGCCCTGTATTCAGGCCAGGCTGTGTTGTTCATGGTCACCCTCATGTTCTGGAATCCGAGTTACTTCACATTACCATGAATGAACTGACTGACCAACTGTTCCAGATCCAACCCCGATTCGGTGTCCCGGATCTTGCTTCCCGCCTTCAACGGTTCCCCTCCGCCGCCCGGAGAGAGAGAGACATATTTTTCTCCGATGATGCCGCGAGTCTTGATGGAGGCGATCGTGTCGTCGTACAGTTTGACGCCGTCGCGGATCGCCAGCTTGAGCGTGGCCCGATCGTCATTCAGCCGGATCGTTTTGACCCGGCCCACCTCCACCCCGGCGACTTCCACCGTCGCTCCCGACTTCAGTCCCGAGACCGAATCGAAGACCGCCTCGACCTCATAGATCTGCCCGCCGATCACTTCCAGCTTGCCCAACTTGATCGAGAGATAGGCCAAGCAGGCCAGCCCGATCAGCACGAAGACCCCGACGACCAACTCGAGTTTCGCTCTTTCCATACTCACCTCCAGTGACGGGGGCACCCATTGCCGCCACGCGTTACGCGTTACTGCGCCACAGCGGCGCTCCCGCCCACCGAAATGAATTCGCGGACCACGGGATCGGTGGTCCGCTGGAACTCCGCCGACGGAGCCATCGCGACGATGGTCCCCTCATGAAGCATCGCCACCCAATCCGAAATGGCGAAGATCTCAGGAACCTCATGGCTCACCAAGACCGCCGTGAACCCGAACGCCCGATGCATCGAGACGATCAGGTCATGGATGGTGTTGGCCATCAAGGGGTCCAGCCCGGTGGTCGGCTCATCGAACAGGATGATCTCGGGCTCCATCACCAGCGCCCGAGCCAAGCCGGCGCGCTTCTTCATCCCCCCGCTCAGCTCCGCCGGAAACTTGTGGCCCATCCCTGCCAATCCGACCTGGTCCAATTTTTCTTCCACGCGAGCCCGCACCTCGTCTTCCGGCAGCCGCAGCTTCTCACGGAGGGGGAAGGCGACGTTGTCGAACACCGTCAAGGAATCAAACAACGCCGCTCCTTGAAACAGCATGGCGAACCGCTTGCGGACTTCGTTGAGCTCCTTCGACCTGATGCGGGAGATGTCCACGTCCCCCACCCACACCTTGCCCCGGTCCGGCCGCAGGAGGCCGATCATGTGCTTCAGCAGGACGCTCTTGCCTCCGCCGCTTCGGCCGATGATGGTGGTGAGCTTCCCGACCGGAATGGTGAGGTTGACCCCGCGCAACACGGGCTGCCCTCCCAGTGTCTTCTCGACTCCCTCGAGCCTGATCATGCCTTCGCCAGGCTAGAGGCAATGGGCAATGGGCGATAGGGTAACGCCGTCGCCTTTTGCTTAGATCTATAGCCCATAGCCTATCGCCTATCGCCTGCTTATAGAAGGACGGACGTCAAGAAATAGTCCCACACGAGGATCAACACCGACGCCAGCACGACCGCCTCGGTCGTGGCCGTCCCGAGCCCCTCGGCGCTCGGCCTCGTATAGTAGCCCTTGTAGCTGCAGATCCAGGTGACAATCAACCCGAAACTGATGGACTTCAGAATTCCGCCATAGACGTCTTTCCATTCGACGGATGACTCCATGGAGCTCCAGTACGCGCCGGGATTCCCTCCCAGCAGATCAACACCCACGATGTATCCGCCGTAGATTCCGACGACGTCGAAGATCGCGACCAGCAGAGGCACCCCGATCAGGCCGGCCACGATCTTCGGCGCAATCAGATACTGAAGCGGGTTGATGGCCATCGTGTCCAGTGCGTCGATCTGCTCGGTGATCCGCATGATGCCGATCTCGGCGGTCATCGCCGATCCGGCCCGGGCGGTGACCATCAACGAGGCCAGGACCGGCCCAAGCTCCCGGATTATGCTGAGCGCCACAGCCGAGCCCAGCACCGCTTCCGAACCGAACTTTCGCAGCGTGTAGTATCCCTGAAGCGCGAGCACCATGCCGGTAAAGGTGGCTGTCAGCACCACCACGAACGTGGACTTGAATCCGATGAAATGCACCTGTTTGAGTATTTGGAACGGCCGGAGCGGCGGCCGCAGCAGCCAGCTGAAGGTCGAGAGGAGGAACACGAGCATCCGGCCCATTTCCTCCAGCAGGAAGAGCGAGACGCGACCAATCTGTCTGACAGCCGCAGTCAACACGGCGTCCTCCGTGACGCGTTAGACTTCCGAGGGCAATGAGTCCAGAAACTTTCCGTAGAACCGGGTCATGCGTTCCACGGCGACGGCCGCCTGTCGGCGGAGCCGATTGAGACCGACGAGGCGCGAGGGCTTTGCCAGACAAGCCAGGACCGCGCGGGACCACCCGCCGGCAAGGTAGCGATTGAAGTCGAACGGAAGATCCTCATCCACGAGATCGGAGACCGCCCGGATCACCAGGAAGGAAATATCCCGCTCCGCCGCTGCGGCGCCTATCCCGGCGCTCTCCATGTCAAGCCCGACCGCTCCCGTCGTTGCGGCGATCCGTTGCTTCTCGGTCGCTTGCCACAGGACCCGGGAGACGGTGATGAACCGGCCATCGCGCGCCGGGATCCCGGCCTCTCGGGCTGCATGCAACGCCAGCGTCCTCCAGTCATCGGCGCAGTGCAACACCCCTCCCTGCGCCTGATCCCGGCCATCGTGCCTGATCACATCCGTGCCGATCAAGAGGTCGCCGATCCCGCAAGGCGTCAAGGCACAGGCGAAGCCCGATGCCACCGCGAGATCCAGCGGCTGTCGAGCCAGGACCTTCCGGCACACGGACTCCGCTCGGGCAGGCCCGACCCCTGTCTGAATCACGAACAGCCGGCAGTTCCCACGGCGGCCCGTCACCCAGCGCGAGTCGCCGGCGGGACGGTCATCCTCAACCACGATCGCGCGACGGATCGCATTCATTTCCCATCGGGTCGCAGTAAAGATCCCAACCAACATGGATGTGAAGTAACCACTACTCGCTCACTCGGGACGTCCCTTGCAGGGCGGCACGGTCTGGCAGGCTGAAGCCGCGGGGGCTAACCGAGTGCTGACCGGAACCATCCTGTCTCGCGAGCGACGTGGCGGAGTTCATCGGCTTTGGTCTGCCCACGAGTTCGCATGTTTCGGTACATGGCGAGAGCCCAGAGCGGAAAGTACTGACAGTACCAATGGTAGCGCAGGTAGAAGACGCGCGGGAAGCCGGTGCCGGTGTGACGGACTTCGGTCCATGAGCCATCTTCCCTCTGCTGCCGGAGCAGGTAATGTACCCCCCGGACCACGCTGATGGAGCTGGAAACGCCCGCGGACAGGAGGGCGATCAAGGCCCAAGCGGTCTGCGATGGCGTGCTTTCGCCTCTCCCGGCCATGGCAGGGTCGGCATAACTCAGGCAGGACTCGCCCCATCCGCCATCCGGATTTTGTCTGGACTCGACCCATTCGATCGCCCTGCGCACGTAGGGAGCGGACAGGTCTTCGCCGATCGCTCGCAAGCCCGCCAACACGGACCACGTGCCATAGATATAATTGACGCCCCATCGCCCGTACCAGCTCCCGTCCGCTTCCTGTTCCCGCCGGAGGAATTCGAGAGCGGGACCGGCCGCCGGATGCGTGCGGTCGTACCCCAGCGCGCCGAGGAGCTCCAGGCTGCGACCGGTCAGGTCCGCAGTGCTGGGATCCAGCAGCGCCCGGTGGTCCGCAAAGGGGATGAGGTTGAAGATCATATGACTGTTGTCTCTGTCGTACGATCCCCACCCGCCGTCCGAGCCTTGCATCGCCATGACCCAGCGGTAGCCGCGCAGGAGGGCGCTCATGGTGGCATCAGCCGGCGGAAGACGCAGTTTGGCCAGGGCCATCAACACCACCGTGGTGTCGTCAACATCCGGATACCACTCGTTCTCGAACTGAAAATACCAGCCTCCCGGCTCGGCGGTCGGCGCCGACACTTTCCAATCTCCCACCGTCGTCGTCTGGCACGACCGAAGCCAGCCCGCCGCCTTCACGAACGCCGGATGATCGGGACGGCACCCGGCCTCCACGAGCGCATTCATCAAGAGCGAGGTGTCCCAGACGGGGGAGAAGCACGGTTGCAGGTGGAGGGCTTCCACCTCCTCGTCGCCCTCCGTGACCGTTCCGTACACCTCCAGCGCCTCGATCTCGCGCAAGGCCTTCACCACCTTGGGATCGTCGGCGCCGTACCCGAGACACCGCAGGGCGAAGATGGAGTTTGCCATCGCCGGATAGATCGCTCCGAGCCCCCCGGCGCCGTTCATGTGCTCGAGCATCCAGGCTGCCGCTTTCTGCACGGCCATCTTGCGCAGCGCCCGGATCGGCATGCGCTCGTACCATTTGAGCCAGGCATCGAGCGTGATGAAGAGATTCCGCCACGTCAGCCACGCCGCATCCTTCTTGAACGGCGGCACCTTGCGATACCGAATCTGGTCCCGCGGCTCGAGAAAGAGCTCTGCGATCCCTTGCTCGGCTGGAATCCGACAGACCGGCCGATGCTCGAAGACGATCAGGAGCGGAATCAGCACCGCCCGCGACCAATAAGAGATGGCGTACAGGCTGAAGTAAAAGCGTTTCGGCAGGAGCATGATCTCTGCGGGCATGCTCGGGATGCCGCGCCAGTTGTACTGGTCGAACAGAGCCAAGGTGATCTTCGTAAAGACGTTGGCCGCCACCACGCCGCCTTTGGCCAGAATGCACTCCCGGGCTCGAACCATGAACGGCTCGTCCGCCGAGACACCGCTCAGCTTCAACGCGAAGTAGGCTTTCACCGAGGCGCTGATCTCGGATGGGCCGCCGGAATAGATGGGCCAGCCTCCGTCGGGAAGCTGGGTGGCCCGGAGATACCGCACCGCTCTCCGTTCGCGTTCCGGGTCCACGCGATCCAGGAACCGCCGAAGCATGAGATACTCCGAGGTGAGCGTCGTATCGGCTTCCAGCTCGGCGACCCAGAATCCGCTCGGATGCTGCCGGGACAGCAGCCAGTTCTGGCTCCGCCGAATGGCCTCATCGATGGCTTCCGATTGACCGACCGCCGAGCCGCTGCGGCGCACGCCGGCTTCCGTCGAAGCGCCGGCCTGAACGTTATGCGAGACGAGACGCAGCGTGGGTGAGGGCCGACTGCGCGATCCGGGCTTCAAGCGGTCCGAGACCGAGGCAAACAAGCCGCCTGACAGCCGGGTGATCAAAATTTTGAGGAGCTTCATGCGCCTTCGGTCACCGGCTCAAGAAGGGGGACAGCAGGGAGAGAGCGAGCCGGTGGCTACTGCAACGGTTCGGGGACGATCGGCGGCGGGACACACTAGATTGCATAGGTGGGCCTTATAGCAAACCGGTTTGCTGGGTGTCAAGCAAACACGCTCCACTCAAGCCGGTTGAAGGTCCGTGAGTCGCACCGAGACGAGCTTGGAGATCCCGGGTTCCTCCATGGTCACTCCGAACAAGGAATCAGCCACCTCCATCGTGCGCTTGTTGTGCGTGATCACGATGAACTGCGACTGCTCCGCCAGCTCCCGCAGCACCCCGGTGAATCGTCCGATGTTCTCTTCGTCCAGCGGCGCATCGATCTCATCCAGGATGCAAAACGGGGTCGGCCGGACCAGAAAGCTGGCGAACAGCAGGGCCATCGCGGTCAAGGTCTTTTCGCCGCCGGACAGCATGGCGATATTCTTCAGGCGCTTCCCCGGAGGCTGGACCACGATGTCGACGCCCGGTTCCGGACGCGAGCCGTTCCGGAGCTCGGAGGGCTCTTCCGCCTCGGTCAGCACCAGCTCCGCGCGGCCGCCCTGGAAGAATCGCGCGAACATTTCGCCGAACTTCGCTTGCAGCTCCTCGAAGGTCTGCAAGAACATCTGCTCCGTCGTCCGGTTGATCCGATGGATGATCTCTTTCAAGGAATTCATGGAGTTGGACAGGTCCGCGTCCTGGGTGGTCAAGAACCGATACCGCTCCTCCAGCTCGCGGTGCTCCTCGATCGCGGCGAGGTTGATGGGACCGAGGCGCTGGAGGCGCTCGCGCACCTTTTGGAGCTGTTCTTTCAACGCCAGTACGATCTCGTCCGCGAGCGGGCCGTCGCGACCCTCCTGAGCCGGCTCGGCGCGCGCGATCTCGTCGAGCGCCGTCTCGACCGTCACCTG
>CAYZKG010000109.1:0-6264 GCA_964478915.1 uncultured Nitrospira sp.
CATCTTCACGCCCTCCTTCCGAGTCCTCGGCCGGCAGCCGCCGAGGCCGGATCCGGCCAAGGGTCTTAGCGACTTGATCCAGACCCTTCAGAAAAAAGGCGTCCTCACCGAAGAAGAGGGGCAGCGAACCTTTCCCTGATTGACGGTACGCGACCCCACCCTGTATAAGAAACCCCGAGCAGAGCAAATGGGCCGCAACCTTTGGGCGGGATCGAACATGAGCGGCCTGTATGCAGGGTTAGCGAGCGTCGGTGGCGAGATCGCCACTGCCTCACGGACGAGCTAAGGAGAGAGCCGGCGTAGCTCAGCGGCAGAGCAGCGGTTTCGTAAACCGCAGGTCGGTGGTTCGATCCCACTCGCCGGCTCCAGCTTTTCCAGCGTTCAGCGATTTCCTCGAAACTTCCTATTTTCAACCTGAATCCACTTAGGGTAAAAGCTTCAGCATGAAGCACTTCGCACCAACATTCATCCCTATTGTGCTCTTACTGCTTTGTTTCGCCTTGCCCGCATGGGCCGAGTCTGAGACTGGCGTTGAAGCCTATAAGCGCGGGGACTACGCGACGGCATTGAAAGAATTCCGGAAGTTAGCGGATCAAGGCGACGCGTTGGGCCAGCTCAATCTCGGATTGCTCTATGCCTATGGCCAAGGTGTGCCGCAGGACTACGTTCAGGCGCACATGTGGCTCAACCTCTCGGCGGCCCAAGGCAATGAGAAAGCTCTGAAGGCACGAGAAGTGCTCGCAATGCGCATGACGCATGCCCAGATCGCCGAAGCCCAGCAATTGGCCCGGAACTGGAAGCCAAAAAAGTAGGTCCCAGAGTGTTCTCCGAATGAAACAGTGAACGGCTGAGAAGCTTGCGAATTTAAGAAGAAAACGCTATCAGTGAAAAACCACATGAATCACTGTACGGCTCATGTTGTGTCTGTCCTGGGCCCTCACCGATCAGACCAGCGGGGGTTCACGCTCATCGAGCTGATGATTGTGGTCACGATCGTCGGCCTCCTCGCGGCCATCGCCATTCCCAATTTCCTCCGGTATCAGGCGAAGTCCCGGCAGGCAGAGGTGAAGACAAACCTGGGCGCCATGTTCGTGGCCGAGGCGGCCTACTACGGCGAGCACCAGCGGTACGGAGCCTTCGGCGAGATCGGGTTCAAGCTGGCCGGGACGTCCAACCGCTATAGCTATCGCAGTGGAGCCCCCGGAGCCGGGGGAACCTCCACGAATACGATTGATGTGGACTATTTGCCGGCCGGCGTCGGCCCGATCGTCAACGAAGGGACACCGGCAGCCAATACCAGCACGACCGGCTTTACGGCCACCGGCGCGGCGAACCTCGATAACGATGCGACGCTCGATCAATGGAGCGTCAACGACACCAAGCGGGATCTCCAGACGGCGGACAGCAATGATGTCGGCAACTAGGCGAGCCGGAGATCGCCGTGGCGCGCGACACTGGGGCGGGATCGTTGCGCTCCTCGCGGTGCTGCTGCTTGCCGGATGCAGCTCGGAGCGGGCCCGCCTGATGAAGGAGCAGTATCCCTCCTATTCCGACCAGGTCAAGCGGGCGATTGACAACGGCTATTTGCTGCGAGGGATGACGCAGGATCAGGTGTTCCTCACCCTCGGCGAACCGGTCTGTAAGAAGATGATCAAGGCCGACGGCCGGGACCTGGAGGTGTGGATGTATCCGCCGAGCGGCCGAACGCCCTGCACGACAGCGCAGCACCGAGTGTATTTCGACACGGGCGTGGTGGACAGCTGGAAACTTATGGAAGCGCCGAGAGGCGGGGGAGGATGACGAGCCATTACAGGAGGGAGCAGGGAATGCGCGTGGTCTCCCTGGTCTCCTTGTGCTGCCATCGGCGGAGCAACGCCCGGTCATCAAAGCTCAGCCAATATTGGTCGCACCAACTCACTCCGGGGTGGATGCGATCGCCTGGATCATAGTCAAAAAACTCGTAGTACCATTCCGTTCCGTCCCCCTCTGACCTCGTCACCCGAAGCGGCGCCCCGAGCTTTTCCTTGACCTCTTGCTGGGTGGCGCGGTTCTCGGCCGTACGGAGGTATGTTACCTGCCAGGGTTCGAGGAGCACACAGCCGGCCAGCGCGACGAGCGCCCCGATTATCATCAGCCCTCGCTTGAGTTTCATAGATCACCTCGGGATCGAGTCTCGACTCCTAACGCGGTTTGTCGTCTCGGTACTCCTGCTGAATACCGATGACCTCTTCGAGGTTCTTGATGAACAGCTCCACCAACGGCGGATCGAAATGCTTTCCCGTCCCTTCCTTCAGGATCTCCACCGCTTTGTCGTTCGGGAACGCCGGTTTGTACGGACGCCGGCTCGTCAGCGCATCGAACACGTCCGCGACCGCGCAAATGCGCCCCCAGAGAGGGATGGCCTCACCGGCCAGGCCCTTCGGATAGCCGGTGCCATCCCATTTTTCGTGGTGGCACATGGCGATGAGCTCTCCGGCTTTGAGTAACTCGGACTGGGAGCCGCCGAGGATGCGGGCGCCGATTGCGGAGTGCTGCTGCATGATCTTCCATTCCTCCGGCTCCAGTTTCGCCGGCTTGAGCAGGATCGCATCGGGGATGCCGATCTTGCCGACGTCGTGCATGGGACTGGCCAGCAGGACCAGCTCGACCTCACCGGGCGGCAGCTTCAGGTGCCGGGCGAGGAGCGCGGAGTAGCGGCTCATGCGGTCGATGTGGGCCGCTGTGTCCTCGTCTTTATACTCCGCTGCGACCGCCAACCGGTGGATGGTATCCAGATGCGCATGGTGCTCCCGGCGCTGCGCGTCGGCCATTTCGGCGAGCGCCTGGCGCAGCGCCGCGGTCCGCTTTTGGACCGTTTCTTCCAGCTCCTTTTGGTGCTGCTTCACCACATCCTGCGCCGCCTTCATCCGGAGCAGGGATGTCGCCCGCACCCGAAGCTCGGTCTTGTCCACGGGCTTGGCAATGAAGTCGGTGGTGCCGGCTTCCACCGCCCGCAGGCGGTCCTCCCGGCTCGTCAACGCAGTCTGCATGATGATCGGGATGTCACAGACCTCAGGATCTTGCCGGATGCGCCGCGCCACCTCGAATCCATCCATGCCCGGCATCATGACATCCAGCAGCACCAGGTCCATGCCGAGCTTGATCTTCGCGAGCGCCTCCACGCCGTCTCGGGCCAGCTCCGGCACATGCCCCAGTGATTCGACCATGGCCTCCAGCAGGTCGCGATTGGCCTGCTCATCATCCACGATGAGAATGTGTTTCGGCTGGTCCATTCCTGCGGCCTCCTTGACCTGCCTGTTGGCTATCCGGCTGATTGCAAGAACTGGGCGATGGTTTTCGGAAACTCTCTGGTGTCGATCGGCTTGGTGATGTACGCCACACAGCCGGCGGCGCGGGCTTTTTCTTCGTCCCCTTTCATCGCGTGGGCGGTCAGCGCAATGACGGGGATCTCTCGGGTGGCGGGGTCCGACTTGAGCACCGCCGTGGCGCTCAAGCCGTCCATCCCGGGCAGGCTGAAATCCATCAGGATGAGTCTCGGCCGCTCCGTTCTGACCAGGCGAATGCCTTCCTCAGCGGTCCTGGCCTGACGAACGCAATAACCGGCTGCTTCCAGCAGGTCCGTGACCAACTCCATGTTCAGAGGATTGTCTTCAATAACCAAAACGGTTTCGCCGGCCATCTCTGCTCCTCCGTCAACTCGTACGGTCTCTCAGCGGCACCGGAGTCGCCAGCTGCGCCAAGGCCTCCAGGAGGCCCTCTTTGCCTGATTTGAAGACGATGGCCTGGACATTGCGGATGAGGCTTTGGCGCTCCTCTTCAGAGAGATCCTTGGAAGTAAAGATCAGGATGGGAATATCGCGCGTCTCGGGGTGGGTGCGCACTTCTTGGACCACGTCGAAACCGCTCACCTCCGGCATCATGAGGTCCACGATCATGACGTCCGGTCGCCGGGCGAGCGCCAGCTCAATCCCTTGCCGTCCGCCGGAGGCTTGCAGCACCTCGTAGCCCTGCCCCTCCAGTAGCCGGCTGAGGAACTCGCGGTCCTGCGGTTCGTCTTCCACGATCAAGACCGTCCGTGCCGCGGCTCTCTTGAAACCCGTGGCGTGCTGCAAGGCTTGCAGCAGCCGGTCTCGGTCCACCGGCTTGATGAGATAATCCGCAGCCCCTAAGGCTGTGCCTATTTGGCGCTCGTCCGTGATCGAGACGATGATGGTCGGAATCTGTCTCGTTTCCGGCAGGGTCTTGAGTTCCGCCAGGACCCGCAATCCGTCTTTCTGTGGGAGCAGCACGTCCAGGGTGATGGCGGTGGGCCTGAGACTCCGGGCGAGCTGGACGGCCTGGATCCCGTCGAAGGCCTGTGCGACATCATACCCGGCCTCGGTCAGATGGTGACAAAGGAGCTCGCTGGCTTGGCGATCGTCCTCGACGACCAGAACCAGCGGCCTGGAGCGCGCGCCCTGGTCTTGAGTGACTGCCGGGGCCCCGGCTTCGGCCACCTCGGGTGATGGCGGGGGGGCAGCGGGAGATGATGCTTCAGGCATGCCGAGCGGCAGGACGAAACTAAACACACAGCCTTGACCCTCCCCGGCACTCTCCACCCAGATACGCCCGCCATGCATCTCGACCAGCCTCTGAGTCAGCGTAAGCCCGAGCCCGGTCCCGTGCTGCTGACGCGCGTACGAGGAGTCCACCTGCTCGAACGCCCGGAAGATACGCTTCTGATCCTCAGGCTTCAGGCCGATGCCGGTGTCTCTGACCGAAACGCGGAGCATGCGGCCGGCCGGCTGGTCCTGGTCCACCACATCGGCCGTCATGGCAAGCGTGATCGTCACGCTTCCCCCGTCCGGCGTAAACTTGATGGCATTGCTCAGTAAGTTGTACAGGACCTGCTTGAATTTCTTCTGATCGGCATTGATGAACGGAATCTCGCTGTCGCCCTGAAGCGTCAGCGCGATGTTTTTCTTGCTGGCCAGTGTCTTGACGATCGCCAGGATGTCGCGTACCGCTTGCGTCGCGTCGAAGGTGGCGCATTGCAGTTCCATGCGCCCGGCCTCGACTTTGGACAGGTCCAGGATGTCGTTGATGAGCTGCAAGAGATGCCGACCGCTCGTGAGAATGTTGTTGACGTACTTGTCCTGCTTCGCGTTCAGCTCGCCGAAGGTCTTGTCCGCCAGCAGCTCCGAAAAGCCGATGATGGCATTGAGCGGCGTCCGAAGCTCATGGCTCATGTTGGCCAGGAATTCGGACTTGGCTTTGTTGGCCGCTTCAGCCACTTCTTTGGCGTCCATGAGGCTTTGCTGTTGCATTTCGATGACCGATTGCATCCGTTCGAAGGTTTCGGCGAGATAGGCGGCTTCATCCGCCGGAGGGGGTAAATAGGGCCTCGGTATGAGGGCGGATTCGGATCCGGCGAACGCCTTCATCCTCGTGGCGAGCGCGGCCAGCGGGCGGGTGACGGTCCAGTTTGTGCCGATGGCCACTGTCACCAGCAGCAGCAGGCAGAAGCTGACCCCGCCGACCATGGTCAGCAGGAGACCCTGGCGGGTTTCCGCCAGGTACTGATCCATGGGCACGATGATCTCCAGGCCGCCCATCAGGTCGTTCAACTGGAAGTCGTGCCGGGGGCTTTGGTGGTGGGCATTATGGCAGTCCACGCAGGACTGAGCCGCGGCGAAGTCGCCCATGAGCACCCGCATCACCGCGCGACCCTCCATCGTATCGGTTCGGACGAACTGGCCTTTCGGATTGGCCAGCAGGTAGTTGAATCCCTCGCGATGGAAGTCGTCCTTCATCCCTTTGTCTTTGTTGATCGGCCAGGGGCTGATCAGGTTTGCGACGTACCCGTCCCGGTGTTGGGCGGTCTTCTCCGACACTTCGCGCACAAAGGTCGCGGGGAGGGGAAACCGACCATGCACCTTCGCGTAGTCCGGCCCCATGGTTCCTCCCAGCTCCGCAATCCGTGGGACGATGACCGTCGCATAGTAGGCGCGGTCCGCCATGATCTGGGTGTGGAGGCTTTTCGCCCGCTGGGAGAGCTTCTCCCTCAGGTTGGCTTCATCGAGGGCCTGGTCGATCCAGGCGACCGCGACGGTCAGGAGCACGAACAGCGGGATGATCAGCGCCATGAGTTTGGTGGCGATCCGCCAGTTGCGGAACCTCACGGCGCTATGGGCGGGCAGGATCTCCATACGTTCCTCTTGCGTAGTCGCTGTCGCGAGTGGAAGCCGGCTGAGCCGGGCGAAGCCGAATTGTACGTGAGATTGC
>CAYZKG010000109.1:6364-9666 GCA_964478915.1 uncultured Nitrospira sp.
GAACGTGACACGTAATCCCTTCGCCGGCTTCATGACGGCTATAGCCTCTTCACTGGCCATCATGTCGGGTCAGGTTACGACGGGCGAGACAGGCACGAGCGACCGCTTTGTGCTGGTCATGGAAGGGGCGGCGGTCAGGGACAACAAGACCGGTCTGATTTGGGAGCGGGAGCCGGACAGCTTCCATGGGGTGTGGAGCGACGCGAATCCGCATTGTCTCGAGAAGACGGTCGGCGGGCGAAAAGGCTGGCGCGCTCCGACGGTCGAAGAGCTGGCGAGCCTCGTGGATCAGAGCCAACATGATCCCGCCCTGCCCGCCGGGCATCCTTTCTCCAATGTGAAGTCGGCGATCTATTGGACGACCACTCCATCCCTCAAGGACCCCATCACGGCCTGGCACGTCAGCTTCCTGTCCGGCGAGGTGATGACCGATCAGAAATCACAAACCCGCCGAGTCTGGTGTGTACGTGCGTCTGCCGAGAGCGGCCCGTGATCATGGTCAGATAGGCGAGCGCCTGCTGGCGATGGCTGTCCCGCGCGTGGTGATCGTCGGAGGCGGCTTCGGCGGGCTGACCGCCGGGCAAGCGCTTCGGCGGGCGCCTGTCGAAATTGTCCTGATCGATCGCACCAACCACCATCTGTTTCAGCCCCTTCTCTATCAGGTCGCCACAGCGGCGCTGTCGCCGGCCGACATCGCCTCTCCGCTGAGAGGGATCTTCCGCGGCCAGCGCAACATCCACATCATGCTGAACGAGGTGCTCGCCG
Organism: uncultured Nitrospira sp.; assembly: GCA_964478915.1. Classification (GTDB taxonomy): domain Bacteria; phylum Nitrospirota; class Nitrospiria; order Nitrospirales; family Nitrospiraceae; genus CAYJUM01. The sequence continues at coordinate 7,130 of CAYZKG010000109.1, forward strand.
TCGATTGCGGGAAGCGACAGGTAGTCCTGTCCGACGGCACGGTGCCCTTTGATTACCTGATTCTGGCTCCCGGGAGCCGTCACTCGTACTTCGGGCATGGGGAATGGGAGGCGTATGCGCCCGGATTGAAAACCTTGAACGATGCCTTGGCCATCCGCGAGCGGGTCCTCCTGGCATTTGAACGGGCGGAGCGTCTCGGCCCTGGTCCGCAAAGGACGCGCTATCTCACGTTTGCCGTGGTGGGCGGAGGGCCGACCGGTGTGGAGCTGGCTGGCGCCCTGGCCGAGATCGCCCGCGAAACCGTTCTTCCTGATTTTCCGGGGCTTCAGGCCGATGAGATGACGGTGTTCCTGCTTGAGGCCGGACCACGAATCCTAGCCGGCTTCGATCTCTCCCTGGCGGGAAAAGCCGTACGCATGCTGGAGCACCTCGGGGTGACGGTAAGCCTGAATGCCCCGGTCGCAGACGTGACGGAGGACGGCGTGCGGGCCGGCGGGCGATGGATCGAGACCGCTACGGTTCTGTGGGCTCCCGGGAATGTGGCGCCGTCGTTTCTGCATTCGCTGGAGGCCCCCCTGGACAAGCAAGGACACGTGATGGTGCAAAAGGACCTCAGCATTCCGGGGGAGCCGCGGATTTTCGTGATCGGCGATGCGGCGCATGCGACCGATCCGCAGGGGAACGTGCTTCCGGCAGTCGCACCGGTGGCGATGCAGCAGGCTCGGTACGTCGCACGCCAGGTTGAGCGGCAGATTCCAGCAAGCCGGCGGCCGCCGTTCGTCTATATTGACCGGGGCACCATGGCGACGATCGGCAAAGGGAGGGCCATCGCCCAGATCGGAGCATTCCGCAGCTCGGGCGTCGTGGCGTGGATCCTCTGGGGGCTGGTCCATATCTACTTTCTGATCGGGTTCCGCAATCGCTTCCGGGTCATGTCCGAGTGGCTCTGGTACTACTTGACCAACCAGCCCGGCGCACGGTTGATCTATGGCCGAGGATCCCGGGAATCGGTTGATTGAGTGATTTTTTCATTTCGAGTATCTTGAAGCCAAGAGGGAGGAGGCAGCCTCTTCCTAAAGCTGAGCGTTCTGTCGTGGTCGCAATGGCATCGGCAACCTCACGGGGCCTTCTGGCAGCACGGCTCATGCTGGTGGCGCTCGTGGCCGCGGGCTGCGGGCGAAGCGACGCGATCGTGGTCGTCGCCCTTCATCCCGCCAATCCCAAGATCCTCTACGTCGCCACGAACGATTATATCTATAAGACCAGGGATGGCGGGCAGACCTGGAACAATCTTTCTCGGGGCATGAGCCATTCCCGTGTCATCTCCATGGCCATCGACCCGGTCTATCCGGCCACGGTCTATGCCGGCACGAAAGGGGATGCGGTCTACAAGAGTTATGACGGGGGGCAGCGATGGGTGTCGCTCAGGCAGGGGCTCGATAGCGTGGACGTCAGCTCGGTCGTCAACCAGTTTGTGTTTGACCCGGCGGACAGCAATAAGCTCTTTGTGGCCACCACCATGGGAATCTTCGAGACCCAGAACGGCGGTGAGTCGTGGGAAAAGCGGATGGATGGTATGAAGGAAGTGTTGATGGTGGTGACGCTGGCCATGGACCCCCGGCAGCCCACGATCATGTACGCCGGGACGAGTGGAGGCATGTACAAGACGGTCAACCGGGCGTCGCGATGGCAAATCGTGAACGACGGCCTGGTCGCGCCTGAGGTGCGGAGTACCTCGCGGGCCTTGGGCGTCACGGTCGTTCAGGTGGACCCTCGGGACTCCAGCGTGATCTACGCCGCTACGCTCAACGGCCTCTATAAGTCGGTGGATGGAGCGGCTTCGTGGTCACGGATCGCTCAATCTCTGCCTGATCAGATGATCAGCGCCATGGTCCTCGATCGAGCGGAGGCCGGCGTGATCTACGTGGCCAGCCGACAAGGCGTGTACCGCAGCAAGGATGGTGGAACCACTTGGGCTGCGATCAATCGGGGTCTTGCCACTCTGAACATCCGATCCCTGGTCCAGAGCCCCCTCGACCCCACGATCTTCTACGTGGGGACGAACGGGAGCGGACTCTACCGGAGCCTCAACGGCGGCGAAAGCTGGGAGCGGATCTCGTTCGATCCCTAGCCGCTTACTTTTCCGAAATCACTATCCCCACCGGCGCGGTGCCTGGACAGGGCTGGCATTTCGGTGTAGCCTATGCTACCGCTCTCCGCTCCTCGTAGGCTGTGACGCCCATGAGATCGCAAGTTCGATGCTTCTATGACCCGTTTCATGGGACCTATGCATGAAACGCGCCGCGGTCAGAGTTCTCGTCATCGAGGGTAATCGTCGGGACGCTGAGTTCATCAGCGAAAGCCTGAGGAAGCCTGATGGCGGCTCGTTTGAGACCGTGTGGATCAGTCGGTTGGCGGAGGGACTCGAGGGGCTGGCCAAGGGCGGTGTCGACGTGGTGCTCGTGGGCCTCTCCCTGCCCGACAGCTCCGGCCTTGAGACATTGTTCAAGATCCAGTCTCATGCACCGGATGTCCCG
>CAYZKG010000110.1:0-9549 GCA_964478915.1 uncultured Nitrospira sp.
GGGCAAAGGTGCTGGAAGCCAGCCGGCGCTGGTACAGGGCCATCAAGAAGCCGACTGCCCTGGATCGAGGGTCATCCTCTTCCGCTGCCGCTTTGTATGACTGTGCCTTCACATAGGCCGTGACGTCGCGATACAGCCGGTCTTCATCGCCGTCGATTTTGAAGTCCGCCGTGTGCGGGATGCGTTTGGTGAAGATCTTGCGCGCAACCCATTTGCCGTCCGCCTGACGCTCCGGAAAATAGACCATCGCCTCTTTGGTGCGGCGCAGATAAAAGGGCGCGTGCCGCCGCTCCATTGCCTGCCGAATAGACTTCACATCCGCATAGGCATCCTGGTCCAGCAACTGAAGAAACAGGCTGAAGTTCGCCGGGTCGCCCTTGTGCGGCGTTGCCGTCAAGAGAAGGAGATGATCGCTGCTCTCGCGCAGTAACTCTCCAAGCCGGTAGCGTTGGCTCTTGTGCTCAGTGTCTGCGGCCGACATGCGATGGGCCTCATCTACAATGACCAAGTCCCAATGGACCTGTTTTAGCCCAGGCAGGATGTCCGTTCGTTTGGCCAGGTCCAGCGACGTGAGGAGTTGCTTGTGTTCAAGCCACTGGTTGATGCCGAACTGATCGCGGATGGCGTCGCCCCTGATGACATGGAACTTCTCGTCGAACTTCTCATTCAGCTCGCGTTGCCATTGGAAGGCCAGATTCGCCGGACAGACGATGAGGACTCGCTCCGCAAGACCGCGGAGCTTGAGCTCTCGGATGAGCAGGCCGGCCATGATGGTCTTGCCCGCTCCAGCATCGTCGGCCAGGAGGAACCGGACGCGGGCGAGCTTCAGGAGGTGGTCGTAAATGGCTTCGAGTTGATGCGGCAGTGGGTCAACACGAGAGATGGAAAGTCCAAAGTACGGATCAAACTCATAGGCGATGCCCAAGGCGTAGGCCTGTAGGCCCAGGCGGAGCACCTGCCCATCTCCTTTGTATGAGCAAGTTGGGTCCAGAATCTTGAGCCCCTTGAGGTCTGCGAGGGAGAGCGTGACCTTGCGGAACCGTTCGCTCTGCGTGCCGACCAGCCCGACGATCCAGGTGTCGGGCCCACCCGGCTGGAATGTCTCAACCCGCATGGGTTCGCTGAACAGCGACCCGGAAAGGATTTGCCCTTCTCTAAGAGGCCGGTCATCGCCCATAAATGCCCAGGCACAAGGGGAAGAGGTCATGCCGCTTCGATTGGACTCGAAGGATACACATGGTAGCAGGTAATGTCTATTGTGCTGGATCCCTGATTGTACGGCGTTCAACAGTGTTGACTGACGCTTTTATTGTGCGAGAGGGAGCACGACCGTAAAGGTGGAGCCGTGGCCGGGGGAGCTTTGGACGTCGATGCTTCCGTGATGGGCTTCGGCGATCCACTTGCAGATGGACAACCCCAAGCCCGTGCCGCTCTTGTGATGGGCGCGGGCGGCCTCGGTCCGGTAGAACCGGTCGAAGATGCGAGCCTGCTCGGCCTGTGGGATCCCGATGCCCAAGTCCCTCACGGACACGCGGGCGGTTTGAGCCTCGCGAAGCAAGGACAGCTCGACGGTCCCACGGGGGTGTGAGTACTTCACGGCGTTGTCCACCAGATTCAGGAATAGTTCCCGGAGCCGAAGTTCATCGCCGCTCACCGTCGCTTTCTCGACCTTGTCGAGCGTGACCCGCACATCGCACGGCTGTGCGATCATCTCGGCCTGCCGGTGGATGTCTTCGATGAGGCTATCCAGCCGCACCGGCGCCGCCACCATCCTGATCTCGCCCTGATCCACGCGCGACAGGAAGAGCAGCTCCTCCACGATCCGCGTCATCCGGTCGATTTCCTCCAGGCTGCTCTCGAGCACCAGGCGGTAGTCTTCGGTCGAGCGCGGACGCCGGAGCGCCAGCTCGGTCTCGCCTTTGAGCACCGTGAGCGGGGTGCGCAGTTCGTGCGACGCATCGGTGCTGAACTGCCGGACCTGGTGGAACAACTGCTCGAGCTTGGCGATCATCTCATTGAAGGTGGCGGCTAGCCGGCCGATCTCATCCGAGGCGGGTGGCACCGCGAGCCGCTGGGTCAGATCCCCAGCGGCGATTTTTCGCGCCGCCTGGGTGATGCTCTCGACCGGGCGCAGCGCGCGTCCGGCCAGAAACCAGCCGCCGGCCAATGCCACCACCAGTCCCGCCGGCACGGTCACCAGCAGGATGAGCAGCACCCGGTTCAGCGTCTCGTCGAGCGGCTGGAGAGAGGTGCCCACCTGCACGATGTTCACCAGGGCGCCCCCGTGGGCGATCGGGACCGAGATGAGCCTGATCGGCGGACCTTCCCGGAATCGCGCCGACTCAAACGTCGTCTTCCCCGCCAGCGCCGCTTCCAGCGCCGTCCGGCTCAAGGGGATGTCCTGGTTACTGAGATTAGGAGACTGGATCGTGACCTTTCCCGTCGGCCCGAAGATCTGGAAGAACTTGTCGAGGACCGCCAACTCCGGAAAGTCCCGCGAAAAATCCTCGAACAGCAGGAACGGCCCGAAGCGGCGCTGCTCGATCGCCCGAACCGCCGCGCCGGCGGCCTCTTGCAGCGAGCGATCGACCTGCTCCTTCAGCCCCCGGGCCAAGACCGTGTACAGCACGGAGGCAAAGAGCACGAAGATCAAGGCCAGCGCGGTGCCGTACCAGAGGGTGAGGCGTGCGCGAATGGAGAGGGGAGCCATAAGCTATTCGCTCCCGCTTTTCAGGACGTAGCCGCTGCCGCGCACCGTATGGATCAGCTTGCGCTCGTACCCGCGGTCGATCTTGTTGCGCAGGTAATTGACGTACACGTCGATGACATTGGTGAAGGTGTCGAAATCCAGGTTCCAGACGTGCTCGGCGATCATGGGGCGGGTCAACACACGGCCGGCATTTCGCATCATGTACTCCAGCAGCGCATACTCCTTGGCCGTGAGGTCGATCTTGTGCCCGCCGCGAGTCACTTCACGGGTGGCGGGGTTCAGCACGAGATCGTCCACTTGGAGGAGTCCGCTCGCCTCGCCGGTTCCCCGCCGGAGCAGCGCCCGGACGCGCGCGAGCAGCTCCTCGATGGCAAACGGCTTGGTCAGGTAGTCGTCGGCCCCGGTATCCAGCCCCTTTACTTTCTGATCGGTCTCGCCGCGCGCGGTCAGGATCAGCACCGGCGTCCGGACCTTGTCCTGACGAAGGGCCTTCAGCACTTCCAGTCCGGACAGTCCGGGCAGCAGCACATCCAGGATGATCGCATCGTAGGTCGCGCTTTTCGCGGCCTCGAGGCCCGAGGGCCCATCGGCGCAGAGATCTACGGCGTAGCTCTCCTCTTCCAGCGCGCGCCGGATAAACGACGCGACCTTCGCCTCATCTTCAATCACTAGAATTCGCATACTCGCGGGCTAGAGGCGCGAGGCTAAGGGCAATGGGTCGGATACGACCTTAACCTGTTGCCTATTGCCTCTCGCCCCTTGCCCCTGGCCTGTTCCCTATTTTGGTGGAAACCGCGTGATGGTGACCGGCGCGTAGCTGAGGCTGGGTCCCCGCGGCGTCCAACGGGCCAGCGTGTGCTTGAGCCAGTTCGTATCGTCACGCGCCGGGAAATCGGAGCGGTAGTGCGCGCCGCGGCTTTCCTCGCGCGCCAGCGCGCTCGCCACGATCGTCTCGGCGACATCCAGCAGGGAATGGAGCTCCAAGACACCGATCAGGTCTGTGTTGAAGATCTTCCCCCGGTCATGCAGAGTAAGCAACGGTAGCTGGGCCCTGAGCTGTTGCACCGTCTTGAGCGCTTCGGCCATGGAGGCCTGCGTCCGGAAGATCCCGAGATTATGGTTCATCGTCCGCCCCAGCTCTTCGCGGAGCTGCCACGCTCGCACAGACCCTTCACTCTTCAGCAACCGCTCCACCTGACGCTGCTCGGTCCGAAGCACCGCGTCGGAAACCGCTCGCGGGGGGACCTCCCGCACGTACTCGCCGGCGCGTTGCCCCGCCCGGCGCCCGAACACGATGGTCTCCAGCAACGAGTTCCCCCCCAAGCGATTGGCTCCGTGCACGCTGACACAGGCGCATTCGCCCGCCGCGTACAGGCCCCTGATCTCGGTCTCGCCCCACTGGTTGGTGCGCACGCCGCCCATCTGATAGTGGGCTCCCGGCCGCACAGGAATCGGGCTTTCGATGGGATCCACGCTCGCGAATTCCATCGCGAGCTCGCGGATCTGCGGTAGCCGCTCCATGATGCGGCCTCGGCCGAGATGCCGCAGATCCAACAGCACGCATCCGTCCACGCCGCGGCCTTCCAGAATCTCGCGGCCGATGGCCAGCGACACCGTGGACCGTGTGGCCAGCTCCATGAGGTCCGGGGCATACCGTTTCATGAACCGCTCGCCCAGGGTGTTCAATAAATAGGCGCCTTCCCCGCGCGCTCCTTCCGTGATGAGGATGCCGGTATCCTTCAGCGTGGTCGGATGGAACTGGACAAACTCCATGTCCTCCAGCGGGGCGCCGCCTCGATACGCCAAGGCCATCCCGTCACCCGTGTTGATGACCGCGTTCGTGCTCGTGAAAAAGACCCGGCCGCTGCCGCCCGTGGCCAGGATCACCGCTTTGGCCGCGATGGCGTGCAGTCCGCCGTGGAGCAAGTCCCAGGCGACGACGCCACGGCAGACACCGTCCTCCACAATCAGCGAGGTGACGTACCACTCCTCGTACACGGCCACCTGCCGCCTGAGCAGCTGCTCGTACATGGCGTGCAGAATGGCATGGCCGGTCCGGTCGGCGGCATAACAGGTCCGGACGGCTCCGGCACCGCCGAAGGGGCGCTGGGCGATCCGACCGCGTTCGTCACGGCTGAAGATCACCCCCAGCCGCTCGAGGTCCAGCATGTCGCCGGGCGCTTCCCGGCACATGGCCTCGATGGCATCCTGATCGCCGAGATACAGCCCGCCTTTGATGGTATCAAAGGCGTGCGCTTCCCAGGAGTCGTTCTCGCCCAGCGCCGCGTTGATGCCGCCTTGGGCGGCGACCGAATGACTTCGGACCGGATGGACCTTCGAGATCACCGCGACGTCGAGGCCGGGTGGCGCGGCAAGAGCAGCCCTCATGCCGGCCAGACCGGCGCCCACCACCAGGATGTCATGGAGTTTCATAGAGACGGAGGGCGAGGCATCGTTTCAATTCATTACCCTACTCACCGACAGAAGGCAAGCTTCGTCGGCGGGCACGATAGCCCCTCGCCCCGAGCCTCTAGCCAAGATTCGTTCAACATGTTAATCTCACGTCCCCGTGATCTCCCGTCTTCGGATTGCATCTCCCGCCCCGGGACGATATTCTGACGGAGGAGAAATCTGATGGGTCTCGACAAGCCGACGGACGTCTTCGTCCCCCGCCATCTCGGACCGACTGACGCCGATATCCAGGAAATGCTGGCCATTCTGGGGCTGCATTCGCTGGATGCGCTCATCGATGCGACGGTGCCGGACGACATCCGGCTGCGCCGGCCCCTGAAGCTGCGTCCGCACAGCACCGAGCACGAGGTGTTGAGCGAGTTGCAAGCCATGGCCGGACGGAATCACGTGTACCGATCCTTCATCGGCATGGGGTACTACGACTGCCTCACTCCGCCGGTCATCCAGCGCAATATCCTGGAAAATCCGGCCTGGTACACGCAGTACACCCCGTATCAGCCCGAGATCGCGCAGGGCCGGCTGGAAGCCCTGCTCAATTTTCAAACCATGGTGGCCGATCTGACCGGGTTGCCCGTGGCGAATGCGTCATTGCTGGACGAAGCCACCGCGGCCGGGGAAGCCATGTACATGTGCCGGGCCATCGCGCGCGTCGGCGGCGATCAGGACGACTCCAGGAGGGGGTTCTTCGTCGCCCAGGACTGCCATCCCCAGACCATCGCGGTGCTGCAGACCCGAGCCGAACCGCTCGGGATCGCGTTGCACGTCGGCCCGCCCGACTCTCTCGAATTCGGCCGGATGGGGCTCTGCGGTGTGCTGCTCCAATATCCGGCGACTGATGGGGCGATTCGTGATTACAGCGCGCTGATTCAGCACGCTCACGAAGCCGGGGCGCTTGTTGTGATGGCTACCGACCTTCTGGCACTGACGCTGCTGCGCCCTCCTGGCGAGCTCGGCGCCGACATCGCCGTGGGGTCGAGCCAGCGGTTCGGCGTTCCGTTGGGCTTCGGCGGGCCCCACGCCGCGTTTATCTCTACTAAGGACGACTACAAGCGCCAGCTTCCCGGCCGGATCGTGGGCGTCTCCCGCGATGCCGCCGGGAAACCGGCCTACCGGCTCGCGCTGCAGACCCGCGAGCAGCACATCCGTCGGGATCGAGCCACCAGCAACATCTGCACGGCGCAGGTGCTGCTGGCGGTCATGGCCGGCATGTACGCGGTGTATCACGGCCCGGAAGGCTTGCTTCGCATCGGCGAGCGCGTGCATGGCCTGACGCTGGTGCTGGCCGAAGGCCTGCGGCGGCTCGGCCACCAGGTCGGCGGCGCTCCCGTCTTCGATACGCTTCGGGTGCGCGCGGTCAAGCAGTCAGCCGACCAGCTTCTCGACCGGGCACGGGAACGCCGCATGAATCTCCGGCATTTTGCCGACCATTCGATCGGGATCTCCTTGGATGAGGTGACCACGGCGGAGGAACTGCGAACGCTGTTCGAGATTTTTGCAGGGAAAGATCGACCGGTCCCCTTCACCGTGGACGAGCTGGCCGCTGCGATCGACCTGGGCTTTCCCCCGTCACTGGCCCGGCGCAGCAAATATCTCACGCACGAAGTGTTCAACCGGCATCACTCGGAGCACGAGATGCTCCGGTACATCCACCGGCTCCAGGCCAGGGACCTCTCGCTGGTCCACTCCATGATCCCGCTCGGCTCCTGCACCATGAAGCTGAACGCCACCAGCGAGATGCTGCCGGTGAGCTGGCCGGAGTTCTCGCGCCTGCACCCCTTTGCGCCGCCGGACCAGACCCGCGGGTATGAAGAGCTGTTCCGGCAGCTCGAAGCCTGGCTTGCGGAGATCACCGGCTTTGCAGCCGTCTCCCTTCAGCCGAACGCCGGCTCGCAGGGGGAGTACGCCGGCCTGCTGGTGATCCGGGCCTACCACAAAGCTCGCGGTGAAGGCCGGCGGGATGTCTGCCTGATTCCGGTCTCGGCTCACGGGACGAATCCCGCCAGCGCCGTGATCGCCGGCCTCAAGGTGGTCGCAGTCGCCTGCAACGGGCGCGGCAACATCGACCTGGCCGACCTGGAGGCGAAGGCCCGGGAGCATCGCGACCGGCTGGCGGCCGCGATGGTGACCTACCCGTCCACCCACGGGGTGTTCGAGGAGGACATCCGGAAGATCTGCGAGATCGTGCACGCGTGCGGCGGGCAGGTTTACATGGACGGCGCCAATATGAACGCGCAAGTCGGGTTGTGCCGTCCCGGAGACATCGGCGCGGATGTCTGCCATCTGAATCTCCACAAGACCTTCTGCATCCCGCACGGGGGCGGCGGGCCCGGCATGGGGCCGATCGGCGTGGCCGCGCACCTCGCACCGTTCCTCCCCGGCCATCCCGTCCGCAATCCCGGCGGCAAGCAAGCCATCGGGCCGATCGCTGCGGCGCCCTACGGCAGCGCGAGCATCCTGCCGATCTCTTGGATGTTCATCGCCTTGATGGGGGAAGATGGGCTGACCAAGGCGACCAAGGTGGCGATCCTGAGCGCCAACTACATGGCCAAACGGCTGGAGAAATATTTCCCGGTGCTCTTCGCCGGCAAGCACGGCTTCGTGGCCCACGAGTTCATTCTGGACATGCGCCGCTTCAAGGACACCGCCGGGATTGAAGTGACCGATGTCGCCAAGCGGCTGATGGACTACGGATTCCACGCGCCGACCGTCTCGTTTCCGGTGGCCGGCACGCTGATGATCGAGCCCACCGAAAGCGAGTCCAAGGCCGAGCTCGACCGGTTCTGCGATACGCTGATCGCGATCCGTGGAGAGATTGAGGAGATCGTGGAGGGCCGGCGGCCGCGAAGCAACAATGTCCTGAAGAACGCCCCGCACACGGCGCAGGCCGTCACCGCCTCGGTGTGGGACCGGCCTTATCCACGCGAGCAGGCCGCCTTCCCCGCCCCCTGGGTCCGTGAGCACAAGTTCTGGCCGGCGGTCGCCCGGATCGATGAGGCCTACGGCGACCGGAACTTTATCTGCACCTGCCCGCCGATGGAAAGTTACAGTTAACGCGCCTTCTCTACTTCCATTTCATTGACACAGACGGGACAAAAACGTAGGCTGAGATAGACAGATTGCGCGCTCGGCAAGAACACGCTGTTGGCCGGTTCGAGAAGAAGAATTCGCCATGGACAGGGAAGAACTGATCCGAGAAGTCAAGAGCGCCATCCCCACGCTGATTGCCCTGTACCGGTTCGGGTCACAGGCAAAGGGCGAGGCACAATCACAGAGCGACGTGGACCTGGCAGTCCTGGCCGCCGAGGCGCTTCCGCCATTCGCCTGCCTCGCTCTACAGCAGGAACTGTCTGCCTCGCTCAAGAAGGATGTTGATCTGGTTGATCTCCGCACGGCGTCAACCGTGCTGCGGATGCAGGTGCTCTCAACCGGTGACTGTCTCTATAGCGCTGCCGACGGAGCACGCGAGCGATTTGAGGACTCGGTCTATTCCGCGTATGCCCGGTTGAACGAGGAACGCCGCGGCATTCTTGACGATATCCGCGCCCGAGGCACCGTATATGCCCGATGACGTGGTCCTCAATAAAGTGGCCACCCTCGAACGCTGCATCAAGCGGATTCGTGAGGTGTACGACGGAGAGGACAGGAATCTCTACGACCATCTGACGTCGCAGGAATCCATTCTCCTTAACCTTCAGAGAGCGTGTGAAATCTCCATAGACCTCGCGATGCACGTCGTCAGAAAGCGCAAGCTAGGAGTGCCCCAGGATAGTCGAGACGCGTTTGAGCTGCTCCAGGCCACCGGCCTGCTGGATCGTGAGCTGGGAGCCGCGATGAAACGGATGGTCGGTTTCCGGAATGTGGCCGTGCACGAATATGCCCGCCTGAACCTGGACATTGTGAAGGCGGTGATTACCCACCACCTCGACGGCTTTCTTCGCTTCGGCGAACGAATGCTTCGGTCAGAGGTATAGCGGACATCTGCACCTGCCCGTAAAACTCACACCACACCGCCGAGCGCTTGGGCGTGGAGGCAAGCCTAGCCCCTTGAAATCAAACGCCACGCTAACCGGCGCGCGCCGTTTTTGCGCGCGTCCGTGTTGAGCGAGTGGTTAGGCCCTGATGACCCTGATCTTTGATAAGCCGTACCTGCAAACGGTACCCCAGGGCCGACGCGTACCGCTTGAGTGTCGCGATAGAAGGTGACGGCTTCCCGATAGCGGACTCGAGCCGCGCCACAGCGGATTGAGTCGTACCGATCCGGGCTGCCACCTCGGCCTGGGTCAGTCCGGCTGCGGCGCGGGCCTTCAGGATCTCGTCCAGAAGCTCGAATTCCTCAGCAAGCGCATCGTACTCGCGCCGCACGTCCG
>CAYZKG010000111.1:0-2896 GCA_964478915.1 uncultured Nitrospira sp.
CAGCACGTGGAATTACTCGCTCTGTCGGTGTCTCACACTGGCGTTTGACCGCAAAGTCGAGCGCGCGTAGAATGAATCCCGACGAGCCCAGCAGGGAAGTTTTCAATGAGCTATGAGCTCGCCGGGATCATCATCCTCGGAGTGACGCAAACAGCAGGCCTTGTCTATCTCAGGCGTGAATTCCGCGAACAGTTAAGGCTGAATATGGCGCTCCAAACACAGTTCCAGAAATGGAATGCCGAGCAGTTCGGCAACATCTCCCAACGTCTCGATCAAATCCTAGAAATGCTGCGCAGTCACTAGTGCCGTAGCGGTCCCTGCCCCGACGACGTTCTCATCCGGATTCCCATCCTCCTGGGTTCCCAATCTTCCGGACGCCTACGGTGGCTACGTCTTAGCTTTCCCGGCAAAGACCTTGGCGTCGCAAGAGAAGTATTTGATCTGCTTTATGGGGATGATGAAGACTTCGGCGGCCGTGTCGATCTCCAGCACCTCCATGTCCTCACTGATCGTATGCCGGACCGCGTCCTTGATGAACAGTTCCTGGTTGTCAGTAAAGACGACCTTCACCCAATAGATCACATCTTCCTCCTGAATCGTCAATGGTCAATAGTCATCAGTCATTTGTAAGAGTAACCCCGGACTTCATCAATGACGAGTGACAAATGACCAATGACACTCACTCCTGCGCCAGCTCGTGCGATCGCCGCGCCGCCGCTTCCACCGCATTGATCAACGCCGCGCGCAGCCGGCCTTCTTCCAGCTTCTGCAAGCCGGCGATCGTGGTGCCGCCTGGGGAGGCCACCCGGTCCTTCAACCGGCCGGGATGCTCCCCGCCTTCGATCGCGGCGCGGGCGGCTCCCAGGACGGTCTGGGCCGCCAGTACCTCGGCCACCGGTCGCGGCAGTCCCATGTTCACGCCCCCATCGGCCAGCGCCTCGATCATCACGTACACGTAGGCCGGCCCGCTTCCGCTCAAGCCGGTGACCGCATCCATGAGCCGCTCTTCGACCGGCACGACTTTTCCGACCGACTCGAAGATCAGTCTTGCCGCGAGGATCTCTTCTTCTGAGACTCCAGGGCCGACGCTCATCGCGGTGACGCCTTCCAGGACGCTGCATGGGGTATTGGGCATCGTCCGAACGATCCGGGTACCGCCTTTCAGCCTGCCGGCTATGCGCGCGATCGGGTATCCCGCGGCGACTGAAATGACGAGCGCCTCCGACCGGAGGGCCGCCCGGATCTCATCCAGAACTTCATCGAGGACCTGCGGTTCTACGGAGAGAATCACGATCTGCCCCCACGCCGCAGCCTCTGCGTTTTGCTTGCCGACCCGGACCTGATACCGATCATGCAGGTGCGTCCGGCGACTCTCCAGAATATCGGCCGCAAGGAGCCGGTCAGGCACAGCCACGCGAGCCTTCAGCATGCCGGCGATCAGCGCCTCGCTCATATTGCCGCCCCCGATCAATCCAATATTTTTGGCGATGCGTCTATCCGCAGACATGGCGGCGATTATACGACCGGCTCCGGTGCACTTCAACTTGCGCTTCCTATTGCTATCCTTCGTGAACTGACAGTACGCTGAGACAGGTCAGGGACTCTTGGAGGAGTGATGGGCCTTTGCAAGAGGGTAGCACTGAGCCTCTGTGTCGTCCTCGGTTTCTATGGTCCGGCACAGGCTCAAGTCGTCGGAGAGGAAGCCGAAATGGCTCGCCTCCAAACCCGAGCTGAGGAGGCGGCGGCAAGCGGTGACGCTGAAGGCGCGGCGATGAACATCGGGAAGGCGGCGCTCATGGCCGCCGAGCTGGCGAAACGTCTACGAGACTCCCCCGGGGTGCCATTCTACCAGGGCGCCGAGGCGTTGTTCCGTGCGCAGGAGCATGCCTACCGCGCGCTCAGTCTCTTCCAGCGCGCCGGCGGGCAGCCTCCCGCCTCATCCGGTGTCTGCACCACCATCCGCCTGGCCACCCGGTTTGCCGTCGACGCCGACAAGCGGTTGAGCGGCGTGGCCAAGCTTCCTCCGAAGGACAAGCCCTTGGCGGAAACGCCCTATCTCCAGGAGGCCAGACGGCTTCAGGCGGATGCCGCAGATTGGATGCGGATCATCGACGGCATGATCCGCGATTTCCAGTGCCGCTAGGGATGGGAGCTAATAGCGGATAGCTTCTCAGTCGGCTTCGGGGTTGATGGCGTTGATCCCGAGAGGCCGGCACAGCTCCAACAACTGACGGTCCGAGCTGACGAGCGAAGCGCGGAGCGGTCTCAATTCCAGCGCAAGCGCCAGATGGACAGCTTGCGGCGGGCGTAAAAACGGGTAATCCAGCAGCAGATGCTTAGTGGAAACAAAGGTGCGGCTGGAAGGCGCCAGAAAGGAGAAGAGCCCCCGGCTTGACTCCGCTTCGATCTTGAACAGCACCGAATACCAGTCGTCGCGCGTGAGTTCGCCGTCACGGGCCTTGATGGCCAGGGCGGCGTGCAGCTCCGTGATGGCGGGTGTTCCCAAAATCACGGTCCTGCCCCGCTTGGCGAACAGCGAGTTCACCGTCCGGGTCCCGCGCTCCCGGCTGTATCGCTTCACCAGCGCTGTCGAATCGAAATAAAAAGTCGGCATCGGTCACCCTCTCCTCGAGACGATGAATTCAGCGAGGGACGTGCGAAGCTTGGAGAGACGATCCTGGATGTCTTCCAGCGGCAGCTCCTGATAGCCCTGCTTGCGCAAGCCGGTCAATAATGCATCGCCATTGACTTCTGCCGTATCCTTCCGGATCCGTTCGAGCAGCAGCTTTTTTGCCACTCGGCTGGGCGGATCCCGCCTGGTCGCCGGCCACTTGGCGGTCTGGCGAGTGTTTCGGGACTTTCGGGTCATGTCAGCTCATCCTCCCCTCACCCCTTC
>CAYZKG010000111.1:2996-6360 GCA_964478915.1 uncultured Nitrospira sp.
CTTCCCTCTCCCCAAAGGAGAGGGTTGAGCCAGCTTTGTGGTCGCGGCGCCTCCGCTCGAGGGCAGGCTGCGGCCGGAACGTTCACGGCCGGCTCGGTCTCGCCGTACACGTAGCCCGCAACGGTCCTGGCCAGATCGGATGTCAGCTCCTGCTGCATCACCCGCACCGCCTTGGCCATCGCTTCATCCACAGTCAGATGCCCTTCCTTTCCGGATCGCGCCACCGCCCCGACGACCCGTTGGGTGGCCACTTCGACAATGACGAAATCACTGCACCACCGCACATACCTGAACTGCCGGTCCGGGACATCCGCTTCCCAGAGCCGGACGGTTCCTCTCGCTAGCAGCTCCGGCGACTTCGCGGCGTCCTGGCCGCTCGACGCGCCAGCGTCGCCAAGCTTGCGGGCGGTGACGGGCAGTCCTTCCCGGATAAGCCCTTCGATGACGGCACGGCGGATGGGCTCCGCTTGCTCCCCCGTGACTTCCACGCCGGTCACGAGATTCGAGGCCAGGAACTGCTCAAGCTCGGCGGTCAGTTCTGCGACCCGGTACGCCGCCTCCACACCTTTGCCGCTCGTCCGGATGATCCGCAGGTCGGTGTTGTAGGCCTCCCGCAATACCAGATTCTTGATCGCTCGCCGGAGGTTCTTCACGCGTGCCAGTTTATCCGTGGTCCGGCGGGCCTCCTGGATTTCCGTCTCGATCATCGCGTCCAGCTCCCCGATCCGTTCCAGCATCGCCGCTTCCGCCTGGGCACGATTCATCCCGGCGAGCGCGTAATGGATCCCGGTTCGGCGATTGTACCAGGTATCCAGGATGCGGACGTTCTCCAGCACCTTGTCGGTGGAGACGCGGGTGACCTGGTCCAGGGTAAGGCGTCGCTCGGTGCTGGGTTTGCCCCGATTCTCCAGCAACAGAAACGATTCCCAATCGCGCGACTGCACGTTCACCTGAGCTTTGAACACCTTCGCCACCGCGGCATACGCCCGCTCCGCTGCAGCAGGCTGGGCGTCGGCCTGCCCCAGGCCCAAGAGATAGTGTTGCGAGGAATAGTCCTGGCTCGTTCCATCCACCCACGCCGGCTGCGACCGTGACCAGCGCACGCATGCTGTTGCTGTGGCGAAGACGAAGAGAGCCATCGCCACAGCCGTAAGGCGTGAGGCGTGAGGCGTCAAACAGTGAGGAGTGAGGTGTGAGGAGTGAGGTGAACGAATGCGAAGTGCTAAATGCTGAACGGCTGGTGCCATGTTTCTCTGCAACCCCTTACCCCTCACCCCTAACTCCTCACCAGTTAGTGTAGGATACGCTCGGTAAACAAACGTGTCTCGCCGGCCTGCAACATGACGGCGCGCACCGAATCCGAGCCGATTCTTCCGCCGCCTTTCGCGACGGAGTGCATGCGCAGCTCGTAGGTCCCCGGCGGCACCCACAGCCGTGCGACTTGAATCTCATCCGGTAACGTCTGCCAGCTCCGTTTGTCCGCTTCCTCGGAGGCAATGGCCAATCCGCGCGCCAGACCGCCCACCAGAATTCCGACCAGTACCCCGTAATCGTTGCCGACCGCCGCGCGGACGCCATGCGTGATGCCCTCCGCCACCGCATATTTCACCGCCGCCCGTGCGACCGCCTTGACCGCAAGTTGGGGAAAGCGATCCGTAAGGTGCTTCTTGGCAAGCGCCGTGAGGTCCTCGACCGCGTGGGTCCTGGCGCTGAAGGAACCGCTGGTTCCCGTCAGGCTCACCTCGCCATACGCTACGTGGGTCTTTTGCGGCACGAGGTGAGGCACCGCCACTCGAACCACATGGCCGTTCAACCCATAATACACGCTCTCCATCACGCGGGTGTCCTGTGTGCTGGGGCCCATCACTCCTTTCGTCAGGAGCACGAGCCTTAACGCATCGAGAGTGATCGGGAGGTCGAGAAATTGATCCTCTTTGCGCGGGACGCGGCCATTATAGCTGATCACAATCACCTGAGCGAGTTGCTGAAGTTCCGCATTCGGCTGCCAGGATTGATCGGGAAACGCTTGTCGGTATTCGTCATGCTCGGTGCCGAGATGCAGCGCGTCGGTGACCCGCAGGAGATCCGTGACCAGCATCGAGGGAATCGCCTTGGCCCACGGACGGCCCTGACGATATTCCTCGTAGGCCTTCCGATAAGCCACAAACGCGTTGTTCAAATCCCCCGTGGTCTCGTAGACGATGCCGGTGATATAGCGCGCCCAGGCATCTTCCCGGTACGCCTCCACTCCGCGAGCCCGGTCAGTGAGGACATTCAACCGGTGATCGATGCGTCGGGCTTCCACCATCGCCTCATTCCAGTCCCCTAGCCTGGCATAATTCAGAAGCTTCAGCACGTTGATCATGACATGCTCGAAGGGCTCCCCTTCGTACGGCAACTGCGTATCGTTGAGCAGGAACGCCTTGGCCTCCGTGCGCAGGCGGCGCGTGTAAAGTGCTTCCACATCCTTCTCGGCCTCTTCGAGGAGTTCGTTGCTCGCTTCGTACCTCCCGGCCAAATGCAGGGTCATGCCCCGGTCCATCTTGTACAGCAGACGGTTGGTGCGGCCGTATTGTTTTTCCGCCTGCTCGATGATGAGATCGGCCTTGCGTGTGTCGCCCGTGCGCAGACTGTCCTCGACGAGCAAATACCGGCTGGGGGAACGCGCGCAACCTTCCAGGCCGATGAGTATGGGAAACAGAACGAAGAGGACCAGCCGCAGGGCGATATACACAGGCCGCATCACCACGTGCAAGCCGATCCGGAAGGAAGGGCTCAAAGGAAGAAGTTCTAAAGCACTGCTAAAACATCACGCGCTTGCGCTCGACTACTTTCTTGATCTTCTTCTGACCAAACCACATCTTGACGTTGTTCTCCAGATCGATCATCTCGAGGTCCACCTGGTAATAGATGGCTTTGGCTCCGTCCGCTTCGTCCAGGATCGTAGAGATATTCCCCTTCAGCATGAAGTCGGCCCCGATCTCTTTGCCCGGAGCTTTCTGCGTATCCTCGCGGGCATGAACGGCCTGCTCCTTCCGTTCCTCCCGGATCTCTTCGCGCTCGGACTTGCCGGCCACGAACACCACTTTTTGAGAGTTCGTCAGCTCACGCGACAGATCGGTCACGAAGGTCTGCACGTTGATATGCTCATGGCTCCGATTCAGAATCGTCCCGACCACCACGACGGGCTGCCGCCCCTTGGCTTGCGTGGCGTTTTGCAGCCACGGGCTGGCCAGCGCTTCCTTCACCATCGCTTCGGCCACCAGCCGCGAGTCGGTATCATTCCACCGTCCGCTGAGGTCCGTGACCAGGCCGGAATCCACGCGCGTCACCTTGGTCCCGCTGGAGCAGGCGACCCCCATCA
>CAYZKG010000111.1:6460-9509 GCA_964478915.1 uncultured Nitrospira sp.
TTCTCCAGACGATCAAAGAGCCGCTCTGCGTTCTTGCGGACAAAGTCGCGCACTTCGCTGTTCAGCTCCTTGGCCTGCTCGAGCGCGTCTTTCATGTCCTTGAGATCCAACCGGGCCAACACGTAATAGGTGCCGGTTTTCTCATCCTTGTAACGCTCCACCGGTTTCACGCCGTTCAGGGTTACCGCCGAGAAGGTCTTGATCGCGCGCTCCACGTTCTGCTCTTCCGTGGACTTGGTGAAGTGAGCCGCGCTGGTGGAAGCGGCATAGTCCCGCATCAGGTATGCCGTGTAGGTCTGGAAATTTTTGGCCAGCTCGGCACGCGCCCGATTCTCGGCGGTATCCCAGGCCAGCGGTTCGTTGTGTACGCCGACCACCGAGCCAACGCCATAGAACCCTTTGCTGTCCTTGTTGTTATAAGCGCCTGATCCTTGTTTGACCCAAGCCGGCGGACCGCCGCAGGCAGACAGCGTGATCATCATGATGCCCGCGAGGCTCAGAGTCGCCAGCCGAGCGAGAACGCGTGCGTTCATTGTGGTACCTCCCTTGCCTGTTGAGACTACTGAGCGAAACAGTCCCGATGACGCAATTGCGTATCTAAGAAAATGCTAACACGCGTCCGGAGGGCTGTCAATGAAACCGCTGGGGCATTCGCGCGCGGAGCCACCTTGCTTTGACTGGCTCCCGGGGCTAAGTTAGCGTGCAGGCAAGACAATCGAGAAAAGGAGGGAGCAGGTGGCGGAGGTAAAAATTCAAGACGGCATTATCAAAGTGCTGGACCTGGAGGTTCAGGACCCGCGAGCGGCTGCGGTCCTGGCCGAATATCCGGAGGCCCGGTGGCCCGAGGTGACTAGAAGAGCTATTAAGATCGGTTTGGGGTACCTCAGAGGAGGGGCACAGGACTAACTCAGGGGGGTGAGGCCGCCGGCAGCTTGCCTTCCTTCTCGAGATAACTCCTGGCTTTCTGCTCGCCCCCGCCGAGCTCGAGATGGCGCCGGAAGGCGTCGAGCGCCTTTTGCTTGTCCTTGATATTGTCGGCATACAGCTCGCCGAGCGAATAATAGACGTCGGTATAGTTGGGGTTGACCTTCAGCGCATCGAGCAGCGCGCGTTCGGCTTCCGCATATTTCCCCTTGCGTTGCAGGACCAGGCCCAAGGTGTAAAAGGAGTCCGGATTTTTCGGCGCGTATTTGATGGCGAGTTCAGCGGCTGTCTGGGCCTCATCGAGGCTGGGGAGCATTTCCAGCAGGACATAGCTCTTCAACACATAGGCATCCCCGTAGGCCGGGTCATACTTGATCGCTTGGTTCAACCTCTCCAGCGCGTCATAGACCGACCGCTGCTGTTGCAAGAGCAGGAAGGCCTGCTCGTACTCCGCCTTGGCCGCGGCTTCGCGCTCCGTCTGAGTCTTCGGTTCAGGCCTCGCCCTGAACGCTTCCTTCTTGCCTTCGATCAGGATCGTGTCCCCGTCGCCATCCAGCCGCACGAATTGCGGATGCTGAGACCCTCCCGTCTGCTGCTCGACCTGCCGTTTCAGATAGGCTCCGAGCTCGGTGCCCATGAGCCAGCCGTTCTTGTCGGCATCCGCGTCGCCCTTCAAGCCTTGAAGCAGCGCCTCCATAAACACGCTGCGGCCGTCCTTCAGAACGATCGTCTCACCCTTGCCGGCCGCCGCAAGCACCTGGACAGCTCGCTTTTCGGTCTCCTCCTCGGGAGCAATTCGCCCTTCCAGGGAGAGCTGCTGCGGCGGTGTGACCTCCCAGCCTGAGATGCCGGTATCCAGAATGAACAAGATGTGTTTCGACATGACCCGGCGCGCAAACGCCTTCAGGTCGTCGAGGGTCACGGATTTGGCCGCGTTCCCGATCTGCGCATCCCACGGCACCAGATACCCGAGCTCTTTGGCATTCATATCCTGGGCGGACCCGGTGTGTCCGGCAAAGAAGAAGACCACCCGGTCCATGCGGCCCACCTTGCGGGGCAGGTAGTCATTGAGGATGGACTTGAGTTGCCGGAAACTGGCGTCCTTGTCGTAGATCTCGACGACTTCGTCGAACTTCAGTTGACGAAGCGCCTCGGCCATCGCCTTGGCATCGCTCTTCGGCCAGGACAATTTCGGAGCCACGAGATAATCATCGATGGCGATCACCACGCCCCAGGACTTGTAGTACAGCCCTTCCGGCTTCCCGGCCTGCCCGAAGGCGGACGAGGGCGAGAAGGCAAGAGGGGGGAGGACAAGCAACAGGGTGAAGGACCACAGAGGAAGTTTTGGGAATGCTCTCGTCATGATGACCGGCTGCCCATGCTACTCTTGCGGTCTTTGGGGTGTCAAGAATGAGGGCGTGTGGCAAGGACTTGAACATAGCCGAGGTGTTGCTCATAATGGGCGGACCTTCAAGCCGGCAAAGGAGCCTCCCTTCCTTCGAACATTCGAGGATGACTGCGATGGACGAGAAGCTGGATAGTTTGCTCCGGGTCGACCGGGTAGTCTCCCCCTCCTCTGACACCAAGAGCCGTGCCTATATCCAGGACTATGAAAGCGAGTATCGGCGGTCAATCGCCGATCCCGAAGGGTTCTGGGGCGATGTCGCCAGAGAACTCGAGTGGTTCGCTCCCTGGCAGCGCGTACTGGAATGGAACTATCCGTGGGCAAAGTGGTTCGTCGGAGCGACGTGCAACATCTCGTACAACTGCCTGGACCGCCACGTAAAAAGCTGGCGAAAGAACAAGGTCGCTGTGATCTGGGTCGGCGAGCAAGGCGAAGAACGGATCTTCACCTACGGCGAGCTGTTGCGGCAGGTCAACCGGTGTGCGAACGGGCTCAAAGCGCTCGGGCTTCGCAAAGGCGACCGGGTCACCATCTACCTGCCCAAGATCCCTGAACAGATTGTGGCCATGCTGGCCTGCGCCCGGATCGGCGTGATCCACAGCGTCGTGTACTCGGGGTTCAGCGCCCCGGCTCTTGAGAACCGTGTCCAGGATGCGGAGTCGCGGGTCGTGATCACGGCGGATGTCGGCTACGATCGCGGCAAGAGCATCAACCTCAAGT
>CAYZKG010000112.1:0-9188 GCA_964478915.1 uncultured Nitrospira sp.
GAGCGCTGGACTGTGGCTCCAGAGGTTGCGGGTTCGAAACCCGTCACTCACCCCATCTCCTTACAGCCATCGCAGGTGAGGTCTCAAAATGGGCAGACGGTCTCGGCGCATTTCCCGCGACTCCATACGGTTCTGGAAGTTAGCCATCCTGGCCTGCATCGTGGCGGCGCTGGCGATCTTCGGCCTCAAGATGGTGGTGGACAAGATGGGGCAGGATGCCGCGGCCGTGGGGGCTTTGCGTCCAATAGCCATGCCGGGCGCTGAACGGCCGGCACCGGTCCCTGGCAGATAGCGAGCCTTTTCACATTTTCCTCACCGGTTCACTCCAAGTCCCTCTGAAAGTGCTACAGTGGCAGCGCCTGTCCGGCCGTTAGACGGATGTTCGAGTTTTTGTAGCAGAGGCATGCTACGAGCGTTATGCGGCGTCTCGCGATTCTCCTCCTGAGTGCCTTGACCCTCAGTGGCTGTCTCGCTTCGCTCCATTATGGCCTGGGCGATGTCAACGTCCCGAAGGAGCGGATTAAGAATCTCGGCCCATTTTCAATCGAGGCAAGCGGGTGCGGGTCCTATTTGACGAGTTCTGCGGGGGAGAACATCATCAAACCGGCCGTCCATGAGAAGTTACGAGAATTAGGAGCGAATGCCGCCACCAATATAGAAGCCAAAGAGCGGTGGTACGACATTCCCCTCGGCATGCTGATCGTTCCGGCGCTGTTGGGATGCAGCAATTGGACAGTGACCGGTGACGCGCTCCGCATTGAAAAATCGTAGCGTTCCAACCATCCCTTCCCTCT
Organism: uncultured Nitrospira sp.; assembly: GCA_964478915.1. Lineage (GTDB taxonomy): Bacteria > Nitrospirota > Nitrospiria > Nitrospirales > Nitrospiraceae > CAYJUM01. The sequence continues at coordinate 795 of CAYZKG010000112.1, forward strand.
CGCTGCCATGAGAGCCATTCCGTGCGGAACCCGGAACGGAGCGTCCTAGGAGGCTGACCATTACCGGGCACGACGACACGATTACGAAAATCGAGGTGTGGCCCATAGACGTGCCGCTGACCGATCCGTTTGTCGTGGCGACCGGCCGGCGCGTGACCGCCGAGAATGTCTTTGTCCAGGTGACGCTACAGAGCGGCGCGCGGGGCTACGGCGAAATCGCGCCGTTTCCGGAAGTCGGCGGCGAGGATCGCGATGCCGCGCAGCGGATGGTCGTCCGGCTCGCGAGAGCGACGCTGGGCCACCGGGCGGTCGAATATCGAAGGCTGGCCCACCTCTTTCAGGACATGGCGCCGGATCATCCTGCAGCGCGCTGCGGGCTGGAAACGGCGCTGCTGGATGCGTTCTGCCGGCATCTGGGGATCCCGCTGTGGGGACTCTGGGGCGGGGCCGATCAGCGCGAGCGCGAGACCGATATCACCATTCCGATCGCGGACCTTGAGCGAACCGTGGCGCTCGCCCGTGGGTGGTACCGGCAGGGGTTCCGGCTGTTCAAGACCAAGGTCGGCTCGGAGGTGGAACAGGACATCCGCCGCCTGGAGACCCTCCAGCGCAGCCTGACGGACATCGCCTTCGTGGTGGACGCCAATCAAGGCTTTACGCGCGAGCAGTGCCGCTTCTTCGTGAAGGCAGTGCAGCGATTCGGGGCCACCGTGGTGTTGTTGGAGCAGCCGCTTCCACGGGAGGATCTGGAGGGGCTGGCCGCGTTACGCCGGGATCTCGGGGTTTCGGTGGCGGCCGACGAATCGGTCCGATCCCTGGAGGATGCCCGGGCCATCGTGCAGAAGGGGGCAGCCGACTACCTCAATATCAAGATCATGAAGAGCGGGCTGCTGGGAGCGCTGGAGATCGCGACCTTCGCCCGCGCGGCCGGCCTCCGCTTGATGATCGGCGGGATGGTGGAGACCCGCGTGGCGATGGGCTGCTCGTTTGCGCTCGTGCTCGGCCTCGGGGGCTTCGAGGTGCTGGACCTGGACACCCCGCTCCTGATGGCCAGCGATCCGGTGAAGGGCGGCTATACTTACGAGGGTCCCCGCCTCCGGCCTTGCCGAAGCGCCGGGCTCGGTGTGGAGGTTGAGGTCAAGGGTTCTGTCACGACGATTGCGTGACGGAGCACCCGTATGGCCCGCAGGTGCAATAAAGCGTGACCGGCCTTGCGTTCCTTGTCCTGTTGACCGCCAGCTTGAAGGTGCCGCCCTATCTGGAGGGTCCTGCCCCATCCCCTGAGCTCGCACGCCACTTGGAGACGATTGCGCATCTTGCGGAACCTTCGCCCATGATCACCGTCCCGGAAGGCTGGTTTCTCATGGGGACGAACCGCATTGATGATGATCCCTACGGCCTCGCCACCCAGTACGACGATACGGAGCTGCCGCAGCGCCGGATCTGGCTCGAGGCCTACGCCATCGGTCGCGACGAGGTGAGCCTCGGCGAGTTCCTCGCGTTTCTGCGCCGGGAGGAGCGCCAACCCTCCGAGGAGCTTCAGCGCTTGATCTGGCACATGGTCACCGTCCACGCCATGCCGGATGCGCTGCTCGCGCGCTGGCCCGCGCTATATGTGACCTGGAATGAGGCCGCGGTGTTTTGCCGCGCTCATGGGAAGCGTCTTCCCACCGAGGCTGAATGGGAAAAGGCGGCGCGCGGCAAGGAGGGCTATCTGTTCCCCTGGGGCAACCGGGCGCCCTCCCCGGGGCTCGCGGTGTTCGGGCAGCACCATGTGCATGAAATCCCGCTCGTGACCGGAGTCAGCGGCGGCGATGAGGGCCGGAGCCCGTACGGGCTGCACCACATGGCCGGCAATGTCGCGGAGTGGGTGCATGACTGGTTCGGCTTCGATTACTACGCCGTGATGCCGGAGCGGAATCCACCGGGCCCTTCCAGCAGTCGCTACAAGAGCGTGCGCGGCGGCTCGTGGAAAAGCCATCCACCGATGCTGCGCACGGCGACGCGGAACGGCGCGCTGCCGGATCAGCGCTCGGCGACGATCGGCTTTCGCTGCGCGCAATCCGGTTCGTGAGGGAGTCTTGTCCTTGTCGCCGGCACGCTCTTGGTGTAGGCTTCGGCCTCATGCAGTCGTCGAACCGCATCAAGGTCGGGCTGATTCAAATGGCCTGCACAGCCAGGCCCGAGGAGAACCTGACTCGCGGCATCGCCGGGATCAGGGAAGCGGCGCGGGCCGGGGCGCGGATGATCTGCCTGCCGGAGCTGTTCCGGACTCAGTACTTCTGCCAACATGAAGACGTGGCCATGTTCGACCTCGCCGAACCGATTCCAGGCCCGACGACCGAAGCGCTGGCCAAGGTGGCGAGCGAGACGAAGGCCGTCCTCATCGCTCCGATCTTCGAGCGGCGTGCCCCGGGTCTCTTCCACAACAGCGCGGCGGTGATTGACGCCCCCGGCGACGTGGTTGGCCTGTATCGCAAGATGCACATCCCGGACGATCCCGGCTACTACGAGAAATTCTATTTCACGCCCGGTGATCTCGGGTTCCGTGCCTTCGAAACGCAGGCCGGCCGCATCGGCACGCTGATCTGCTGGGACCAGTGGTATCCGGAAGCGGCGCGCCTGACGGCGCTCCTTGGCGCGAGCGTGCTGTTTTATCCCACCGCCATCGGCTGGCACCCGGATGAAAAGGCGGCGTGCGGGGCGGACCAGCGCGAGGCCTGGCGCACCGTCCAGCGCGGGCACGCGATCGCAAACGGCGTTTACGTCGCGGTGGTGAACCGCGTCGGCCATGAACGACCGCCGGGTGGCGGCCAGGGCATCGAGTTCTGGGGCTCGTCGTTTCTCTCCGACCCTCAGGGGATCGTCGTGGCTGAGGCGGCGGCGGACAAGGAGGGTGTGCTGGTCGGCGAGGTGAACCTTGAACGCATCGAGGAGGTGCGGCGGCACTGGCCCTTCCTCCGGGACCGCCGGATTGATGCCTACGCGGGGTTGGATCGGCGGTTTCTCGATCCGCAGGCCGAATAGCCATGCCCGGAGCCACGCGACAGTCACGTGCGAGAGGACGGCGGCATGCCGAGGCCGCCCACACCCCATGGGCCCTCGGCTTCCGCATGCCGGCCGAGTGGGAGCGACATGAGGCCACCTGGGTCGCGTGGCCTCAGAACCGTACCGATTGGCCCGGCAAGCTGGCCGCCGTTCAGTGGGCGTATGGCGAACTGGTTCGGAAAATCGTTCCGGGGGAAAGAGTCCGGATCCTGGTGAATTCCCCCGCTCACGAGGCGCGGGCGCGGCGCGTCCTGGCCCGCGCCGGAGTGGGTTTCTCCGGAATCGAGTTCTTCCGGTTCCGGACGAACCGTAGCTGGACGCGGGATTACGGCCCCCTCTTCGTCACACGCTCCGGCGCGAAGGCGGACTCGGCGATTGTCGGGTTCCGGTTCAGCGGCTGGGCGCGATATCCCGATTGGGAGCTGGACGCCTTGGTTCCCGAACGCGCCAGCCGTGCGCTGGGCTTGCGGCTGTTCCGGCCCGGCATCAATGGTCGTCCCGTAGTCCTCGAAGGCGGCAGCGTTGACGGCAATGGCCGCGGCACCATGCTCACCACGGAAGAATGCCTGCTCGACCAGTCCATGCAGGTGCGCAACCCCGGCTTGAGCCGGCGGGACATGGACCGACTGCTCCATGACAACCTTGGAGCGACGAACGTGCTGTGGCTGGGTCGGGGGATCGAGGGCGATGACACGCACGGGCACATCGACGACCTCTGCCGCTTCGTGGGGCCTCGCACCGTGGTGCTCTGCCGGGAAGACGACCCCCGTGACGTCAATTACCGGCGGCTGCATGAGAATCGGGAACGGCTCGAGGGCATGCGGCTGGAGGACGGCTCCAAGATCGAGATCCTCCCGCTGCCGATGCCGCATCCGCTCTTCCTCGACGGGCAACGGCTTCCGGCGAGTTACGCCAACTTCTACATCGCGAATGCGGCCGTGCTCGTGCCGACCTTCAACGATCCGCGCGACCGGCTCGCACTCGGCATTCTGGCAGAGTTGATTTCCGACCGGCCGGTGATCGGCATCCATGCCGTAGATCTCGTCTGGGGACTCGGCACGCTTCATTGTCTGACCCGCGAGCAACCGGCTCGGTAGCATTGCCACGGTGATCGCGGTAGAATAGATTTTCCGCTAAGTTTCGCCCACATAAGAGTTGCCGGCCCTGGAGGGTAGGGTAGGAGAAGCGATGATTGACATGCTTCGGCGCTGGTGGAGTCGGGTCCTCGTTCAGAAAAAGGTCTGGATCATCCTCTTGGTGGTGTTCTCGCCGTTGATCGCCACCCTGGCGTTTCATGTCACGCTCGTCACGGAGCTTCGGGCCTTGCAACAGCAGCGCCAGCACGCGGTTCTCGCTCGTGAACAGCTTCACACCCTGCGCCGCCTGGCCATTGATATCGAGACCGCCTTCCGCGGGTACCTCCTGACCCGACAGGATCAGTTTCTTCACCCGCTCCGGGAGGCAGAACTGGAGCTTCCTCCGACCATTGCCAAAGCCCTCGAGCTCACTGAAGGCGCGCCAGGGCTCGCCGCCGACCTCCGTGGCGCCAGCGGGCGCCTGAAGGTGTTGCTGGACTCCAAGCAGGCGCTGATCCGGGAAGTCTCTCAGGGCCGACCGGATGTCGCCATCGCCTATGTCCGCTCCGGTAAAGGCATCGTGCTGTCCGATGCCCTGCGCACCGAGTTCCGGACGATTGACGATCTCTGGGATCGCGAGTTGCACAGAGTGGCTGTCCGCGAGATTGAGCTGGCAGAGCGCGCCTTTTGGGGGTTGTGGCTCGCTGTCGTCGGGGGCCTTGCCCTTGGATTGCTCGGCGCCCGCCTGCTGGGCCGATCCATTGCCCGGCCGCTGGCCAAGCTGCAAGGGTCGGTCGCGGGATTCACTGGAGACAGAACGGACGCCGAGAGCGAGACCGACGTCGCTCGGGAGGGAGATGAAATCGGACAGCTCGCCCGGGCCTACGCGGAGATGGCGCAGCGCATACGGCGGCACATCGAAGAGCTGGAGACCCTGAATGCAATCGCGCATGACACCAACACGCTCGGACCGGATGGGCTTTACGGGGTGCTGCGGCGGATCACGGACCATGCGGCCGATCTGCTGAAGGTTGACCTCTGCCTGGTCATGCTCCACAACGAAAAAGTGCGCTGCTGGATCGTTGAAGCCGCCTCCGGCGCCTGGCATGAGCGCTTGCAGAAGTCGGTCATGTTATGGGAAGAGTTCCCTGTGTCGGTGCAGGCGTTTGAGACCAAGCAACCGGCCATCGGAGAAGATTTCGGCGGTGACCGATCGCCGGAGCTTCTCAGCAGGAGCCTGCCGCGCGCCAGCATGCTCTCGGTCCCTCTGTTATCGAAGGGTCAGCCGTTTGGCGTCTTGGTGTTCATTCGGTATGGCCGAGTCCCGGTGGAGAATTGGAACGTCCGCCTGGCCGAGGCGTTCGGGGCCGATGCGGCCATTGCGATCGCCAATGCGCGACTCTACGAATTGGCCGAGCAACGGGGCAAGGGCCTCGAGTCCCGCCTGAGCCAATTGGAGCACCTGCCGGAAATCCTGGCGCACGACCTCAAGGCGCCTGGTGAGCGCATCGAGGCCCTCGCTTCGCTTATCCAGACGGAGTACGGCGACAAGCTTGACGAGCAGGCGACACGGTGGTTGGAGCTGCTCGAGCAGAACGGAAGAGAGCTGACGCAGCGCATCCACGGGATCCTGGAAGTCGTGCGGGCGGGCACAGTGCGGGACGCCATCGAAGCGGTTGATCCGGCCGGTGTCATACAGGAAATCCTCAAGACGCGATCCGAGGAGCTCGCCGCCCGGCGCGTGCGCCTGCATGTCCAGGATGCGCTTCCCACCGTCGCCTGCCACCGAGCGTACCTTCGGCAGGTGTTCGACAACTTGATTTCCAACGCGTTGAAGTTCTCGGACGCCGCGCGTGCGCCCGAGGTACGCGTGACTGCGCAGCGGAAGGGAGATCGCGTTCATTTTTCGGTCAGCGACAATGGCGTCGGGATTCCTCCTGAGCAGCGGCAGCGGGTGTTCGAGCCATTCGTTCGCCTGAATCCTGCCGAAACGAAAGGGAGCGGGATCGGTCTGGCTATCGTCAAGCGGATCGTGGAACTGTATGATGGAACGGTGTGGGTCGAGCCGCAAGACCCAGGCTGCACCGTGACGTTCACCCTCCCGGTGCTCGGGAGCCTCCGCGAGGCTCCCAGCCGGACCGGAGAAACGGTCGATCCGGATCGCATCGGTGTGCCCGTGGAAGAAAAGAAGGCTTCATGACCACTTCAAAGCTTGCAAGCACTACCGCCTCACGCCGCGCCCGTTCGCGCTTCACGATCCTCGTCGTGGAGGACGATCCGACCGATACGGAGCTCCTCCTCCACGCCATCGAGCGAGCCGATCTCAAAGCCGTCGAAGCGGAGATCGAGATCGAGGTCCGCGGCACCGCCGAAGGCGCGATCAAAGCGCTGAACGAGTTACCCATTGATCTCGTCCTGACGGACATGGTGTTGCCCGGGCGGGATGGGCTCGACCTCGTCAGCCACATCCAGGAGATCGATCGAAACCTGCCCGTGCTCGTTATTACCCGCGTCAATGCCATCCCCACCGCGGTGACGGCGATGCGTCGCGGCGCCTATGACTATGTGCTGAAGCCGGTCAATCCCCAGGACCTGGGCATGCGGCTTCATCGGGCGATCCGCATCTCGGAGATCCTGCGCCGGAACTCGGCGTTGGAGCGCGCCGTGCAGCGCGAGATGCAGACCAAGGCGCTGGTCGGCACGAGCCCGGCATTTCAGGAAGTCATGCGACAGATGCGCGAAGCGGCCCAGGTGCGGTCCACGGTGCTGATCATCGGCGAGACCGGCACAGGGAAAGGCTTGATCGCCAGGGCTATCCACGACTTGAGCCGCGAGCGTGACAAGCCTTGCCAGGTGATTGATTGCACCACGATGCCGGAAGGCATGGTGGAAAGCGAACTGTTCGGACACGTGCGCGGGGCCTTTACGGGGGCCATCTCCGATAAGCCGGGCCTCATCGAGCTGGCCGACGGCGGCAGCGTGTTTCTGGATGAGATCGGCGAGCTGCCGCTTCCGCTTCAAGCGAAGCTCCTGCGCGTGCTGGAGGACAACGAGGTCCGTCCGGTCGGCGGCACCAGGGTCAAGCGCGTGGATATGCGGTTCATCGCGGCAACGAACCAGGATCTGGACGAAAAAGTCCGAAACGGCGCCTTTCGGAAAGACCTGTACTATCGCCTGGCGGTCATCGTGATTCGCGTCCCCCCCTTGCGCGAACGAGTGGAAGATATTCCGGTGATTGCCCGCCATCTCGTCGCGCAGTACGGGCGTGAGATGGGGAAGCCGCACTGCTACCTGGATGCCTCGGCCATCGCCGCGCTCACCGCGTATCCGTGGCCGGGCAACGTGCGGGAAATGGGCAATGTGCTGGAGCGAGCCGTGATGTTAGCGACCGAGGATGACATCGGCCGCGCCGAAATCCGATCCTTGCTGCGGACCGAAAAGGACAACGACGCGGCGGACGGAAACTCGGGCTATGCCTCATTACCTTACATGGAAGCGAAGACGCGGGCGATGCGCGATTTCGTCGCGCGGTACCTCCGAGCAAAGCTTGCCATGCATGACGGGTCCATCACGAAAGCCGCCGAGCACAGCGGGATCCCTCGCCAACATTTTTCTCTTCTGGTGAAACGCTACCTGGAACGCAGCGATTCCGAGCAGCCTTAAGCCCTCCATCCAGCCCGGGAAGCTTTCGTAACATCCGGTACCCGGGAGGCTTGTCCGGACCACCGCTCCCCCCTGGTTCGTTTCGTTCTCCCCACATTTTTTCTCTTCTCAACCTCTTTCCCCCCTAGATATGCGTGTAATCTGGCCAAGCATCTCGATCGCAAGCCCGATATGCGCCTCTAACTTGTTGAAAATGAAGTTATTTTAATCCATATCCGGGATTGCCACATATCAATATATGCGACAATCAATTTTCATCGAAGACCATAGCCGAGTCCACACGAGAAATATCTTCAAAATCAAAGTCTTATAAATTATGAACGTCTGTCTTTTTTGCTCCTTCTCTGGCCACGATCTTGCTGGGAGAGGGGGTGAGCCAATGACGAGGTCTGACTGAAGCGGGAGGACGATTGCGGTGATGGCTCGGGAAGGGGGTGATGGAGGCTCTGAGGTAGTAGGAGTTGGGTCGGCTGGACAGCCAGCTTCTTTAATCAGGAGGTGTTGACGATGTTTCTGTCACGGAGACAATTCTTAAAAGTCACGGCTGGGACGGTGGCGGCAGTGGCGGTGGCCGACAAGGCCCTGGCGCTGACGGCGCTGCAGCCGG
>CAYZKG010000113.1:0-9104 GCA_964478915.1 uncultured Nitrospira sp.
TAAGGGTTCACCCGCAGGGCGGGTACCCGGTTTGCGCACCGGGCACCCATTGCTCGCGGGACCCATTGCTCCCCGAGATGCAATGGGTGCCCCGCAATGGGTGATGAGCCGGTGAGGCGGCCGGGTCTTAAGGCTCGGTGTCGAGGCCGAATGCTGTCTGGGGGCTCGTTCTTGCTACACTCTATCCAAGAGACTGCCTGAGCTGCTCCAGGTTTTTCGTCACCATCGCATCGCCGTTCTTCGTGGAGACCTCGATCCCTTCTTGACAAACCTGGAGACAGCGCTCGGTCTGTCCTGTCTTCAGAAGGCTCTGGGCAAGCGCGTAGTAGGCGGCCGAGTAGGTCGGCTTCACGCGAAGGCAGGTTTCCAGAGCCTGGATCGCTTCGGCATGGTTTCCATCTTCCATGTACGCTTTCCCCAAGCCAAACCATGCCACCTCGTCGTTGGGGTCCATCGCCAACACTTTCTTGAGCGGCTCGATCCGAGGGTTAGCCATGGTGCGCGACCTCACGAAGGGGTGTCACTCTATCACCGCCTGCGCCGCATTGTCTAGCGCATTTCCCCCATGCTACGATCGTTCGGCTGCGACCTGAGTGCGGCACACTGTGAATCACGTCGCATGAGACAGTCGGAGCCAAATATGATCGGTGGGCTTCGACCTTCGTGCGGGCAGGGAATCGCGATGCCCGCGGTGGGGCACCCATTGCAATCCCGGAGCAATGGGTCCCGGCGAGTACGGAAGGTCAGAACAGCCTGCACGATCGTGACGAGCCAGGAGGGGTATGGGACGGACAGGCTTTGTCTATCATCCTGACTACCTCAATCATGACATGGGCCCCGGGCACCCCGAGTCGCCGGAGCGGCTGCGGGCCATCGTGAGCCATCTGGAGACCACGGGGCTGCTGGACCGGCTCTTCCGGATCGAACCCCGGCCGGCGTCCGAGGAATGGATTACGCAGGTCCACACACCGGCCTACGTGGCGCAGCTGAAGGCGAGGGCCCCGGTCACCGGGCGCACCTCCCTGGATCCGGACACCTCGCTGTCGCCCGGCTCTCTGCAGGCGGCCTTCCTGGCGGCAGGCGGCGCGCTGGCTGCCGCCGATGCCATCATGGCCCGCGAGGTCGAGCACGCCTTCTGCGCGGTGCGTCCGCCCGGCCACCATGCTGAAGCAAACCGGGCGATGGGCTTCTGTCTCTTCAACAACGTGGCCATCGCCGCCAGGTATGTGCAGCAGCGACATGGCGTGCGGCGGGTCCTGATCGTGGACTGGGACGTCCATCACGGCAACGGGACGCAGCACGCGTTTTATGATGACCCGACCGTGCTCTTTTTCAGCACCCACCAGTTTCCTCACTATCCGGGAACCGGCGGAGTGACCGAGAGGGGGACGGGGCAGGGTAAAGGATTGACACTCAATGTTCCGATGGAGCCGGGGCAGGGCGACGCCGAGTATTGCGAGATCTTCGAGCGGATGCTGCTGCCGGCGGCGGATCGCTTCAAGCCCGAATTTGTGGTAATCTCGGCTGGCTTCGACGCGCATCGTGACGATCCGCTTGCCGGGATGGCCCTGACAGAAGAGGGATACGGCCGCCTGACGCGATTGGTCTGCGGTATCGCTCACCGGCATGCAGCCGGGCGCGTGCTCTCCTGCCTCGAGGGTGGATATCATCTCAAAGCTCTGTCGCGGTCGGTTGAACGGCATCTCATTTCCCTGCTGGAGAGTTGACGGTGAGAGTCACCCGCATCTCGATCGAAGCCGTTCTGGGCCTGGTGGTGCTTGGTGCGGTACTGGTCTACCTCTTTTACAGCGAGCTGAGGCCGACGGTCATCTTCGGGCTTCGCTCGGACTATGCGCGGGCAATTCCCTACCAGGAGGTGCCGGCCGGGCTGGACAGCCTGAGGGCTGAATCATGCGGGACATGCCACCAGGAGATCTATGACGAATGGAAAACCAGCATCCACGCTGCGGCCTACCTGGACCCGTTCTTTCAGGCCTACTGGAAAAAAGACGGCAAGGTCTGGGTCTGTCTCAACTGCCACAGCCCGCTGGAAAACCAGCAGCCGAGCCAGGTCAAGGAAATTCCCCGTAACAGGGTCGAGAAAGCCGTGCTGGAGCCGAATCCCCACTACGACGCTGAGTATCAGAAAGAGGCGGTCACCTGCGCCGCCTGCCATGTCCGTGACGGAGCCATCCTCGGCCCGTTCGACGATTCTGCGGCTCCCCATCCGACCCGGTTCGATCCGGCCTTTCGGACGACGGAAATCTGCTATCGCTGCCACAATGTGGTGTCCGGGCCCTTTCAGTATTACAACGTGGGGCCCTGCGGGACATACGCCGAGTACGAAGGCAAATTTTTTATGAAGGAAAAAGGCATGATCTGCCAGAGTTGCCACATGCCGGAAGTGGAACGGCCGGTCGCACACGGGGGGCCGATCCGGCAGGGCCGCAGGCATCTGTGGCTCGGGGGACATGATCCTGAGATGGTCAAACGCGCCGTGGCGGTGCAGGTCCTGACCGCGCCACCCGATCCAAAGCCGGGACAGACCATGACAGTCACCCTGACGCTGACGAATGCGGGAGCCGGGCACAAACTTCCCACCGGCGACCCGGACCGCCATTTCACGGTCGAATTTCTGGTGCAGGATCGGCAGGGTCGCGTCCTTGACCGGAAGAGCGACACCATGGGGCGGTGGATTCTGTGGCAGCCGGTGATCCTGGAGGTGTACGACAATCGATTGCTTCCGCTGGCCAGCAGGGAGTACACCTTCACCTACCGGCTGCCCCCCGATCTCTCCGGGGTGGCCCTCAAGGCGCAGGTCCGGTACCATATCCTCACCGAGGGGCAGCACGAGATGTTGCGGAAGAAGTACGAGCTGACGGCAGATAACCCTTACGAGTTTACGGTCTATGAGCGCACGATTCCGTTGGACCGGACAGTGACCGCCGGTCTCGTCGATCCCGAGCCGGAATTCCGCCCGGTCTGCTACAATCAGGGGTAACCCCCATGACCCACCCTTATCTGATCGACACCGAAACGCTCGCGCGGAACCTGGGGCGGGAGGGCCTCGTCATCATCGACGTTCGAGGCAAGGCCGCCTATCTGTTCGGCGGCCATATTCCCGGCGCAGTCCATACCACCTGGCACGAGTACAGCGATCCCCAGGCGGTCGTCAAGGGGTTGCTCGATCCGGACATTTCGCAGATCGAGCACAAGCTCCGGGCCTTGGGTATCTCGAACGACAGCGACGTCGTGATCTATTCCAATCCATTCGACAACTGGGGCGACGAAGGGCGGATGTTCTGGATGCTGCAGTACCTGGGGCACAAGAAGCTGCGGATCCTCGATGGCGGGTGGGTGAAGTGGGTGGCTGAACAGCATCGGTACGAGCACGGCAGCGTGACCCCCAAGCCCGGCAATTTCCGCGCAACTCCTGATCCGGACCTGATCGTCGTGAAGGATGAGCTCAAGAAGCTGGTCAGGCAACCGCATCCGGATACGATCATTGCGGACGCACGGAGCTTGGAGGAGTACGCCGGCAAGGAGGTTCAGGGCATCCCGCGCCCCGGACATATCCCCTCGGCGATCAGCGTTCCCTGGAACGGCTTTTTGAACGCCGACGCCACCGTGAAGGATCTCAACCAGATCAGGGACAGTCTTCACGAGAAGGACCTCGCGGACGAGACCAAGGAGGTGATCTGTTACTGTACGGGCGGGGTACGGTCGGCATGGCTGTATTTCATCCTGAAGCTCGCCGGGTACCCCAAAGTCCGCAATTATCCTGGCTCCTGGTGGGAATGGAGCCGGGACTTCGCCGCTCCTGTGGAGAAAGACGTGAAGCTTCTCCACAAGATCATCGGCCATGAGGAGGCGCGCCCGTCTTGACACTGGAAAATCGTGCTGCTAGGCTGGCCGAGCCCTCGGTCTCTCGTGCGAACGCTAACCATCTAGACAAAGGAGGAGCTCGATGAGAACCCCGGTTATACTCGCAATAGTCTTCGGTGTCATCGCGACCTTTTTGACGCTGTCCGTGACCACCCCAACGGTCCTGGCGGCCGGGAACAAGCATGTCGCCGAAGCGATCGAGCATGCGAAAGAAGCGGTGGCGCATGGGAAGCAAGGGCACGCCGATGTGCTGGTGAAGCATGCCTCGGAGGGGTTGAAGCATGCGGAGGCGGCCCAGAAGGAGGTGAAGAGCCCCCATCTGGACGAGGGCGTCAAAGCGCTGAAGGATGCCGTTGATCACGGCAAAGCCGGTCATGCCGACGTCGCCACCAAGCACGCAGACAGCGCGGTGATGCACCTGTCCGAAGTGAAATAACAGACTCTGGCGATGGGCTATGGGCAAGAGGCAAGGGGAATCATGTGAGCCCTTTGTCTCTTGCCCTTTTCTTTTTCCCATAGCCCCATGCCGGGACCCATTGCTCTGGCGGGTACCCGTTGCAGCTCCGGAGCAACGGGTGCCCAATGGGTGCCCCCTCTCGCCCCGTTTCCCATGAAAGTTGGTTTTTTTCAGTTTGAGCCGGCGTTCGGAGAGATCAAGCGCAACCTCGACACGGTCAGCACGCGGCTCTCCGGGGTCGAGTGCGACTTGATGGTGTTGCCCGAGTTCTTCGCCACCGGCTACCAATTTGTCTCGAAGGCGGAGGTGGAAGCCCTCGCTGAACCGGTGCCGGACGGCCCCACAACTTCTCGACTGATCGAGCTGGCCCGGGCACGAACCATGCACATCGTCGCCGGGCTTGCTGAGCGCTCCGGCGATCGTTGTTACAACGCGGCGGTGTTGGTGGGGCCTCAAGGCTATCTGGGTGTCTATCGCAAGGCACATCTCTTTTTCGAAGAAAAGCTGTATTTTTCAGCGGGCGACACAGGGTTCCGCGTCTGGGATATCGGCCAAGCCCGGGTCGGCGTTCTCATCTGCTTCGACTGGTTCTACCCTGAATCGGCTCGGACGCTGGCCTTGAGAGGCGCCGACATCCTCTGCCACCCCGCCAACCTCGTGCTCCCATACTGTCCTGACGCGATGGTGACCCGGTGTCTCGAGAACCACGTCTTCAGCGTGACCGCAAATCGGATCGGATCCGAACAGCGAGGCGGCAAGGAGCGGCTGACCTATATCGGCCAGAGCGAGATCGTCTCTCCGCAAGGGAAGATCCTCCATCGCGCCGGTGCGTACGATGAAGAGCTGATGATCCTTGACATCGATCCGGCTGTGGCGCGGAGGAAATCCCTCAATCCTTACAACGACGTCCTGGGCGACCGTCCGAGGCATCTCTACGAACTCTAGTAGTCTCGATCTTTCAGAAGAGGCTGGCAGGACTTCGGCGAGCTCCCGTTCGACAGGCTCAGGGCCCGACTCGACTGAGCTCGTCGAAGGCCGAGCTGGTCGAGGGGCGGTCGAGCCGCTGACAAGCTGGCAATCTGTCCGCTTGATTACCGGATTTTCCGGGTTATAAGATATGCCCGATAGGCGACTGTATGCAGCCCTCGCTCGATAAAGGTATCTTTTTGGTCGCGAGTCCGGCTCTGCGCGACCCGAATTTTCGGCAGACCGTCGTCCTGCTCTGTGAGCATGGTCCAGAGGGAGCGCTCGGTGTCGTCGTGAATCGACCGACCGAGTTGCTCCTGTCCGAAGCTCTCCCTCAAGTCCCCGTCTTGGAAGGCCAGCGCCATGTTCTCTTCGTCGGGGGACCAGTCCAGCCCAATCACGTGTTGATCCTGTATCGGCTCGCGCAGGAACCGAGTGAGACCCATCATGTCTTTGATGGGGTCTATCTCGGGGGCGACATGCGGGCGTTGGAACGGATCCTCATCATGCCTCGCGAACAGGAAGCGTTCCGCGCCTACATCGGCTACTCCGGCTGGGGACCGGGGCAATTGGAGCAGGAAATGCAGACTGGATCCTGGATCACCTTGCCCGCAGACCCGTCCGTCGTGTTTGAGAAGGACCCGCCGCAGGTCTGGCCCGAGATTTTACGGTCTCTCGGCGGCGCCTACGAGCTCTACGCCGAGATGCCCCCCGATCCCCATCTCAACTAGTTTTGGCTCGTTGGGACCCATTGCTCCGGGACTGCAATGGGTGCCCCGCACCGACCATCGAGCGCAGACACAGCCCGCTCACCGTCTCGCGGGCGTCCACAAACGTGACGCTCCTTATTCGTCGCGTCGTGGACCTCGCCAACCCATCCCACATGCCCGGGACCCATTGCTCTGTGCTGCAATGGGTGCCCCGTCCCAGGCCGCAAAAAGGTAGCGGCCCATTCATCACTCATCGTTCAGCACCGCCTTTAAGAACCGTCCCGTGTGCGACTCCGGTGTGTGTACCACCTGCTCGGGCCGTCCCTCCGCCACGATCCGGCCCCCCGCGTTGCCGCCTTCCGGTCCGAGGTCGATGATCCAGTCCGCCGTTTTGATCACGTCCAGATTGTGCTCGACGACCACCACCGTATTGCCGCTGTCGACCAGCCGGGCCAGCACCGCCAGGAGCTTCTTGATGTCGTCGAAATGGAGCCCCGTGGTGGGCTCATCAAGCACGTAGAGCATGTTCTGCGGCGTCCGCCCGTGGAGTTCCGCCGCGATCTTCAACCGCTGGGCTTCCCCGCCCGAGAGGGTTGTCGCAGGTTGTCCGAGCCTGAGGTACCCGAGGCCGATCGAGGACAAGAGCCTGAACTTCTGGCTGAGCCCGGGATGGTCCGAGAAAACCGACTGAGCCTCGGTGACCGTCATGTTCAGCACGTCATGGATGGTCTTTCCCCGAAACCGGACGGCCAGGACGGCCGGGCCGAAACGCCGGCCGCTACACGCTTCACACAGGGCGTAGAGGTCCTCGAAGAAATGCATGTCCAGTTTCTGATAGCCATTCCCCTGGCACTGCTCGCAGCGGCCTCCGGTCGTGTTGAACGAGAAAGAGCCGGATGCCAGCCGTTGCTGTCTGGCCTCGGGGGCAGCCGCAAAGATTCTGCGGATCTCATCAAATCCTTTGAGATAGGTGATGGGGTTGGACCGCGGCGTCCGGCCGATGGGCTGCTGATCGATCAATCGGACGCCGCCGAGGTGCTCGAGCCCCTTGACCGCCCGGAAGCGGCCCATGGGGAGGGATTCAACGCGAAACGCGCGGGCTACCGCCCGGTACAGCGTGTCCTGAACAAGCGTGCTCTTTCCGGAGCCGGAGACGCCCGTTACGCAGATCAGCATATGCAACGGGAATCGCACCGTGACCTGTTTCAGATTGTGCTCGCTGGCTTCGGCGATGATCAGGGACTTGCCGTTCCCGGGACGGCGGCTTCGCGGCACCGGAATGGTCTCGTCGCCTCGCAGGTATCGGGCGGTGAGCGACCGGCTGTCGGCGAGGAACCGGCTCCGAGGGGCGGCGCAGACCACCTCGCCTCCTTTTTCGCCGGACCATGGTCCCATCTCCACGACATGGTCGGCCGCCAGGATCATCTGGCGATCGTGCTCCACCACCACGACGGTGTTTCCCGCTTGAGCGAGCTCGCACAGGATGCCCGCGAGGGTTGAGGTGTCGCGCGGGTGCAGGCCGATGGTGGGCTCGTCCAGCACGTACAGGGTCCCGACCAGTTTTGCGCCGAGCTGGTTGGCCAGCGCGATGCGTTGGGCCTCGCCTCCCGAGAGGGTGCGGGTCTGCCGGGAGAGCGTCAGATAGCCGAGGCCGACGCGCACCAGGAAGCCGAATTTCAGCTTGAGCTGACGAAGGATGTCCTGGGCCACGAGGGCCTCGAATGGCGACAGCCGCAGCGACTCGAACCAGTCGGCGGCTTCCCGGATCGTGAGTTCCGAAACCTGATGGATATCACGGCCGGACACCAGGACCTGTCGCGCTTCGGGCCTCAGCCGGGAGCCGCCGCAGGTCGGGCAGGGGAACGGGCTGCGATACCGGCTCAAGAACACGCGCACGTGCAGCTTGTACCGCTTGCGTTCCAGATACTGGAAGAAGTCATCGATGCCGTCGAAGTCCTGGTCTCCCTTCCAGAGCAGGGCGCGTTGGCTGTCCGTGAGTCTGGTGTACGGTGTGGTAAGACTGATCCGTCGCCGCTTCATCGCCAGGAGCATCTGGCGCTGCCACCAGTCCGTGCCGGGTTTGGTCCACGGCTCGACCGCCCCGTCGGCCAACGATCGGGTCCGGTCCGGCACGACCAGGTCCTCATTGTATTTCAGGATATTTCCGAATCCGGTACAGTCAGGGCAGGCGCCAAGGGGATGGTTGAAAGAGAACCTCACCGGCCGCAACGGATCGAAAGTCCGTCCGCAATGCGGGCAGCGGACCCGTGAACTGTAGGTCCGAGGGTTCTGGCCGGCGATCTCCACACGGCAGAAGCCGTCGCCCTCCCGATAGGCGGTCTCCACCGCCTCGACGAGTCTGGTGCGATTGTCGGGACGAAGGACCAGCCGATCCAGCAGCACATGGAGATCGGACTCCCCCTCACCCCAGCCCTCTCCCCCACCCCCACGGGGGGAGAGGTGCTGGAGGTCTATCAGGCGGTCTCCCGACTTCAGCCGCACAAACCCTCGGGTCAGCAGTGACCGGATCAGGCCTTGATCATCGGACGGCCCGCGAGTTGACAGCGGAAAGAGCAGCATGGCGCGGCCGTCCGGGAAGCGGGCCAGCAGATCCTCGGCCACATCGGTCGGAGCGTGGGCCCTGGCCTCCAGCCGGCATTCGGGGCAGACAGGGCGGCCGACTTTGGCGTACAGCAATCGGAGCAGATCGGCGATCTCGGTAGCCGTGGCCACGGTCGAGCGAGCGGTGCGGACAGGGTTCTTTTGCTCGATGGCAATCGCCGGCCGGATATTGACCAGCCGGTCCACATCCGGCCTGTCGAGCCGCTTGAGCAGGATTCGAACATAAGTGGACAACGATTCGACGTAACGCCATTGTCCTTCGGCAAACAGCGTGTCGAACGCCAGCGAAGACTTGCCGGACCCGGACACGCCGGTGATCACCGTGACGGCGTTGTGCGGGATCCGCAACGTCAGGTTCTTGAGGTTGTTCTGCCGGGCCCCCTCGATGATCAGGTCGCGGTCCGCATGGGCGGGTGTCTTCGTGGCGTCGGTCAAGGGGGTCCTTACAAGAGATAGGGTGGAGA
>CAYZKG010000114.1:0-364 GCA_964478915.1 uncultured Nitrospira sp.
GTATCAGCACTACCATGCCGCCCACGGCCGAAGGCCGTGGCGCAATGGCGGGGTTGAAGCGGCTGGCGGGCCGCGTGGAGAGGAAGCTCGATGGACGTTTCGATGACCAGTGGCAGCCGCTCGCAAAGTCGGATGCGCACCACCTGGCTGGGGCGGGTCAGCCCGTAGCCGACGGCAACCTCCCCCTCGATGAGATCCATGTTGAGTGTCGCACGGCTCATCGGCCGCAGGACGGCGAGCGTCTCGCTGTCCTCGTCAAACAGGGTGACCCGGTCCCCGTCACGGACCGCCCGCCCTGGACCGAGATGGAACCGCAGCTCAGCCCGGTGAACCCCCCGACCGTCGAGGCGGTCCACCACGACCA
>CAYZKG010000114.1:374-9071 GCA_964478915.1 uncultured Nitrospira sp.
CCGGTCTTCAAGGAGCCTCACGCATCGGGTGAGCGTGACCGAATCGGCGAGGCGATGGTAGCCGGTGTGCGAGGCTTCAGCGATGAGCGTGCCGTCGGACTCAGCCTCGGCGCGCAGCCGGCCTGCCGCCGCGACATAGGCCGGGTGGCACCACCGGCGGATCGGCAGCATGACCCACGGCGGCAGCCCGTCAACGGTCAGCGTGCTGTGGGCTAGGGCCGACGTGAAGTACGCCCGTCGCGCATCGCGGACGTACGAGGCGTTGCCGGCATCCATCACAATCTCGCGCCCGTCACGCCACACCGTTATTCCTAACGGATCCGCATGCCCGTGGAAGCTCACCTCGCCGATCGGGTCACAATGCACGGTCACGTGGATCGGCGCCTCTCTGCCCCGTGCCAGACATCCGAGTCCTCCGGAAGGAAACGCGGCGGCTGTCTCATTCGGGTCTCCTATGGGCAGCGCCTCATACGCCGCCAACCCCTCCGTGCCAAGCCACCACACCGACGGCTCATGGAATGCTTCCGGCCGCTTGAACTCCGGCCGCCGGAACAGCACCGCCCCAACCGCCAAGATGCCGATGAGCTGACGACTCTCGAAACCGGGAGGACAGATGTCGCCGAGGAATGGGATCGTCCCGTCCGGACGCACCATGGCGCAGGCGGCCTCGTGCATGCGCTCCAGGCGATGGCTCACCGCTTCCGGCACCGGCACCTGGTGCTGCCGAGCCAGCGAGACGGTTTCAGTCCAGATCCGTGTCATCAGGAAGTGATAGTGGCTGGACTGCTCGCGAAACAGCCCGTCGGGATGCGTCTGACGCACCAGCTCCTCGCACAGCAGCTCCCAGCCGATGGCCCGCGCCTTGGCGGCGCTGGGCAATTCGGGGAAACAGGTGCCGGCGATGAAGAGCGCGCGGGCGTTGTTCACCACGTGGTTATGGCGCAACGCCGTTTCGAGATGGGTCGCGAGATACGCGGTGTGGGACTCAAGCTGCGGCAGCAACCACCCGCTCAGAAAGGCTTCCTCCGTGCCGAGCGACCGCAGCAGGTAGGCGGTCTGCGTCCAATGACAGATCCGCTCCGACACCGAATAACTCTCCCATGTCATCGGATGCCCGACGGGATTGCGGCGCCCCCAGTCTTCCAGGAGGCGCATCAGGATCTCGAGGTACGCGCGGTCGCCGGTGTACAAGGCCGCCTTCGCAAGGAGCGGGGCGTAGGCGAACCGGTTGAGCGCAAAGGCATGCTCCTCATCCGTAAACCCTCGATGCCAATCCACGCTGCCGGACCACTCGCGCGTGACCCCGGGAGCCAGCGGCAGCGTCCCGCCGTGGATCTGGTCGGCACGTTTCACAAGATCCTCCACCTCCGCGAGGCAGCGCTGCCGGGCGCAGGAGGCCAGGGGGGCCGCGTCCTCAGGCGAAAAGAAATACGCCGGAGGAGACCAGGACGTGACGTGCGGGACGCGGACCTTGGGCTCCACGCGAGGCGCAACGGTCCGGTGGAGCCCCGCGGGCAAGCCCGCGGCTCCCCCCACCACGCCCCATGCGGGGCGACATCCCGCACCCCCGGACAAGTCCGGGGCTCCTACTGCGGGGTGGAGCCGTTTCAGCCGGATCCTCGCGCTGTGGGCCAGCGCGCGCGCCGCCGCCAGGCCCGCGACGAGCTGGACCCGTGGCCCCTGCCGAAGCAGCCAACCCGCATAGGTCCGCAGTTCGCGCATTCCCGCCGCCTCACACAATCTGACGGGCCTGGAGGAACTTGCACAGCCGCGCATCGGCCTGCCCGTCGAGCCGATAAAACATCTGCTCAATCGCATTCGGCCAATGGCGCGTGCGGCGCTGGTACTCCGGCCCCTTGGAGAGACATTCCCGAAACGCGGCAAGGAGTTGGTCGTAGCGGGTCCAAAAGAAGAAGGCCTCTGGAATATCCAGCATGCGGTTCGGCCCGAAGCTTCCCGGCGAGAGATACACCAGCGGCATGGTGTCCAGGACGATGGCTTCAAAGCTGGTGGAGGAGACGCCGGTGAGCACCGCGCAGGAGGCGCGGATCAGCTCATGCACATCTGAGTCGAATACGCGGTAGCGGCTGACACCCGCTTGGCGGGCCATAGCCTCCAGCTCCTTCGTGAGCCGGCAGTGGTAGTGGAACTTGATGAGCAGGAAGACGCGGAGATCCTCCCGGGCGAGGCGCAGCGCTTCCTCTAAGAGGGTGTGGGTTTCCTCCCGAACGCTCGTGCCGGCGACCAGGACGTATTCGGCGTCCGCCTGCAGGCCGTGGCGCTGGGCAAACGCCGCTCCAGCGTCCGGGGCGGCGCCGTCGAGGCGCAGGTCCGGGTAGCGGACAGGCCCAACGAGAACGACCTGCTGAGGATCCATCCGCACGCGCCAGGCCTCTTGGGCATTGGCCCCATACGTTGCCAAGACATCAGGCAGGGGGTAGGAGGAAATGCGTTCGTGGGTCACGAGGCGCTCGCGGGCCTCCGGCGACGGAAAGAGCCAACCGAGATGGTTGGAGGTGAAGATGCTGGCCTGCAGCCCCACGATGGGAAGATGGGAGCGGGCCGCCTTGACGCCGAACCACAGCGCCCGCTCCATCGGCTGATGCTCGAAGGTATGGAACACGCAGCGGATCTTGCCAAGTTCCCGCACGAGCCGTCGCATGCCCAGAACGATGCCAAGGTCCATCGCGAATTCGCCGGAGACCATCTCGCGGTCCAGGTCGCGCAGGAGCATGGGCCGAAGGTCAATGCCGTGAAAGCGGATCGGCCGCTGCGCCTGCTGCTCTCGCCAGGTGAAATACCGCTTCACGGGGCCAACCGTGAGCGCAACCCGAAGCGCATCCTGGAGCGACCAGAGCGATTCGAGCAGGACAACGCCGTGGGCTCGTGTTTGGCGCACGCGGCGCAGCTCCTGCAACAACCCACGCGGTCCGAGCGACAACACCGAGGCATGAACGATCGCGTAGCCGCGCGCCTTCACAGATTCAGGCAGCCGTCCATACGTATGAGCGCGCCATCGTTCGCCAAGCTGCCAGAGCACTGGGAACCGGCTATAAAAGATCACCCGCTCCGCCGGGTGCGCGGCCAGTTCCCGCGCGGTGCGCCGCAGGCCAACGGCGCGCAGGATCAGCCAGTTCACCCATTGGACGGCGCCATGGCGCAGCCGGCAAGACAGGAGCGTGCGCCATGAGAGCGGCCGGATGGGTGGCCCGTCCGGAGCGACCTGGAATTCGTCCACCTCGAGGCCGCGTGAGCGCACCAGCTCACGCAACGACTCGGCGAGCGCGGGGTCGTCCGTGGCGAAGCAGATGCGCGTGGCCGGATGCGTGCGGAGCACCGCGGCGATGACCAGCAGCCAGTAGAGCTGCGGGATCATCGGAACGCGGAGCTCGCCGTTCTCCGAGAAGCCGGTGAACCACCACCAACTGATCGAGCTCTGCCAGCGATACAGCTCGGTCAGCCCGGACTCCACGGCGAATCGGAGCATGAAGTCGGGGTAATCCGTCTTGAGCCGCTCCGCCGCCTCGGCCCGAAACGCCTCCGGGTCAATCAGGCGGCCCTGCGGGCCGAGGAGCTCGGCCTCGGTCCCGGCCAGCCGCGCATGGGGGGTGAGGCACAGGTAGGCGAAGGGCCGGCCGTCAGTCCGGAGGGTCCCGATGAACGCCTCGCGGGGCCACATGGAGCGCGTGGTGAGGGCTTCAATGAGCAGATCCATCACTCACACTCCTGCCATCAGGCAGGCCTCGAGTTCCGTGAGCGACCGGATGCAAGGTCCGGCATATCCGCTCAACAGCGGCGTCTCAGAACCCTGCCGCCAGATGAACGGAATGCCCACCCGCTGGGCGGCGAACCAATCGGTCTGCGCATCACCGATGAACAGCGCCTCCGGGGGCTGGAGGCGGTGGCGCGCCAGCACCTGGCGGAGCAAGACCTCCTTTGGGGTGGGGGAACCGCGGACGTCATCGAAGTAGTGCGCCATCTGACGACGCTGGATGATGGTGTTCAGCTCCTCCTCCGGAGTCCCCGACACGACGAAGAAGCGGTACCGGCCTCGATGGGCGCGCAGGAACGTCTCGGCGCCCTCCACCCACGGGGCGGCGATGATCGCTTCGACGATGAGGTCGGCGAACTGGTCACAGAGCCGCTCGAAGGTCTCCTCATCAAGCGGGCGCCGCAGGAGGTCCCGGTAGATCGTCCGGAACTTCTCAAACCGCGCGACACCGCCATGCGCCCGGTGGTAGGCGAGGATCTGCTGCACGACCGCCGGACCTTCGGCCGCGAAGAGCCGCGCCACGGCGCTCGTCTTGATGCCCGCAGACTCCACCAGGACATCGTCAAAATCGAAGATGAGCGCTCGCAGCATCAATGGAACGTGACCGTTTCGTCCAGGCTCCACATCATCGCAGCTCCTCGGCGATCGCCGCGTTGGCCCGTTCGCGCTCGTGGATCTCCTCGAGGCAGGCCAGCAGCCCCTGTCCGAGGTCGAGGGAGTACGTGCCGATGAGCTTCCTGCCGATCTTCGGCTGGAAGTTGTACGGCGTCTGGCGGTAGTGGACCAATTCATCCGGCCCCTGGAAGGTGATGGTGAGCTTCTTATTGAGGATCTCTTGGATCATCTCCAGGAGCGCCTTGACGTTCATGGGCTGGTGGCCGGTGAGGACGACGTACTGGTGCTCGAACTCTGGGGCGAGCGCTTCAACGCTGTTGCGCGCCGCATCCTCCACGTGGATGTACTCCCGCACCTCCTCGCCGGTGCCGAGGCAGTCGATCCGCCCCTCGCGGAGCGCCTGGGCGAGGTACCGGTGGACGGCATTGGTCTCATTCGCCCGAGGGCCGTAGAGGCTGCCGTAGCGCAGGATGGTGTAGGGCAAGCCGTAGGCCCGCTGGAAGGCCTCGATGTAGAGCTCCGCCGCCTGCTTACTGCACCGGTAGAACCCACCCGCAAGACTGTGGACGTACACGGTGCTGGCGTACATGAACCGACGGACCCCGGCCTGCCGGCACGCCTCCAGGAGGATCGTGGTGCCC
Source organism: uncultured Nitrospira sp. (assembly GCA_964478915.1). Classification (GTDB taxonomy): domain Bacteria; phylum Nitrospirota; class Nitrospiria; order Nitrospirales; family Nitrospiraceae; genus CAYJUM01. The sequence goes on from CAYZKG010000114.1 coordinate 5,403, forward strand.
AGGACGTTGTGCCGGACGGTGTCCACCGGCCGCTGGCTGGCCTCGTTCATGTCCGTGATCCCGGCGAAGTGGTAGACGACCTCGCCGCCGGTCACGGCACGCCGGACCGCGGCCTCATCGAGGAGGTCCCCGACGACCATCCCCTGGCCGGGCCGCAGGTACGGCGAGGGCTGCCGATCAAAGATGGTCACCTCATGCCCCCGCTCAGCCAGCACATCAGCCACATGGCTGCCCAGGAACCCTGAGCCTCCAACAACGACCACCTTCATCGTGGTGACAGGCATCCCCATGTCAATCCCCTCCGCTTACGGTGAAGACCTCCCCCGTCATGTAATCGCCCGCCTCAGACACCAGAAAGAGCGCCAGCTGTGCCACGTCTATGGGCTGCCCGGCCCGTTTCAGCGGGATGAGCTGGATGCGCTGCGACACATTGGTCCTGCCCATCGTGTCATGGAAGGGAGTCTTGATGAAGCCGGCACGGATCGTGTTGACCAGGATGCGATACGGGGCGCCGGCCCTGGCCATCCCCCGAGTCAGCGCTTCCATGGCGGCCTTGGCTGCGGCGTAATGCAGCGTCTGCGGCGAGCCGCCGTACTTCACCCCGATGGAACTGATGTTGATGATCTTGCCGCCCCGCCGCCTCATGTGCCGGAACGCCTCGCGCGCGAGCAGAAAGGGCGCTCGCGCGTTCAGGGCCAAGGTCCGATCCCAGGACGTCTCGGCTAATTCCAAAAAATGGCGCGGACCGAAAACCGCCCCTGCGTTATTAATCAACACGTCAATGCCGCGAAACTGTTTGACGAACGCCTCCATCAGCCTGAGGCACTCCTGAGGATCCAGCAGGTCGCCGTGGAACTCCACCGCCTCGCCGTCGCGTCGCGTCACCTCACAATGCAGAGCGCGTGCCTGTCGTTCGTTCCTGCAGTAGTGAATCCCGATGCGCGCGCCCTCCGCGGCAAAGAGCCGCACCATGGAGGTTCCTATTCCGCCGCTCGCGCCGGTAATGAGCACCCGCTTGCCCTTCAGGCCGTTGAACATGAGGCGTGCCTTCGCGGCAGGTTTCCGTAGGGTGTCTGTGTCTCCGAGAAGCCGTGCGCCTGCAACCAGTATTCCACCTGGGGCACCTGCCAGATGAAGTCGACGTCGCAGCCGCCCCACTGCTTCAGCGGCGCGATGCGACGTCCCATCCATCGCTGCGGCAAGAGGCCGTTGCGCAAGTCCTCCAGACACCGCGGACGCACGATCGAGACCGACATGTCCGCAAAGTAGACGTCCCCTTGCGAGTCTCGGTCACAGTTAAGCGTCGCAGGATCGCCAAAGGTTTCGAACGGCACGAACGGGCGCAGGAGTCCATCCGGTCCAACCTTCCGAGCCCGCAGCGGACTCCACATGTTGTAGGAGGAGACGGTCACGGCCGAGTCCAGCGCCGGATCATGGCGCAGCAGCTCGATGCCTTGGTCAATTGTCTCGGCCAGAATCGTCGGTCCGTTGCAGAAGAGCAGCGCCATCAACTCGACAGGCTTCTTCAGCGTGTCGCGCAGATAGCGAAACCCATGCGCATACGCATCCTCACCCAGCGCCGTCTTGGTGGCCAGCTCCGGCGGCCGCTCGATGATCGAGGCCCCATAGTCGCGCGCAATCGCCTTGATCCGATCCGAGTCTGTCGAGACATAGATCTCATCGACCCCTTGGGCGTGCTGAGCCGCCAGGAGCGGATAGGCCATCAGCGGCCGTCCCAAGACAGGGTGCGTATTCTTCCCGGGGAACCCCACGCTTCCTTCACGGCCCAATGCGAGCGCGATGACCATGGTCAGACGACCGTGCAGCGATTGCACGGGCTGCAGTGTGACCGCTGATTCGTCAGATGCTGTTGGCGCAGTCGCTCGTACGCGTCCGACCGCCAGAGGTTGCTCAGGCTGCGGTCGCATGCGCTCCCCACGGCAAGGGTGGATTTGTAATCCACGTCACACGGATTCGCGGTCCCATCCCACCACATGAACATGCGGCGCCAGAGGTCAGAACACGGGGTGGCAATATCGTTGACCGGCCGCGCGTAGGTATTCTCCCACGGGTTGTACGTCACGAACGCCACCTGGTCCACGAGCTCCCCCCAGTACGCGGCCATCTCCCCGACGTCCGGCGTGCCTGGGACCTTCACGCCGCTGACCCGGGTGATCGTCCGGGCGTGCGGATAGGACGCGGCGCGGATGTCGCGGAAGCGCTCGATGTTCTCCCGCACGCACTCGAGGCTGCCCCCAACCCGGAGGCGGCTGTACGCGGGCTCGGAGGCCGCGTCCACGGAGAACACCACCGTGTTCACATCCGCCTGCAGGATCGCGTGGCAGTGCGCCTCGGTCAAGCGCGACGCATTGGTGTTGATCTTCAGCGCCAGGAACTTCCCGCGCGCGTAGGCCATCATGGCCGCCATGTCCGGGCAGAGGAACGGTTCCCCGCGTGAGGCCAAGGTTACCGCCTCGCACCGGCCCTCCGCCTGGTCGATCAGCCGCTTGAAGAGGTCCAGGGACATCATCCCCATGTGGCCGCTCGTGCGCCTGGTGAACGTGCGGTCCGTCTGGTAGCAGAACACGCACCGGTAGTTGCAGGAGGACGCCGGTTCGATCTGTAGGCACGGCGGGAACTCGTCCAAGCGTTTGCGCTGCGGGTAGACCTCATACCGGTAGCGGTACCAGAGGTATCGCGGCAGTTGCTCGTCGGAGAGCCGACCGATTTCCTCAACCACATAGCTCTGGAGCGCAAACGGCGGCCCCACCTCGCTGGCCGGCCGCCGGCCGAGCAGCTCATCACAGGCGGTGCGCACCAGCACCGCGGCCTCCGCGGATAAGCCCGCTGCGGCCAACCGTTCTCGGATCCGTCGGATGCGCCCCAGCGCATCCTCCGCCGGCGGCCGCTGGTGGCGGAGTGCCGCGAAGCTATCGTGCTTCTGGTACACCACTGGCTCACGCGCCGGAACCGACTTCATGGCGCTCGCGGCCCCTCTCGAGGCGCTCGAAAGAGCCGCGCCGTGCACCCGTAATACCGGCTGTCGAGCGCTGGATGAGACGACTTGGTCAGGACGAGCGACCGCACCTGCGTGCAGCCCAGGCGTTCAAAGACCCGCCGGTAGTTCCTGGCAAACACGTAGCTGCAATGCGCCGCTTCGGTCTCGATGACACAGAGGTACTTCCGGGCCACCCGCACCATCTCCTGAAACACCCGGGCGCTGGTCGGATGGACGTGCATCAGCACGGCCACGGTCAAGAGGACATCCCGGCTGCCCGTCGCGGCGGCCGGGAGCAGCGTCTCCACGCTCCCGCACGAGATCGCGGCGCGCTGGGCCACCTCCGGGAAGGTCCGCCGCAGGTGCTCAATGGCGTGCGGGTTGATCTCGATCCCCGCCAGATTTGTGTAGCCAAGCGCCTGCAGGGCGTGCAGGTGCTCCCCGCTGTTGCACCCGAGTTCCATGATCCGGTCGGTTCGCCGCACCTCAGGGCTCCAAAACTCGCGCAGGAACCGGCCGAGGCGGTGTGGGGAGGCTGCGTAGGCTTCGGGTCGGTTGTCCACCCGCGGGTCCTCGTTGGTCAGCGTCTGCCAATAGGCATGACATTCTTCCCTCGTCATCAGCCACGGCGGCGTCCGCCCCCGTTCCGTGAGCCACTGGTTCAGGGGCCC
>CAYZKG010000115.1:0-8862 GCA_964478915.1 uncultured Nitrospira sp.
CCTCCGAATGCGACGCTCACCTTTGAGGTCGAGTTGCTCGGTCTCCGGTAGCCGATACCCTTCCAGATATAGCGAATCCTTGAGTCTCAGCCCTCCTACCAACCCCATTCTGAAGCGAACCCCCTTGTTCGAGGCACACGCGGCGCTCGGGGCCAAACTCGTCGACTTTGCCGGCTGGGAGATGCCGATCCAGTACTCGGGCGTGGTGGACGAATATCACACCGTCCGGCAGGCTGCCGGCCTCTTCGATGTCAGCCACATGGGGCGGGTGCTGGTGCAGGGGGAAGGCGCGCTCCCGTTTCTCCAGCGCGTGACGACCAATAACGTGGCCAAGCTTGCCGTGGGGGAATCGCACTATTCCATGGCGTGCAATCCCCAGGGCGGCATCAAGGACGATATCTTCGTCTACCGCGTAGGTCCCGATGAATTCTATCTGTGCGTCAATGCCTCGAATCGCGAGAAAATCGTCGCCTGGCTGCAGGCGCAGAAGGACGACGAACGTCTCACGATCCGGGACCGCTCCGAGGACGTGGCGCAACTGGCGCTGCAGGGCCCGGCCGCTCGGCCGATCCTCGGCCATCTCGGCCTGCCGGAGCTCGATGCCCTCGAACCCCGACAATGCGTGGCCGTCTCGCTGTTCGGCAGCCGGTCGTTCGTCTCTCGCACGGGATATACCGGCGAATTGGGCTATGAGCTGTATGCGCCGTCGGAGCATGCAGGCCGGCTCTGGGACCTGCTGCTGTCGAAAGGTCACGCGACCGGACTGAAGCCGGCTGGCCTCGGGGCACGGGACCTCCTCCGGCTGGAAATGGGCTACCTGCTGTACGGGAACGACATCAGTGAGGAGACGACGCCGCTGGAAGCCAGCGCGCAGTGGGTGGTGGATTTCGACAAGGGCCCGTTCATCGGCCGCGACGCATTGGCACGGCAACGCGAGACGGGCGTGACGCGCTGCCTGGTGGCTTTTGAGCTCTTGGAGAAAGCGGTACCGCGCCACGGGTTCAAGATTCTGCCGAACAACACCGGGACCGACTCCCCGGGGCAGCCCATCGGGGAAGTGACCAGCGGTAATCTCTCGCCGATCCTGCAAAAAGGAATCGGGCTGGGCTACGTGCCGCCGACCGTTTCGGCGGCCGGCTCCTCCATTGCCGTGGAGATTCGCGGACGTCTGGTTCCAGCAGTAGTGGTCAAACCGCCGTTCTATCGGCGCAATAAACACCGTGAGGCGTGAGGGTGGTTATTTACAAGGGCCGGATCGTGGAGCTGAATGTCGAGACCGTCACGTTACCCAATGGCGCCACGGCCGAGCTGGAGGTGATTCACCATCCGGGCGCGGCGGCGGTGGTGCCGCTCAAGGATGACGGGACCGTCGTGTTGATCCGGCAATACCGCCATGCGATCGGCGGCTATATCTACGAGATTCCGGCTGGAAAGCTCCGTCCCGGAGAGGATCCCCGGGACTGCGCCGCCCGTGAGCTGGAAGAAGAGATCGGCTATCGTGCCTCCTCGCTGGAACTGCTGATCAGTTTCTTCACCACGCCGGGGTTTACAGACGAGGTGATTCATATGTACATCGGGACCGGGCTGACTCCCGGGACCCAGAACCTCGGCGATGACGAAGTCCTGGAACTGCTCGAAATCCCGCTCGAGAAAACCATCGCGCTGATCCGGGATGGCACCATCCGCGACGCGAAGACCATCGTCGGGCTCCAGATGGTCTATTTGAAGCGACGCCGCCCGTAAGTTTCCCTGCCTCAGTCCCTCCCGAACCCCCATACCTTGGATGTGGACCGATCAGCCTCACAAGACCTCTCAAGTCCTTGGAATTGAGGAATTTTCTCAGCCTAAAAATTGAGCAGTTTGCTCTGACGCGCCAGAGCGCTCTCCCACCCGGAGTTCATTCACAAGGTTGTACACAGTTCTTCCACACTTTTTGTGGACAAAAATGCACGAGTCCGAAGCGGCCGAGTTGGTCCTCATGCGATGAGTCGCAAGGATTCGCGATCGGCTCCTGACGAACGCTTGCCGGTAGCCGCTTTGATCGCGGGTGAGCGCTCAGAAGCAGGCCAGTCTTCCGGAATCGGAGCGGTCAGTCGCGAAACACTGTGATGGCGCGTTGGGAACCGGTGTGCCACTCACAATGACCAGTCGCGGTCAGGAGAAAGTCATTCCGACTCGCTGCTGAAAAAACGAGATGACATGGAGTACACTACGGTGGTCTATGACAATTCGACAAAACTCGGCAACGAATTCTCGGGACGAGACAATTTTAGTCGTGGACGATGACCCGACGGTCCGCCACGTCGTGGCCCTCAGTTTGCAATCGTACGGATACCACATCTTGGAAGCGTCAAGCGGCGAGGAAGCGCTCGATGTGAGCCGTCGTCACGACGGCCGCATCGAGCTCCTGGTGACGGACGTCGTGATGCCCGGCATGAATGGCCTGGAGTTGGCGCGACAATTCATGGACATGCGGCCTGAGGTTCGGGTGATCGTCATGTCCGGGATCGTGGACAATACCATCATTCTGAACAGTACGTTGAAGCCCACCACCCCGTTTTTCCATAAGCCCTTCTCGATGGACGAGTTGGCAATCAAGGTCCGCGAGATCTTGGACCGCGAAAGCTGAGGTCGGCCGGTTCGCTGCTGCGCTCACCGGCTCCCGCCGACAGCCTGAGCAAGAAGCTTGCCAATTACGCGACAGGACGTGTGGCTGGATTGCGACGGGGAAGAGCGGTATCATGGACCCTCTCGCCGGCCCACGGCCCGTTGATCCGCACTCTCGGCGCCAGCCCAGCGGGTCAACCAGGAGGCAGTCATGCTTGATGCGATGGTATTCGCGGCGGCGGTTTGGGTCTGTCCGGGGAACGTCTTTTCGGACGAGCCCCGTGAAGGGTGCAAGCCCTTTCATGAGACACACGGTTCGTTCAGCACCATCCCGGAAGCCCCCGGTCTCAGCGCGCCGGAGCCGCCCCCGTCGGCGCCAGCCCAGCCTTCCCCGCCTCCAGCGACCACCATCATCATTGAGGAGAAGGCCGAGCGCCCAATGGCGTCGCCTGAGCAGTGCGCGCTGTACGATGAATGGATGCGGCTGAGCTTGAAGCAGGACGCGACGACCGGCATGCATGACCTCACGACCCAAGAGATGGAGCGCTGGAGCGTCCTCAGGCAAATGTTCTCCGTCACGTCCTCCCCGCCCGTGTGTCCCCCGAACCGGTAAACCCCGGCCGGCTCACCGACTCGCCGGCACGCACCGGGTACCCGCCTGGCGGGTGGATGGCGCTCGGGTACCCGTTTCGGAACGGGTGATTCATCGCGCCGTGCGCCCCCAGATCTCTTCTAGCCGCTGTGCCCTCCCGCAGTTGTACTTGTAAAACTTATAGCGAATGGGGTTCTTCTGATAGAAGTTTTGGTGGTAATCCTCGGCGGGATAGAACTCCGAGGCCGGCACGATCTCGGTGACAATCGCTTCCTTGAACGGCTTCGATGTCTCAAGGGCTTTCTTGGCTTCCTCCGCTAACCGTTTCTGGGTCTCGTCGTGGTAGAAAATCGCTGAGCGATACTGCGTACCTTTGTCGCAGAACTGCCGGGCCGGCGTGGTCGGATCAATGTTATGCCAGAAGACCTCCAGCAACCTGGCATAGCCGACCTTGGCGGGATCGTACAGGACCTCCACCGACTCGGCGTGCCCGGTGGTCCCGGCAGACACGTCCTCGTACGTCGGGTTGGTCTTCTGGCCGCCGGTGTATCCCGAGGTGGTGGACACCACTCCTTCGACCTTGTCCAACGCTTCCTCCATGCACCAGAAGCAGCCGCCCGCGAATGTCGCCTTGGCCAAGCCCTGGGTTGTGCCGCCCGACTCCGGCTCCTTGGCCGAACTGCCCGCCGCGAGTCCCGCAATGAGCAGTGCCCCAAGGATGAATCTCATGGTCACCATGGGTTGTCTCCTTGCTTGAAATTCATGCCTGCCGCCCCCCACTCTTCTAGCACAGACAGAATACGATGGAAATGATAGAATGCCGGCCTATGGGAAAGGTGCTTCCCAGTCTGCTGCTAATGGCCGCGCTCGCGGGCTGCGCCGCCTTTGGCAATGAGAAATTGAGCGACCAGACCTTGCTCGCCCAGATCAAGGTCGGCGAGACCACCAAGGAGCAAGTGCAGGCCCTGCTTGGAGAGCCCACGAAGCGCGTGACCACGCGCCTCTCGGGCTTTACCTATGAATGGTGGCATTACACCCACGCCGCCTCCACGATCAATCCGCTCGAATACCTCTTCCTCGTGGGGATATTCTTCAATGGCTTCGGGATGCCGGACACGAGACGCGAGCTCACCGTCTTCTTCGATCCCGATGGCATCGTCACCAACCTCGCCCAACAGACCACCTCCTATGACATGGGTACGCCGTTTACCCCCATGAGGGTGACCAGTTCGGCGGTGACCACCCTGAGCCTGGCTGGTCGGGCCGGCGAGCCGCTTCGCTTCGAAGACATGATGGAGACGTGGTATTAACGGACGGTTCCCCCTCCGTGGCTGACCCCTCCGCTGATCGCCCGGATCTCTTCCAAGGTCTTCTCGACTTCGTCCGATGACGTAAGCAGGCTTGGTGCCAAGCGGACATACTTGGTCGCGTAAGGCGTGACGCTGGCCATGATCCGGCGCGTGCGCAGGTGCTCCACCACTCTGTCCGGTTTCCAGCCCTCCACCTCAAAACAGACGATCCCGGCAGACAGCTCTCGGGAGCGTGGTGTGCGAAGCGTCACGTGTGCCATCCGCGTCAGCCCGTCTTTCATCCGATCGTTCAGCGCGTGGATGCGCTCCGCGACGCGCGACTTTCCGATGGCTTGATGGAACCGGAACGCCTCAGCCAAGGCCCACCGGTGCTCGAACGAATGGAACCCACCCGGCGTCATGATCGCGCCGAACGGGAGATCGCGCGGCGTGGTCTCCTTCATCCAGATGCGATACGCCTCGAAGTTGAACGTGGGGATGATGGCGCTTGCCGCGGGCCAGGCACGCGGGTGCCCCCAGACAAGTCCGGTCCCCCGCGGCCCGAACACCCATTTGTGCGTGCCGGCGATGAAAAAATCACAGCCGAGATCTTCCATGCTGGCATCCTCGACGCCGAGCCCGTGCACCCCGTCGACGCAGAGCAGCGCCCGGTCGCCCTCGGCCCGGCCAGCATTGACATTGGCGAGGGCTGCGGCCATTTCCCGGATCGGCAGTTTGAGCCCGGTGCTCGAGTGCACCCAGGTGACCGCCACGATGCGCGTCTGGGGGCGCACCGCTTGCACCAAGGTCTCGACGATCTCGTCGCGCGAGACCGACGCAAGCCGCCGGTACAGCGGGATCTGCCGGATGGAGGCGCCCGTCCGCGCGGCCCGCAGGCGAAGCGATTCCTCCGTCGAATAATGGTCATGCACCGTGGTCAGCACTTCCTGATCCGGCCGGAGGCGAAGGCCACCGTACAGGAGCGCAAGGCCCATGGTCGTGCTGTCGGTGAGGGCGATATCGGTCGGGGTCACCCCCATATACTCGGCGGCGGCCCGCAGCACGGCCGCCTCCAGCGGCTCGTTCTGGTCGAGCCAATATCCCATGGGATTGTCGTCCAGCCCACGGCGGTGTCGCTCGATGGCCGCGCGCACCGGAGTGGGATGTGAGGCGAGAAAGAAGCAGGACATGTGGATAAAATCGCGGGAGAGCGGAAACTGATCACGGACCGCGTCCCAACTCTCCATCGGAGCGAGCGACGCAGCGCCCATGGCCGAGCCGGCCAGTGCTCGGAGAGACGGAGAGTCGGCCGCCAACAGCCCTGCGACGGCGAATCCGGTTCGCACCAGAAAGTCTCTGCGGGTCATGTCGTTCCCTCCTACGCTCCGAGTGATGGCCGTTCCTCAGGGGCCTCATTGATCGGAACGGAGCGCTTCAGTATCATAACGCGTTTTCTCCGCACGGGCTTGGGGCATCGCCGGATACACAAGGAGCACCGAAATGGCAAAGACTCGACACCCTGGATCAACCGTGTCGGATTATCTGATCACGCGGCTCGGGCAGGCCGGCGTGAAGCACATCTTCGGCGTGCCGGGCGACTACGTGCTGGACTTCATGGATCACCTCGTCAGCAGCCCGATCCGGCTGATCGGAACGTGCAACGAGCTGAATGCCGGCTATGCGGCGGACGCCTATGCGCGCATCAATGGGATCGGCGCGGTGGTGGTGACCTACGACGTGGGTGGCTTCAGCGTCCTCAATGCGGTGGCGGGGGCCTATGCGGAGCGCGTGCCGCTCGTCGTGATCAGCGGAGCACCCCATTCCGCCCGGCGCCGGGAACCGACCCTGATGCATCACCTCGCCACGGACTACCGGCTCCAGTCCTCCGTGTACGAGAAGATCACCGTGGCCGCCGAAGTCCTCTCTGACCCAGAACGCGTCTCCGAGCAGGTTGATCGCGCGCTCAACGCCTGTCTGCTGCACAAGCGGCCCGTGTACCTTGAGATTCCGGTGGACCTGGTGGAGCGCCCGTGCCGGAAGCCGGCGGACGCGTGGCGGATGCCGCCTCCCAGCAGCGATCCTGCGATCCTGACCGAGTGCGTCAGCGAAGCCGCGGCGATGCTGAGCGCCGCCAAGCGCCCCGCGATCCTCGTCGGCGTGGAGGTGCACCGGTTCGGATTGCGCAATGCCACGGTGGCGCTGCTCGACAAGGCCGGCTATCCCGCGGCGACCACCGTCCATGGCAAGACGGCGATCCCCGAGGAGCACCCCGATTTCGTCGGTGTCTACCAGGGGGCGCTCAGCCGCGAGGAGGTCCGGGACGCGATCGAAGGGGCCGATTGCCTCCTCATGCTGGGGGCCTGGCTCACTGACATTACGACGGGCGGTTTTACCGCCCAGCTCGATCCGAACCGGATGGTCAGCGCCAACTCCGATCGCGTGAAGATCCGCCATCATTACTTTGAGCAGGTATACCTCACGGACTTCATCCCGTCCCTGACCGCCGCCCTGAAGCCGAAGCCCGCCCGGAAAACGCAGCCGCCCCCGCGACTTCATGCACAGAAGGGCCCCTTTGTCCCGGAGCCAGGCCGGCCGCTGTCCGTAGCCAGGTTCTGGCCGCGCATGAGCCGGTTCATTGACGAGACCATGATCGTGCTGGCGGATACCGGCGATTCGATGATCGCCTCGGCGGAGCTCGAGACCGACAAGGCCGAAAGCTACATCGCCCAGGCCTACTATCTCTCCATCGGGTACACCTTGCCGGCCGCCCTGGGCGTCTCGCTCGCCCGGCCGGAAAAGCGCGCCGTGGTGTTCATCGGGGACGGGGCGTTCCAGATGACGGCCCAGGAACTGTCCACGATCCTCCGCTGTCGCGCCGCGCCGGTTATTTTCTTGATGAATAACGACGGCTACGCGGTCGAGCGGGCCATCCATGACGGCCCGTACAATGAGCTCCAGCCGTGGAAGTATCACCGGCTTCCCGGCGTCTTCGGGGAGGCCGTGAGCGTGGAAGCACGCACGGAAGGGGACCTGGAACGCGCCCTGGCGACGGTGAAAGAGACCCGCGACAAGCTGGTCTTCGTCGAAGTCCACCTTGCGCGGACGGATTACTCCGACGCGGTCCGACGGTTGGGCAAACTCCTGCGGAAGCTCTCGGTCGAGTGAGAGCAGGGCGCGCGGCGGTGCAGATCCATCACTTCCACGCCTGGGATGTCACTCCCGGAGAAGCAATACAAATTCAGCAGCAACTTTGCGCCAAGGTGATCCCACGCGGGAGGGTCGAGACGCCCAGCCTGATCGCCGGCGCGGATGCGGCCTTTGTCAAGGACACGGCGTATGCCATCGTGGTTGTCCTCACGTTTCCAAGGCTGGAAATCGTGGAGACCGTCGTGCACAAAGGTCACGTCTCCTTCCCGTACATTCCCGGCCTGTTGTCGTTCCGCGAAACCCCCGCGCTGGCGCAGGCCTTCGGCAAGCTCACGCACGACCCTGATTTGATCTTCATAGACGGTCAAGGTCTGGCGCATCCTCGGGCGGCCGGCATCGCCTGTCATATCGGCGTCATCCTGGATCGGCCGACCATCGGGTGCGCGAAATCGGTCTTGTTCGGGACCTATGATGAGCCGAAGTCGTCCCGAGGGTCGGTCTCCTATCTTCGTAATGACGAGGGCCAGGTGGTGGGCGCGGCAGTGCGCACCCGAGACGGCGTCCAGCCTGTCTTTGTGTCGATCGGCCACAAGATTGACCTGGCCCAGGCGATTGAATTGACCTTAGCGTGCGGGAAAGGGTATCGCGTCCCTGAGCCTACCCGGCAGGCTGATCTCCTGGCTGAGCGCGCGAAGCACGAAGGAGAGCAGGGAGGCCAGTGCGACATGTTCTCCTGACAGGTGTGCCGGGCATCGGCAAGACGACGCTGATCCGGGAACTGGCCAAACGCCTTGCGGCCTATCAGCCGGCCGGATTCTACACAGAAGAAATTCGTGAGAGGGAGGTTCGGAAGGGCTTCCGGCTCGTGTCGCTGGATGGCCACGAGCTGACGCTGGCTCACGTGAATAATCCAGGCCCCTTTCGGGTCGGTCGCTACAAGGTGGATGTGGCGGGGTTCGAGCGGCTGCTCGCCGCGCTCGATCTTCGCCACGCGCCAACCGGCGTGATCATCATTGACGAGATCGGCAAGATGGAATGCCTTTCCCGTCGCTTTACGGAAGACATGACAGCCCTCCTGGACTCCTCGAAGACCGTCATCGCGACAATCGCCTTGAAGGCTACCGGCTTCATCCAGCAGGTCAAAGAACGCCCCGATTGCCGCCTGATCCCCGTCACGGTTGCCAATCGCGACAGCCTCGCGGATAGCCTCTTCACGGAGCTACAACA
>CAYZKG010000116.1:0-8807 GCA_964478915.1 uncultured Nitrospira sp.
CCGACTGCAAGGCGTATCAGCTCTTCCCGCTCTATGACCGCTACGGAAAGGGATTCGCGTCGAAGCCCGGCTGGGCTGGCCAAGCGCTCCCGGGGCACTGAGCGTTCTCATTCTTTCTGACCCACTCTCCTGATCTCCCCGCGCGCCGCGTCCACCGCGATGCGCTCCCCGTCCCGCAAGAGTCGCGTGGCATCGCGCACATTCGCCACGGCCGGAATTCCGTACTCGCGCGCCACGATGGCGCCGTGCGACAACATGCCGCCCATCTCCACCACCACACCGGCCGCCACGCCGAAGAGGGGCGTCAGACCCGGATCGATCACCGATGCCACAATGACGTCGCCGCTGTTGACCCGCACGGCGTCCTCCGGTGAGTCCACCAGCCGGACGGGACCCTCCACGTATCCCGCACTGATCGGGAGCCCTTTTAAGAAGTCGCCAGGGGTCTCGCTCTTTCTCATTCCGTCGATCGTGGCCTTGGCGAGGTTCAGCGCGTCCGGCGCGGCCTCTGCGGCATGGATGGCCCGCTCGGCCCGGCGCGCGAGCACCGTGCTGCGCCAGTCGCGTGTGGGATCGGCAATAAGCGAGCGAATCTCCTCCGCGGTGAGGTAGAAGAGGTCGTCCCGCGCACCCACCACGCCCCAGGCGACGAGCTTCTCGCCGAGCTTCAACAGCAGGCGGCGGATGCCGGCGACGTAATACATGGTGTGATGCCGGTTCGTCTCCCGTAATTCCAGGTACCGGCACAGGTCTCGATACCACCAGGCGAACCACACCCATTCGTGCAGGCGCACGCCGAAGGCGCGCCGGATCCGGCGCAGCGCCGCCTGGCGGGCCGATTCCTGCTCCCTGCGGAGGTCGGCCGCGGATCGGGCGGCGGACGCGTGAAGATGGCCGCGGATGATGCCGAGGAGATAGGCCGGCGTTTCAGAGAAGCGGGGCGCCATCACATCCGATTCCCCGATGGCGCGATGGCCGTATTCGGCCAGAAACCTGTCCAAAGCCCGAAGAAATTGCGTGCCGACCAGCCTGACGTGGAACTGGTTCGGTTCCCATGGCTCGGCCAGGAGGAACTCCCGCACGGACGATTCCTGTCTTGCCAGCTCGGCCAATTCAGCCAGCCAGGTGACTTCCCGCGCGCTGACGATCGTCCCCAACCCCTGCGTGGAGGCGTTGAGCAGCGACTGCCAGTCCTTGCCCAGCCGGCGCTCCAGCACCGCCTCCAGGACATAGAGCGCGCGCGAGACGCCGCTGACGATGGCGAAGGTCAGGTCGTGGGCCTGCACCAAGCGGTTCAGCCATGCCAGGCGCTCGAGCAGCACGGGTTCCGCCAGCCGGTCGAGCGCCATGTCCGATAACTCTTCCCCGAGACTCTTGAGCTTGGCGAACCAAGCCTCGGCCTGCCAGGAGGCCTTCCAGATCCGCCACTCCAGTTGCAGCAGCGCCCACGCCAGCTTCCACAGCGGCAGCCGTGAGGTCCCGGACGGAATCGGGGCTTCCCCTCCCATCTGCTCGGTGATCAACCGAGGGTTGCCTCCGAGCTGGGCCATCACCAGCTGGAACAACGTCACGTTGATGTAGGGCCGGCCGCGCAGGATCTGGATGGAGGACATGCCGCGGGGGATGCGGCAGCCGATTTCCCGATAGTGCCGGATGATATTCGTCTCCATGAACTCACGCATGTATGACAGGGCCAGCGGGCTCGGCAGCTCCGGCAAGGTTTCCTTGAAATTGGCCCGCGACCAGCAGATGCTGCCCAGCTCCCCGGTCGGGGGAATGGGCCTGGCCTGGAGCAGCCAGAGTTGTCGGTCCGTCACCGCCCATTCGACGTCCACCGGTCTCCCCTCGGCCCGCTCGACTTCTTTCACCAGGCTGGCCAGCGCGAGTGCTTCCGGCTCGTGCAGCGCGGGAGCCTTCCAGTCCGCTTCCGGGACCGGCTGATCTCCCACGCCGGCCGGCGTGGCCCGGCGGGCGGTCCTCTTCTCGACCACCTGCCGTTCCTGGATCATCATGGAGGTGCGATCCGACTTCGGGTCCACCGCGATCACGTAGTGATCGGGGGTGGCCAATCCCGCCACCAGCGGCTCAGCCAGGCCAAACACGGCGTTGATCACCACGCAGTCCGGCTGCCCCGAGACCGGATGGCGCGAGTAGGCGACACCGGCCGCACGTGCCGCCAGCATCGGTTGGAGGATCACGGCCATGGATGGTGCTTCCCGGCGCTTGGTGTCCCGGCCCGGATACACGAAGGCCGAATCGGTCCACAGCGACGCCCAGCACTTGACGATCGCGGCCGGCACGGCTTGAAGCGGGACGCCTAAGAGCGTCCGGTACAGGCCGCCGAACGTGAAATCTTCGGCGTCCTCGTCCGAGGAGGAAGAGCGAATAGCCCACAAGGTGTCATCCGCCGACGGAGTCGTCGCCTCTGCCCGGATGCGATCCAACTCGTTGAAGAGTTGCTCCAGAATCTCGGCGGGCAGTGTCAGCGACTCCACGAAGCGACGGCGCTCTTCCAGGATCGGTCCGCGGGCCAATTCGGACATCCGGTACAGGTGATACCATCGGTCGGGTTTATTCCAGCCGAGATGCCCGACGGTCTCCTGGTACGCGCGCGTGGTCAGGCACACGCCCGTTGGCACGCGGAAGCCCTGCCGCAGGAGCCGTCCCAACCCCGCCGCCTTGCCCCCCACGAGCTTGGGGTCCGAGCACAACTGTAATGACAGGACCAATGGATCGGGCATGTCGCTCCTCTCAGCCGAGCACGCTGCTCTCAGCGATCAGCAGGTACAGATCATTGACATTCGTCCCGGTCGGACCGGTTCGAATGTGGCCCCCCACCTTCTTGAAGAACGGATAGGCGTCGTTCCGCCGCAGCGCCTCCAGAGGATCCAGACGAAGATGCTTGGCCCGTTTGACAGTTCCACCGTCCACGACCGCTCCGGCCACGTCGGTTGGGCCGTCGGCGCCATCTGTCCCGAACGCCGCGATCCAGATCCCGGAGAGACCGGCGATCTCGTTGGCTGCCGCCAGCGCGAACTCCTGTGCTCGTCCCCCTCGTCCCGGACCTCGCACCGTGACGGTCAGCTCTCCGCCGGCGATGACGCAGGCCGGTCGGGCCACGGGACGCCCAAAGCGGTGGATCTCCCGTGCGATGGCCCCGAACAGCTTGGCGGCCTCTCTCGCCTCGCCGGTCAGCGAGGTGGAGAGCACCAGCGGCCGCAGGCGGCTGTCCGCAGCGGTCTGGGCGAGGGCCGCCACAGCGGCCGCATTATTCCCGATGATCTCGTTGTGGACCCGCCGGAACACCTGGGCCTCCGGCTTAGGCGTGTCTTCCACCGCTCCGCGCATCCCGGCGGCCAGGTGAGCACGCGCTCGCATCGGAATCCTCTCCCAGAGGCCGTACCGGCGGAGCACCGCATGGGCATCGGCATAGGTGGTCGGGTCCGGAGCGGTGGGGCCGGACGCGATGGTGCCGAGATCACTGCCGATGACATCCGACAGGATCAGGCTGATGATCCGAGCCGGAGTGGCGGCGGCGAGCCGGCCGCCCTTGAGCGCCGAAAGATGTTTGCGGACCGTGTTGATCTCCTGGATCGTCGCGCCGCATCCCAACAGCAACTGCGTGACCCGCCGCTTTTCCCCCAGTGTCACCGGCGGACTTGGGGCCGGGAGCAGGCTTGAGGCGCCGCCGGACAGCAGCACAAAGAGCAGATCATGCAGGGTCAGCTTCCCGACCGATGCCAGCACGCGCTGAGCCGCTCGGAGACCCGCCTGGTCCGGGAGCGGATGACCGGCTTCCAGGGCCTCGGTGATCTGCAGCGCGGTTCGATGGCCGTGCGGCACGACGACCACGCCGCTCTGAAGCCGATCGCCGAGAATCCGCTCCAGCTCGGCCGCCATCGCAGCCGTCGCTTTGCCAGCGCCCGCCACCATGATCCGCTCGTACCGGCGCAGGTCATACGTCACCGCCCCGACCTGCAGCAGCGGGCCCCGGCGCCGGACGCTCCGGCGAACCGCTTCGGCGGGATCGACCGCCTTCAACCCCGCGCGAAGCAAGCCCCGGAGGACGGCGCGGAGACGCCGGGACCGGATGTCGATGTCCATGCGCGGCATGCGGCGTGCTGGCGGGACCATCAATCTCCCTTGCGCGGACGGGCAAGGCGAGATCAAGGCGTTTTGTCCTGCTTGAAGCAGCGGAGCGGACAGCTCTGCTTCGGAACCCTGATCTGGTGGACTCCCTTGGGGAGGTACTCTTTCCGGATTTCCGGATTCAACATCTTCAACTCCAGAAAATAGGTTCCGAACTCTTCGGCGATGCTGGCCAGGTGACGCTGCGGCTCCCGGACGCTGACCGTCACGGTCTGCGTCTCCAGGGGCGCGTACAGGTCTTTCTTCGTGAGGCCCAGGTATTTCTCGGGTTGGGAGTAGATCTCTTTCGCGGCGATGATCCGCGGGATGTACCGCATCGTCTCGCGCACGTAGTGCAGTTTCCAGTAGTCGCTCACCCGCTGTTCTTTGAGCAGCTTCTTGATGCGCTCCTCCCCGGTGTTGTACGCCGCCATGGCCAGGAACCAGTCTCCGAAGTACTCTTTCAGGTACTTGAGGTATTTGATCGCCGCCTCGGTGGACATCTCCAGATTGCGCCGGTCGTCCCGCCACTGGTTTGTCCGGAGCTGATACCGCTTGCCGGTGGAGCCGATGAACTGCCAGGGCCCCGAGGCCTTGGCCTTTGAGAAGGCGGCCGCGATGCATTTGCTTTCCACGAGCAGCATGTACTTCAGGTCGTCCGGCAAGCTGGCCTCGGCCAGTTGTTTCTCTACGGGAGGAAAGCACCGACCGGTGCGCTTGGCCATGATGATGCTCTCGCCCTCTTCGGCAAGAAACTGGTAGAACTCGTACTCGACCCGTTCGCGCACCTGCCAGGAATCCAACGGCACCGCCTGGTTGGCGAACGTCAGTTTCTCCGGCAGTCTGAAGGAGCTCAGAAAGTGGCGTTCGCCCTGTCGCTGAATCTCCGGCAGAATCACCAGGCGATCCTCGACGTCAGGAGCGACCTCGGCTTCCTCCGGCAGCGGGGCGCCGTCCCGCTCGCGCGGCTTCACCGGGCCGGTCAATTCTTCGACAGGAGGCTCAGGCTTCGCGACGGCCGCCGCGGTCCCGCTCTGCTCGGTTCCCGACTGGTGCGCGGAAGCTGATGGCTGCGGGAGTGGGGAGAGGGGAGCAGGCTCGGCCTGGGCCTGAAGGGGAATCGCGATCGACAGGGTAATGAGGAGAGTGTAGAAGGCAGGCATAGGGTGAATACGTCCCTATGCTAGCAGGAAGTCGGATGACCGGCAAGACCTTTTCCATTCGCCGTGTGCTACCATCATCGCCATGCCGAACTTGGAACTGCTGAATGCTCGCGTCATCCGGTGCACGAAATGCCCGCGCCTCGTGGCACACCGCCAGAGGGTGGCCCTCCCATCCAAACGTCCCCGGCGCTTCGCGGGATGGGACTACTGGGCTCGGCCGGTACCCGGGTTCGGCGATCCGGCCGCGCGACTGTTCGTGCTGGGTCTCGCTCCGGCCGCGCATGGCGGCAATCGAACCGGGCGCATCTTCACCGGAGACAGCAGCGGAGACTGGCTCTACGAAGCGCTGCATCGGTTCGGATTCGCCAATCAACCGCACTCCCGAGACCGCCACGACGGGTTACGGCTCCTGAACTGCTACGTCTCCGCCGCCGTGCGGTGCGCGCCGCCCGATAATAAACCGGCGCTCAACGAGTTCGCCAATTGCCGCCCGTACCTTCGGGAAGAATTGCGGTCGCTTCGACGAGTGAGGGTCGTCGTGGCCTTGGGGCGGATCGCGTTCGAGCAGTATCTGAAGGCCTGCCGCGAGCTCGATCATCCTCGTGTGGTTCCGTCTCCTCGGTTCGCCCACGGGGCCGTGCATCGGCTGCCCTGGGGCGTGACGCTGGTCGCGTCCTACCATCCGAGCCAGCAGAACACCTTTACCGGAAAGCTGACCAGGGAGATGTTCCACGCCGTCTTCCGCCATGCGCGGGAATTGCTGAAGGCCAAGCAGGGCTAGCGGTCAGAAGTACCCGTGCAGGAGCACCAGCGCTTCGTTGTCCTGCGGGTCTCGGTGCGTCAACTCGACCCGAACCGCCAGGTCCTTCTGCACGGTATAGCGCTGGTGGAAGGAAGCGCGAAACGTGTCGGACCGGTCGCCTAAGGGGAATCGCAGGTAGCTGGCGGAGAGCAGGACTTTCCAGCGCTCCGTGACATCCGCCAGCAGGCCGGCGGTGCCCCCGCCCCCGGCCCGGTGGTCCTCGGCGTAGGCCCGGCTGTAATTGGCATCGAGTTCCGCCAGCGCGAAATAGACCTCGCGCCTGATCCATCGCGACTCCACGGCGGCTCCCATCCCGCCGTTCACGTTCAAGTTGGAGCACAACCGGCAGCGATTGCCTCGGACCGTTTGCAGACCGCCGCTGAGTTTCCAGGATGGCTTCCGGAACAAGCCATCCATCGGGGACAGCGAGATGATATTGGCCAGGGTCACCCGCTCCAGCCTGGTCTGATCGCGTCGCTGGTAGTGGCGCAGCGCAACCGACATCAGCTCGATCTGGGCATCGGGGGTGTAGCCGCGCTCCGGGTCCAGGAGGTCGTGATACGCCAGCCGGACATTCACCTCTTCAAAGAAGTCGTCCTGTCGCCAACCGCCGCTCACTCCGAGCCGGTGGATCTTGTGACCCTCCTCCGGCGGCAAGGTGAACGGGACGATCTTGTACTCCTTGGAAGGGATCTTGAGCCCGCTACGGATCGACAGGACCGCGCGATTGGACTCTTTGTAACGCGGTGCGTTCGCTTCGTCGACGACGCTCCTGTACCGCAGGTACTCAGACGCCACGTCCAGGACGAACGCCTGCCGTTCCCGGCTGAGCCGGAGGAATTGGTCGGATCGCGCGGCGGCCGGCTCACGAACGAGGCGGTGGAGCCAGCCCTGTTCCTCATTCGACATGGCCGCGTACTGTTGCCGGATCTGGGTGGTCCGCGCCGGCCGATACACGATCTCGCCGATCAGCCCGGGCTGCTCGGCAATGGCCCGCACGGTGTCGGCGGGAACCGTCCACAGCAGGAACCGATCCGTGAGGTGCAGCTCCGGCACCGACGCCTCGAGGAGGGAGAGGATGTAGTAGCTGCAATTTTCTTTCAGAAAGTAATAATCGAAATGCGTGTTCCCCAACTCCCAGGCGTGCCAGAGCAGCCGGGAGAGCTGCTGAGGAGTGAGGTTCAGACGATATTCCCAGATGTCGCGATTCTCGATGTCCCCATACTCCTGCACCTTCATGTAGTACGGCAGAGTCGAGAAGTAGCCTTTGAAGCCGCCGGTCAGCCCCAGCACCGCGTAGGCCACACCGTGTCGCGTCGTCACTTCAGCGGCAAAATTGACGGTGTACGCCAGGATCCTGGTCAGTTCGGTCTGGTTCTTCTGATCGATCCGCAGGAGAGTGTGGCCGAACATGGAGGCCGGGTTGTTCATGTATGCCGAGGGGAAGATCAGCGTGATCGACCGGGCGTCCAGGGCTTCGAGCCAGGCCGCCAGCCGGTCGCACCGCTGGGGAGGCAGCCGGCGGTCATCGAATGCGAGCATCGCTTTGAGCCACTGGTAGCGACCCACGAAGGCACACTGCGCCGGCTGTCGAGAGCGGCCCACCAGCTCGTCGGAAAAGAACTGTGCGAGGGTGGCGGTCAACTCGGCTTGAGGGTCGGTCTTGCCGTGGGGCGACAGGAAGAACCCGGGATCACCGGCCTGGCTGGTGTACCCCCCCGAGAGGTTCGGCTGGTAGTGGAGCAGGACGTGCCAGTACCGTTCTTCAGAGAGTCGAAGCTCGGTGGCTCGCTGGATCAGTTCAGCCAGGTACGGCTCTGGCGACTGATCGGCCCGCGCCGGAGGCTCCAGAAGAATGGCGCTCCAGAGACCGACGAGAATCAGGACCAGAGGTCCGCGATCGTACCGCAACGCGCCGACTATGTCACCTCCGTCACGAATCGCCGCAACCGCCGGAAATAGTCCGCTCCACCGATCTCATAGAGATCGTTATGGTCCGCGCCGTCCACGACATAGAACTCCTTGGGCCCGTGCGCCGCTTCGAAGACCTGGCGGCCGAGGTGAACCGGCACGGTCTCGTCCCGATTGCCGTGGATGACCAGGATCGGAATGCGGATCATCTGCAGACGCCGGGCCAGGTCGAACCGGGCGACCAGCAGCAAATGCGCGGGCAATCCGTAGTAGTGCGCCCGGGCCAGCGCGGCAACCGAGGGGAAGGCGGATTCCAGGATGAGCCCGGCGGCCGGCCGTTGGCTGGCCACCTCTCCGGCCACCGCCGCGCCGAGCGACCGACCGAAGAGCACCACACGTCGGGGAGTCAGTTGGCGGGTCGTGGTGAGATAGGAATAGGCGGCCAGCGCGTCTTGATACAGTCCCTGCTCGGAAGGTCTTCCCGCACTGAGGCCGTACCCGCGATAGTCGAACAGGAAGGCGGAGAGCCCCATCCGGTACAGCATCGCGAGGTTCTCCAGGCGATGGATGACGTTGCCGGCGTTTCCATGACACCAGAGCAACACCCCCGGAGCCCCAGAGGCCTCAACGTACCAGCCGAACAACGCCGTGCCGTCCGCGGCCTGAAACCGGACGTCTTCCAGGGGCAGGCCGCTGATCCGCGCCCAGTTCCGGTCGATCCAAGGAGCCGGATGATAGACAAAGACCTGGTCCAGAAAATCGTGCATGGAATCCTCAAGAGCGACGGGCTCAGGCTAGGCGAC
>CAYZKG010000117.1:0-8462 GCA_964478915.1 uncultured Nitrospira sp.
CCTCAGGGTCGAATTTCAACCAGACGGAATCCCGGCGCGTCTCGTAAATCACCACAGGCGGCGGCTCCGACACGCAGCCGGCAACCCACGCGGACAGCATGGTCCCGACCAGCGTTAGGCCTACGAGCCGTTTGCCCCCATTTGCGGGAAGCATACAGATTGACTCCGCTCCGAGCCCGCTTTTACCAGAACTCTTGCCCACCGTCCATCAGAAAAAAGCCCCGCAAGCCATGAGACTTGCGGGGCCATTCTGCCCGTTAGGCGTAAGGGGTCAGAACGATCAGTGGCTGACGGCTTGGCTCGATGTCGCGGCAACCGCCATGTCTGACCCGGTCAGGGACTTCAAATTCTTGGCGACCTGCACCGCAGGGAGCGGAAAGCTTCCGGCCTTCACCACCGCCTCCTGCCCCTGCCGGCTGTTGATGAATTTCAGGAACTCAAGGACGATCGGCTTCAGCTCGGTGCCGGGCGCCTGGTTTACATAGAGATAGAGCGCCCGTCCTAAGGGATAGGTCCCATTGACCACGGACTCAGCAGTCGGCGGCACAGGGGGCTTCGCACCGTCTGACAGCGGAACTGTTCGGACCATCGAGGCCTGGAAGCCGATCCCGGCGTACCCGATGCCCAGCGGATCGCGGGCGATCGCCAAGATCTCGGAAGCCGAGCCCGGCTCCTCCTTGACCGACTGTTTCATCTCGCCGTCCATCAAGGCTACGTGTTTGAAGAACGTCCGCGTTCCCGATCGCTTGTCCCGGCCATAGAGACGGATCGGCTGGTTTTCCCAGCCACCACGAAGCCCGAGCTGCCCCCAGGTCACGATATCATCCGGCGAGCCGCGGTGGCGGTCCTTTCCAAAGACGGCATCCACCTGGTCGAGCCGCAGGGACTGAATGGGATTATCCTTGTTCACGTAGACGGCGATGGCATCCATGGCGATCGGAAGCTCCAGGGGCTCATATCCGAAACGCGCCCGGAACTCCGCCACCTCATGCGCACTGAGTGGTCTGGAAAAGGCCAGCAGCAGCGGCCTGTTCGAGCCCAGGTGACCCTTGACATTACCGTCGCCACGCCGCGACGCCGCAATGCCCTGGAGCAACGACTCGATGGCGGCATCGGTCCCGCCACCCTGGACGGCCATTTTCGTCTCGGGAGAGAGGCGCCGGAACTCGGAGGCGAGCCTGGCGAGGAGCGGCTGCATCGTGTCCGATCCTGCGATCGTCAGATGGCCGGAGAGCTGCGACGCCGGCGTGTAGCTCACCAGCGCGGCATCGACGGAGGGCTTTCCGTTGACGCCGACGTGCTCGGCCAAAGCCACCGATGCGAGCGCCAGCGACAGCACGCTCGCCGCCAAAGCCTTTGCTCCCCACGATTGCCGTCCCGTCAACCTGTTTCGAAGTCCCAGCATACGTGCTCCTTTTGCGTCAGGATTGAACATGCTTCCCACTCCCTCCACCAGCCTCGTCGCGGGGACAGTAACTCGTCGGCATTGCGGTTGAATGACTGCATTGTTACAGCCATGTTAATTCTAGCTCCTGCGTTCCCCATAGGGAGCAAACGGCATCACAATTTTTTGGCCGCACGAAATTCTCTCACCACTTCCTTGACGTCCCGCTTCTCGCCGTCCACGAGATAATTCAGCCGCCGCATCTCCTCATCGGTGACCATCCCGGCCAGCGCGGACAGTGCGGCCCGCACCTCCGGGTAGCGAGCCAGCATGGCTCCCGAAACCACCGGCGCAGCGTGGTACGACGGGAAGTACCGCTTGTCGTCAAGCAAGACCGCGAGCTTGAGGCGGGGGATGAGGCCGTTCGTGGAATCCCCCGCGATCACATCCACCCGGCGGTCAGCCAGCGCCTGATAGGTCAAGGCCAGATCCATGACCCGCGGTTGAGCCGCAAAGCGGAGGTCGTAAGCCTTGGAAAGACCCTTGAACCCATCCGCGCGCTCCAGAAATTCGTATCCGAAGCCGGCTCGCCACTGCGGCGCGTACTGCGCAAGTTGCGAGATGGTTCGCAGCCCGAGCCGGATTGCTTCCTCGCCTCTGATGATGATGGCGAATGTGTTATTGAATCCGAGCGGGGGAAGCCATTCGATCCCGTAGCGCTGGCGGTACGCTTCCTGGACCGTGCGGAACATCGCCTCCGGATCACTGGAGGGAGACAGATGCAGGATCGCCGTGGCCGCAGTCCCGGTGTACTCCACGTAGGCCCCGATCTGCCCGGCGACGAGCGCTTGGTGGCAAATGAATGTCCCGCCCAGATTGAGCTTCCGCACCGCTTTCAGCGTCGTACGGCCTTCGATCTGCTGCGCCAGGAGCTCTCCCAGGATCACCTGCTCGGTAAAATTCTTGGACCCGATCACAACGGTCCGGTCGGCGTCAGAGTCCTTGCACGCCTGAAGCAGCAGAACGCCCGCGAGGCTCCAGACCAGAACCGCGGCGGGCTTCACAGGGAACACGGGCAAACCGACCTCGCCGGCATCACGCATGTCGAACGCCGAAGCGGCGTTCGACCAGCCCCAACAGAAAGTCTGCCGCGAGCGCCATGGCAGCCGCGGGAATCGCTCCCGCCAGAATCAACCGGCTGTCCAGCATGGCCAATCCGCGGAAGATGAACACGCCCAGGCCGCCGGCTCCGATCGCGGCAGCGATCGTCGCGAGGCCGACGCCGATCACCGTGGCCACCCGCACGCCGGTCAAGATCACGCCGAGAGCGAGCGGGAATTCCACCTTCCAGAGCAGTTGCCGGTTCGTCATACCCATGGCCACCGCCGCTTCACGGACCTTGGGGTCCACCCCGGCGAGGCCGGCCGCCGTGTTGGTCACCACCGGGAGCAGCGCATAGAGGACCAACGCGATCAGCGCCGTGCGGGCGCCGATGCCGCCGATCAAGGGCAATGGGATCAGGATTCCGAACAGCGCCAAGCTCGGGACGGTTTGCACCACATTGACGAACCCGAGGACGGGCGCACGCCACCGCGGCCGGCGATGGAGAAACACCCCGGCCGGAATGCCGATCGCCACAGCCCCGATTGTGGCCAGGCCGACGAGTCCGATGTGCTCGGCGGTCAGGCGAAACACCTCCCCACGATGATCAACGAGAAATTGTAGCCATTCCATAATCTTGCACGATGAGATTGAGGTTTAGGTTAAGGTTGAGGAGAGGGTCCGCAGGACCGCCAGGACCTCCGGATGCGTGGACCTGAGAAACTCTGCGGGCGGCAGACACTCCACCAGTCGCCCCTCCTGGATCAACCCGATCCGCGTTCCGAGGAGGCAGGCCTCCGGCACATCATGGGTCACGATCACCAAGGTTTTTTTCAACTGCATCTGCAGCTCTTTGAACTCCTGCTGCAACTCGGCCCGGGTGATCGGATCCAGCGCCCCGAACGGCTCGTCCATGAGAACCAGCGGAGGATCCGCCGCCACCGCTCGGGCCACGCCGACGCGCTGCCGCTGCCCGCCAGATAACTCGTGCGGGTACCGTCGCGCGAAGCGGTCAGGGTCCAGGCCGACAAGCGTCAACAACTCGCGCACCCGTTGCTCCGTGCGCACCGGCTCCCATCCTTCGAGACGGGGCACCAGGCCGACGTTCTCCGCCACCGTGAGGTGCGGAAGCAACCCGACCTCCTGAAGCACGTAGCCGATGCGGCGCCGCAGCCGGATGGGATCCCATCCCGTCGTGGCCTTTCCCTCCACATACACGATTCCCGTGGTGGGCTCAAACAACCGATTGATCAGCTTCAGCACTGTGGTCTTTCCCGAGCCGCTTCGCCCGATCAGCGCCAGCGTTTCGCCCACGGGCAAGACAAACGAGATGGATGAGAGGGTCGGCCTGCCAGGGCCGTGCTGGAAACTGACGTCGCGGAATTCGACCGCGGGATTCATGGATTCATTGACTCAGCGGGCAAGCACCATCAGAAACCGGCTGTCTTCGCTCGACCATTGGGCAGTCGCTTCAAATCCTCCATCGGCGATTATGTTCAAGAATGCCGCGCGTTCGTACTTCCCGGAATGATTCATCACGATGCGCTCGCCGGCTTTGAGCGCGAATGCCTCGCCCGCGACGCGGAGGTCAAGATCGACTTCGGCGCGAAAATATTTGCCGAGCCGATGGAGACCCGGTGACAGGTCCGGCAGCGGCTCGAAGACCAACACGCCGTCCGTCTCTCGGATGCCGATGCTCTGTAAGGGCGCGAAGGCAAACGCCCGATTGAACGGGTTCTCGTACCCGGCCCGGGTATCCAGGTCATTGTGAAGCTCGCCGTCCACCACCAGCCGATCCCCTTGCCGGAGCAGCGGCCTGAGCGCGCGGAGCATGGCCGGCGGATCGAACCCGCCCAATGTATTTCCCAGCAGCAGCACAAGCCGAGCGGGTGTGTCCCGCCGGGGCCTGAGGGATTCCAGATGGGTCGGATTCGCGATGTCGGCCTTCACGCCGGTCGTGCGGATCCCCTCCTCCTGAGCGTTGGCGCACGCCATCTCCAAGAGCGTCTGTCCGGCGTCAACCGGCCGGTACGACACCGCGCGGCGGTCTCCGACAAGAGCCTTGAGAAGATGAAGGTCCTTGGTCCCCTGCCCGGCTCCGAGGCTCACCACCTCGACGGGTCCCGGTGGTAAGGACCGAACGATCTCGTCAACGCCGGTCCGCACCAGCATGTCCGAGCGGATGAAGTTCCGGTACGGACCGTCTTGGCACAGCCGCAGCCACGCCCGGACCGACAGCGGAAACCAGTAGAAGAACCGCTCCGGCAAAAAGCGCTGGGCCAGAGCCTGAAGAAATTCTTCGGCAATCGTGGTCTCACTCAGCAACACCTCGATTCGGAGCGGTGACGCCTCACGCCTCACGCCTTACGCCTCACGTCTACTGACCCCTTACCCCTCACCCCTCACCCCTTACATTTTGCGGATGAGTCTAGGGAGACCCCCTTGAGGAAGTCAACGAGGCTGCAAATGTACTGGTTGACATCCAAGGGGTGTTCTTTCTATAGTGCTCCAGAGTCGCGATCGGAACTCACTCACACGCGAGGAGGTGCAGGATGGAGATCACGACAGTCCATCTCGAAATCATCGAGACCGAGGAAGTTCAGCCGACCTGTCATCAGGTCGAGCTGCTCGACCTCGAAGAACTCGTCCCCACCTGCCATCAATAGAACCGCACCGGCGGAAGGAGAAGGCCCGATCTCCAATCGGGCCTTCTCTTTTTATGGCTTCCCGTCTCAGCATCGGCGCCTTCTACAACCCGCACCTGGCCCGGGAGATACTGGAGTCAGCCGACCTGATCGATCACCTGGCGATGGCCGATTCGCCCAGTCCCCACGATACAGCCTGGCCATCGATCCGGAATCGCTTTACCCTGCTCCTCCACGATTACCTGGGCCAACTGAGCGAGCCGCTCGACGGGTATGAGCTGGAGCGGGCCCGGTCTCTGCTGGACCGGTACCGATCTCCGTGGGCCGCCGAACACCTGCAACGGATCCGCTGCACCGCCGACCGCGGCTCTCCGAACCAGACGCCGCGTCTGGACTACGTCTTCCCGCCGGTGTACACGGAAGATCTGTTGGCGGACTATGCCACGAACATCGGAGCGCTGCGCGAGCAACTTGGAGTGCCATTGGCCATCGAACCGATCCCGACGTATCTGCACCTGCCCATCCCGCAGATGAGCGAGGCCGAATTTCTGCACCGACTCTGCGCCGAGTCCGGTTGCCATCTCTTGCTGGATATTGCTCATACCGTTTTGTCCGCTCGCTTCTATGACCGGGATCCTCGATCGTTCCTCCTGGAGCAGCCGCTCGAGTACGTGATCGAGATCCACGTGGCCGGCTGCGCGTACGATCCCGATCTGCAGGAGCCCTGGATCGCGCCGGTCCTGCCGGACCGGGACATTCTCGACCTGGCCGTCATCGCCGCCGCCCGCGCCCCTCGGTTGCGCGGCGTGACGTTCGATGCGTTCACCCCGCATCTCACCGCCGAGACGCTCCTGAACGGCGTCCGGCTGCTCCGCGAGCGCTTTCTATGACCGGCCGGTCCCTTCATGATTCGCTCTTGAAGGTCGTCAGCGACGGCTCGCTCCGCGCCAGGCTCCTGAACGGCGACCCGCAGGTGTCCGCACCGCTTGGTGAACAGGAAGCGGCGGTCTTAGCTCGCCTGCCGGCTGAACGCGTGGCTCGAGTCTCCCGCTTTCTGGCTCGACACTACTACCGCGAGCGAATTATCCGCCTCTTCCGGCACGCGCGGCACCTCGCGGCCCGCACCGGCCGTGATCCGCTGGTCGTGCTGGAATCCCCGTCAGGACTGACGTTCCTGGACAACGCCATGCTGGGCTCCGCCGATTCGGCCGACCGGTTGCTGTCGTTGATTGAGACCTATCTGACCGAGAACGACGAGGCCATCGTCGCGATGGCACCCTACTGGCGGGATCTGATCCGGTACCAGGCCGCCATGGTCCGCGTCGAAGCCCTGCGTGATTCCCGGCAAGAACCGCCACAGAGCCGCCGGCCGCGATGCTCGACGGCCGTCCAGATCCTGACTCTGGAATGGGATATCCCGATGGTTGTCACCGCGCTCAGGAAAGGAGACTCGCTCCCGACCGGTCGTGCAGCCCGGACCAGCCTGCTGGTGGCACGATCACGGCATGGCCGCGTGACAGCGGTTCGCTGCACGGAGGTCATCCGGCGATTGTTGGAGGCCGCGGACGGGAATCGGGACGTGGAGGAATTAGCCCGGGCCTGCCGTCTGGCGCCCGACGACGCCGACCGTCTCGTGCGGCAGCTCTCCGAAATGGGTGCGCTGGCGTGAGGGCCTAGCGTCTCTCTCGCTGCACCCAGCCTTTCTTTTCGATGCAGCGGTCGATCTCTTTCTGGAGGAGAAATTTGTTTCCGGTCTGCGTCTTCGGATTCTGGTAGATTTGATTCTCGCAGGCGTTGTAGTCCTGGGCAAAGTTGGCCTTGGGATTCTGCGTGTTGACCCATTCGGCTGTGCTGCAGGCAGCCAGCATCAGGACGCCTGCAACTACAGCAAGAATGGGATGATGTAGGGCAACTCCCCTCATGGGGACGGCAAGATACCTGACGCCCCGCTTTCCGTCAAGCTCAATACCCGGTGTCCGCTTCCTTTTCTCCCGGCTTGTCGTTTTTCTTCTGCGATGACTGGCTCGGATCGGGAGAGACTTCGCGCGCCGGTCCGGCGCCGGGTGACGGAGCGGGTTGAGCCTTCTCCGCTCCGGCTGCGCTCTTTTCCGGCTTTTCCGGGGATGTTGCAAGAGGCGCTTTATCGGGAGTTGCTTTCGATGGAATCTGCCGCGACTCTGCCGCCACCCGCTCGCACCCAACGACCGAGAAGGTCAGCACCAAAAAGCCCACGATGATCACGGTGCGGTTCATAGTCATGCCTCCATCTAGCAGAATTCCTACTCTAGCCTCTCGCCGGGGACCCGTTCTCGCCCCCAGGACTCTTCCAGGCATTGAATCACTTCCTCATCGTCCACCTGGCGAAAGTCATCATAGTGTTGGCCGACCGCGTAGAATGGCTCGGGGCATTCCAGGATGACGCACTCGTCCACGCGCCCGGCAATCAGCTTGGCGGTCTCGGCCGGACCGACCGGTAAAGCCGCCACCACGCGAGCCACCCCAGCCCCCCTCAGGGCCTGGACCGAGGCCAGATACGTCGCGCCCGTCGCCACGCCATCATCCACCAGGATCACGGTGCGTCCGGCGAGCGGAGGAAGCTCACGTCCTCCCCGATAGAGCTGGCGCCGGCGCGCGATTTCTTCCTGCTGATCGCGGCGTTGCTTCTCGGTCATGCGCGACAGGGACGGATGCAAGGCGAGCAAGTCCTCGTTGAGATGCAGATATCCGGTTTCGCTCAATGCGCCGATCGCCAGCTCGGGGTTCTCCGCTGCGCCGATCTTCCGTGTCAGCAAGACATCCAATGGCAAACAAAGGCGCAGACTCATCTCCCGTCCGACCTCGACGCCTCCCCGCGGGATCGCCAGGATCATACCGCCGGGGTACCCGGTGTACCGGCTGAGCGCAGCCGCTAGCCGCTGGCCTGCCTCGATTCGATCGCGGAACATGTCTTGGCCCTCGGAGACTCGAAACTTACATCTGGCATTCTAGAGCATACGGCGCGGCATAGCACGATACTGATTCAGCGTCGCGGCGTCTGTGGAAGTTGTATTAAGACGAGGGACGAGAAGCGTGCCGAGACGCCACGAGCAGCAGGCCCTTGACTGAATCGATCGCCAGGCTCGAGGCGCGCCGGACGTACCAGAAACCGAGCTGCCACCACCCCGAGACCTGATAGCGAAGTCGCATGAATACCGGGGACGGAAAAAGCAATCCTAACGCATACCGACATTTCGTGAGGATTCCGGGGACCGCGAAAAGCTGCGCCAGTTCTTCGCGGGCATATCCGCGTGACGCTCCGACAACGAAACAGGACAGCTTCGGCGGTCTCGCGC
>CAYZKG010000118.1:0-8431 GCA_964478915.1 uncultured Nitrospira sp.
GCCATGGCGGTCGCGCAGGTCGATAAAGATCACACTGCCATGATCGCGCCGAGTCTGGACCCAGCCATTGAGCGTGACGGTCTGCCTCGCCTGGTGGCGGGTTAATTCCCCGCAGGTATGGGTGCGGATCAGCATGCAGCCCTCCGGGCTTGCCGGCGATGGGCGATAGGCGATGGGCCATAGGAAGGACTGGACGATGAAATTTTCGACGGCTCTTTCCTATAGCCCATAACCTCTGGCCTATTGCCTATCGTTCGCGAGCGAACGAGCGCGCGGAGAGCATTGGCTTCGCGATCGCTCAAGAACCGGTACTGGCACGGCGGGAGATCGCCAAGAGAGAGCGGCCCGAACCGGGTGCGTTTCAGCTTCAATACAGAATGACCTACGGCTTCCAGCATCCGTTTGACCTGATGCTGCCGGCCTTCGTGAATCGTGAGCTCCAGCCAGGAGTTCTGTTCCGCCTTGCGTACCTTCTGCACCCGGGCCGGCGCGGTGCGACCGTCTTCCAATTCGACCCCCCGCTCCAGGGTGGCGATTTCTTCATCGGTCAGAACGCCCTTGACCTTGATCAGATAGGTCTTGGGCACATGATACCGAGGGTGCAGGAGCGCCTGGGCAAGCTCGCCGTGGTTCGTCAGCAGCAAGAGGCCCTCCGCATCAAAGTCCAGTCTGCCGACGGGGAAAACCCGCAGGCGCACGCCCGGGAGCAGATCCGCGATCGTGGGCCGGCCTTGTGGGTCGCTCAAGGACGAGAGGTAGCGCATGGGCTTGTTCAACATCAGATACACCTGCGGCGGCTCCGCCTTCAGGTGGCGGCCATCCACCTTCACGTGGTCCCGAGCCGGGTCCACGCGGGTCCCCAACTGGCGAACCACCCGTCCGTTGACGGAGACCCGCCCTTGAGTAATGAGCGCCTCCGCCTTCCGCCGCGACGCGATCCCCGCATCCGCGATCACTTTCTGCAACCGTACGCTGTGCGTGGGCGATGGGCTATGGGCTATGGGCAATGGGGAAGAACTCTGCCCCTTTCTGCGCAAATGTAATTCCTGCCTCTTACCCATAGCCTATTGCCTATAGCCTCACGCCTACTCCCATTCGATAGTGGCCGGCGGCTTCGAGCTGACATCATACACAACGCGGTTCACGCCGCGTACCTCATTGATGATGCGGTTCGACATCGTCCCCAGCAGCTCCGGTGGGAGCCGCGCCCAGTCGGCCGTCATGCCGTCCAGGCTGGTCACGGCGCGGATGGCTGCCACATGCTCGTACGTCCGCTGGTCTCCCATGACGCCCACCGTCCGCACCGGCAGCAGCACTGCAAAGGCTTGCCACAGCTTCCGGTCCAGGCCGGCCTTCCGGATCTCCTCCTGCACGATGGCGTCCGCTTCGCGAAGCAGCTCCAGGCGCTCGGGGGTGACGGTGCCCAGGATCCGGATGGCCAGCCCTGGGCCTGGGAAGGGCTGACGCCATAGGAGGTCGTCGGGAAGGCCCAACTCTCTGCCCAAGAGCCGGACTTCGTCCTTGAACAGCTCCCGGAGCGGCTCAATGAGCTTCAACCTCATCCTGGTCGGCAGGCCGCCCACGTTGTGATGGGTTTTGATCGTGACCGATGGTCCTTT
Source organism: uncultured Nitrospira sp. (assembly GCA_964478915.1). Classification (GTDB taxonomy): domain Bacteria; phylum Nitrospirota; class Nitrospiria; order Nitrospirales; family Nitrospiraceae; genus CAYJUM01. The sequence continues at coordinate 1,620 of CAYZKG010000118.1, forward strand.
GAAGCTCGTGCTCTCGATGACATCGGGATACAAGGTGCCCTGGACCAGCCACTTCACATCACCCAGGCGGAACGCCTCGGTCTCGAAGTACCGGATGAACAGCCGCCCGATGATCTTCCGCTTGCGCTCCGGATCGCTGATCCGACTCAGCGCCTTGACGAACGCCCGCGAGCGATCCAGAAAGCGGAGGTTCAGCTTCAGATGGCTGGCAAAGGTTTCTCGGACCTGCACGCCCTCTCCCTTCCGGAGAAACCCATTGTCGATAAACACGCAGGTCAGCCGGTTCCCGATCGCCCGATGCGCCAAAACCGCCGCCACCGAGGAGTCCACACCGCCGCTCAACGCGCACATGGCCTTGCCTTTTCCCACCTGCTCCCGGATCTGCCGCACCGCGGTCTCCACATACGAGCTCATCGTCCACGTGGGCTTGCAGCCGCAGATGTCGTACACGAAGTTGCGGAGCATCGTGATGCCGGCAGGCGTGTGAGCCACCTCGGGATGGAATTGCAGGCAATAGATCCGGGGGCCGTTCTGGTCGGATTTCATGGCCGCCACCGGCGAATTCGTCGTATGGGCGATCGTCCGGAAGCCGCGAGGCATGCGCTCGATCCGATCGCCGTGCGACATCCAGACGACGGACGACGGGCCGGACGCCATCCCCTTGAACAGATCGGAGTGGTCGTCGATCAGCAGCTCGGACCGGCCGTACTCCCGGTGCGTCGCCTTGGCTACCTGCCCGCCGAGAAGGTGTGTGACCAATTGCATGCCGTAACAGATGCCCAGGACCGGCACGCCCTGATGCAGCAGCTTTTTGCCGATCATCGGCGCTTTGGGGTCGTACACGCTGGCCGGCCCTCCGGAGAGGATGAGGCCTTTGGGGCGATGGGCAAGGATCGTGGAGAGCGGGGCCGAGAACGGCAGGATCTGGGAGTAGACGTGAGCTTCGCGGACGCGTCGGGCGATGAGCTGGGTGTACTGGGATCCGAAATCCAGGATCAGGACCCTGTCATGCCATAATTCCATCACGAACCGTTAGGCATGAAAGGTGAGATCTTACTCCCACTCGGTTCGGTAATTGGGAGCCTCTTTCGTGATGATCACATCGTGGACGTGGCTCTCGCGGAGGCCGGCTTGCGTCAGCCTGATGAAGGTCGCTTTCTTCTGGAGGTCCTGGATGGTTCGGCAGCCGCAGTATCCCATGCCGGCTCTCACGCCGCCCACGAGCTGGTAGACGATGCCGGCCAGCGTCCCCTTATAAGGCACTCGGCCCTCGATGCCTTCGGGAACCAGTTTGGCTTCAGACCGGGCGGACTGGAAGTACCGGTCTTTTCCTCCTCGCTCCATGGCGCCGATCGAGCCCATGCCCCGGTAGACCTTGTAGGTCCGCCCCTGGAACAGGACCGTCTCGCCCGGCGATTCTTCCGTGCCGGCGAACAGGCCCCCGATCATCACGGCCGAGGCGCCGGCCGCCAGCGCCTTGGTGATGTCGCCGGAATATTTGACGCCGCCGTCCGCGATCACCGGTACGCCGCTCCCGGCCAGCGCCGATGCGCAGTCTGCAATCGCGGTCAACTGCGGAACCCCGGCCCCGGACACCACGCGCGTCGTGCAGATGGAGCCCGGGCCGACGCCGACCTTCACCGCATCCACGCCGCCATCCACCAGATCCCTGGCCGCCTCGGCCGTGGCGATGTTTCCGGCGATGACTTCCAGCTTGGGATAGCGCTGCTTGAGGAACTTCACGGTCTCCAGCACGCTGCGGGCATGACCATGCGCCGTGTCCACCACCACCAGATCCACGCCCGCGCTGATGAGGGACGGCACGCGCTGCTCCGCGTCGTGACCGACCCCGACCGCCGCGCCGACGCGCAGGCGCCCCAGGGCATCCTTGCAGGCATGGGGATATTTGATCCGCTTCTCGATGTCTTTGATCGTGATCAGGCCTTTCAGCTCGAGCCGCTTGTTCACCACCGGCAGCTTTTCGATCCGGTACTCGTGCAGGATCTCCCGCGCCTTTTCCAGGCTGGTACCCTCGGGCGCCGTGATCAGCTTCTCTTTCGTCATCACCTGGGACACTTTCAGATCGAGCCGATTCTCGAAGCGAAGATCGCGGTTGGTGAGGATGCCGACCAGCTTTCCTTGCTTGGTCACCGGGATGCCGGAGATGCGGTATTTCGCCATGAGCTGGTGCGCGTCGCGGATCGTCTGGTCCGGCGAGATGGTGATCGGGTCCAGGATCATCCCGCTCTCGGACTTCTTCACCTTATCCACCTCGGCGGCCTGATCCGTGGGGGACAACACCCGGTGCACGATGCCCAAGCCGCCTTCGCGCGCCAACGCGATCGCCAGGCGGGCCTCGGTCACGGTATCCATCGCGGCGCTCAGGACCGGGATGTTGATGGTGATGTGGCGGGAGACGCGGGTTTTGGTATCGACTTCGCTGGGCAGGACTTCGGACTTGGCCGGCACCAGCACCACATCGTCGAACGTCAGGCCGACTTTGACGTTTTTATCGAGCATGACCGGCGCAGCCTCGGGCCATCGTCAGACAGAAAAGGAGCCGGACTCTAACACACGGTCGCCGGGCGGTCAAGGAAGCGACCAGCGCCCTGCGCGGACTGGAAACGGCTACCGATTCGTCGCCTCGTTGCTCTGGTCGGTCAAGGCGGCCGCCTCCGCCTCTTCCTTCAGTAGCTCTTCGCCTTCTTCGGCCGGCATGAACTGCTGGACCCGCACGTTGCCGCTGTCCACGACGAACACGCTGCCCCTCGGGTCGACCGCGATCCCGTACGGGAAGTTGAACTGGCCGTCTCCGCCGCCGAAGCCGCCCCACTGGGTGATGAAGTTGCCTTCCCGGTCGAACTTCTGCACGCGTTGATTGCCGGCGTCGGTCACGTACACGTCGCCGTTCCCGTCCACCGCGATGCCCCAGGGATTTCGGAACTGCCCGGCTTCTTGCGACTGCGGGCTGCTGGCATGCCCGGGCCCGAGGCCGCCTCCCCACTTGGCCAGCAACTGCGGCAGCACGTTGGTGCTGGTGTCGAACTTCTGGACGCGATGGTTGCCCATGTCCACCACGTAGACCGCGCCGTCCGTCGGGTCCACGGCGATGCCGCGGGCAAAATAGAATTGCCCGTCGTTGGTGCCGAAGCTGCCCCACTGCATGATGAACTCGCCGTTCTGGTCGAATTTCTGGATCCGGAAATTGGCGCTGTCCACCACATAGATGTATCCTCGGACCCGATCGATCGCGATGCCCCACGGTGCGTTGAACTGGCCTTCGCCGTTTCCCCGCGAGCCGAACTTCAAGAGGTAGTGACCGAGCTTCCCATCGAATTTCTGGATCCGGTGGTTGTTCGTATCGCACACGTACACGTCGCCCTTGGCATCGCAGGCGATCCCGGTGGGGTTCTGGAAGTTGCCGTTCGCGGAGCCGAAGTTGCCCCACAGGATAATGAAGGTGCCGTTGTTGTCGAACTTCTGGATCCGGTTGTTCCCGTTATCCACGATGAACAGGCAGCCCTGCTGGTCGACGGCCAATCCGTACACCGGGGCCATGAACTCGCCGCCGTGCAGCAACGAGGCGCCGCGGCCGATCTTGCCCCACTTCGAGACGCAGACGTACCCCGAGGTATTGACCAGGATGCTGGCGCTCGCCGGCACCGAGACATTGTTGCCGGCATCTTTGAACCAGACATAAACGGTCTTGCTGCCGTCGCCCGGCGACAGGGTGAACGGCACGGTGGCCCCGAACTTGTATTCCGGCGTCACCTCCACCCAACCCGGCATCGTCGCGGTGGGGGTCATGGGATTCTCGGAGATGTAGTAGGCGGCGACGCCCGTATCCACATCTTTCGCGGAGATAGTGACGATCACATCGAGCGAGTTCGTCATGAAGGCGCCGTGGTTGAGGACGGCGTTGGGATTCTGCGGCGCCGTGATGTCGATCAGGACAGGTGTTGCCGTCACCTCTTCCGAGAGCCCGCCTTCCACCCCATCGGCATTCACTGCGGCGAGCGCATAGGAGTACGCGATGTCGTTCGTGAGCCCGCTGTGCGCGTAAGGGCTGATGACCCCCTCGATCCGCGTGCCGGTCTGCTTCGTGACACCCGGCATGGTGTGGAAATACAGGTTGTAGGAGGCCGCCCCTGGCACGTCCAGCCAGCTCAGCACGTTTTCCGTATCGCCGGCTTTCGCGACGAGACTCCGCGGCGTCGGCATCCCGGTCTCGTCCGTCTTGACTGCCGGCTTCTGGGTCCGCTCAATCTCCTCCTCGGTGGGGATGTACTGCAACACTCGGGCGTTTCCACCGTCCACGACGTACACGCAGCCTTCTTTGTCCACCGCGATCCCCGAAGGGAAGTTCAACTGCCCCTCGGTCTTGCCGCGGTTGCCCCAGGAGCACAGAAACGTGCCGTTGCCGTCGAACTTCTGGATGCGGTGGTTGCCGCTGTCCACCACGTAGACATTGCCGAGCGCGTCGCAGGTGATGCCCCAGGGCGACTTGAACTGGCCGGGGCCGTTGCCTTCCTTCCCCCATTTCGCCAGAAAGCTGCCGCGCGGATCGAACTTCTGGACGCGGTTGTTCCCTTCGTCGGCGACAAAGACATTGCCGACGAAGTCGATGGCGACCCCGCGCGGGAAGAAGAAGGCTCCGTCGAAGCTCCCGTCGCGTCCCCACTTGATCAGCGGCGTCCCGTCCGACTTGAACTTTTGGATCCGGGCGTTGCTCGTGTCGGCCACGTACACGTTGCCCTCACGGTCGGTGGCCACGCCCCACGGGACATCGAACCGCCCCATGTCGGCGCCTCGCCACGCAAACCCGAACTTGCCCCAGGCATGCATGCAGTTGCCGTCCGGATCGAACTTCTGGACGCGGTTGTTCCCGCTGTCGGCCACGTACACGTCTCCCTCGGGACTGGTCGCCAGCCCGCGCGGGTAGTAAAACAGTCCCTCCTGGGAACCCGCCTCGCCGCCCCACCGGGAGATGAATTTTCCGTCCTTGTCGAACTTCTGGATCGAATGGTTGTCGGTGTCGGCAACGTAAATGTTCCCGTCCTTGTCGAGCGCGATACCGGTCGGCGCGCTGAATTCCCCGTCATCCACCCCCGGCTTCCCAACGATCATGCCCACGAGATACGGCGCCGGGACCGTCATCACCTCCTGGGATTCCGGGCTTTCGCCTTGCGGCGTGACCACCGCCACGACGTAGTGATAACAGGTGCCGTTGGCCAGATCGTTGTGGACGTACGGCGAGACCACCCCCTCGATGCAGTTGCCCTTCTGCTTGGTGACGCCGATGCAGGGGTTGAAGTCGGCTTCGCTGGCGATCGGGCGCGTCAGCTCCGAAAACTTGATCTGCACGCCCTTCGAGGTCAGGAAATAAAGGTTGTAGTACATGGCATCCGGCACGGGGTCCCACGAGATGGTGACGCGTCCGTTCCCGGACTTCGCGGTCACCCCCGTGGGAGCCAGAGGAAGTTGTTCCTCTTCGGGGAGCGCTTCGCCAGCGCCCCACTCGTCCGGATTCCCTTCAGCCCGAAGCAATCCACGATGGAATCCGTGATCAGCAATGAGCCCTTCCGTTGTGATCCATTCCTCCATAGAGTTCCTTCCGGTCTCCTTTGGGAAAAGAGGCAAGAGAATATGGTTACTCAATGAGTTACGCGTCAAATCTAGCAAAGCGTCGGCGCGCTCGTCAAGGTAAGGGCATCCGGGGGCGGCGCGTGCGACAGGTCTTTTGCAGAGGCGAACCGGCCTCGTGACGCTTCTCCGTTGTTCGGGCGAGGCCGATTCGCTAAGATGCCGCCCGGCGACGGAGGGCCCCACGCACATGGCGTATCCTGCTCTCTACGTGTCGAGGCTGTTACCCGAGCCGGTCATGGCTGCGATCCGGCAGCGGTTCCGGCTCACCGCCGTCCCGGACACCTCCCCTCCAAGCCGCCAACGCTTGACGGAAGGCCTCCAGGAGGCGGAAGCGGCCATCTGCACATTGACCGAGCGGATTGACGAGGAACTGCTCCAAGCCGCCCCACGGCTTCGGGTGATCGCCAACTGCGCGGTCGGATTCAACAACATCGCCCTGGAGGCGGCCCGGGCCAGAGGGATCGTGGTCACCAACACCCCCGAGGTCCTCACCGAAGCCACCGCCGACCTCACCTGGGCCTTGCTGCTCGCGGTTTCACGACGGATCCCGGAAGGAGACCGGTTGGTGCGCTCAGGAGCCTGGAAGGGATGGGAGCCGACCCAATTGCTCGGCGCTGAGGTATCCTGCCAGACCCTCGGGATCGTCGGAATGGGCCGGATCGGAACGGCCGTGGCGCGCCGAGCCGCCGGTTTCGGGATGGCCGTCGTGTATTGCAGAGAAGGGCCGGACATCCGGCCGGATCTCGATCCGCGCTGGGAACGCCTGCCGTTGGACGATCTGCTGACGCGGTCGGACTTCGTCAGCCTGCATGTCCCCCTGACGCCGGAGACCCACCACCTGATCGGCGAGCCGCAGCTCAGGCGCATGCGGCCATCCGGCTTCCTGATCAATACCAGCCGCGGGCCGGTCGTGGACGAAGCCGCGCTGGTGCGGGCGCTTCAGGAAGGCTGGCTGGCCGGCGCGGGGCTGGATGTCTACGAGCAGGAGCCGGTTGTCCATCCCGGGCTCCGCGAGCTGCAGCAGGTGGTGCTCTTGCCGCACCTGGGCTCGGCCACGCTGGGCACCCGGATCAGGATGGGCATGCTGTGCGTGGACAATATCGCCGCGGTGCTGGAAGGACGCCAGGCGCCCAACCAAATCACGTGAGGCGTCAGGCGTGAGGCGT
>CAYZKG010000119.1:0-3289 GCA_964478915.1 uncultured Nitrospira sp.
ACCAGGATTGTGCCCACGATGAAGGCGATCCCTAGATCAGTCATTACTCGTCCCCTCTGTCAATGACAATGGCGGCAACCAGACTACCCAACGAGAACACGAGGCCTATGACGAGAACCCACGTCGGAATCGGATTGGCCGAAACGAATTTGCCAATCACCATACCCGCGAATGCCAATTTGCTGATATCAACGAGATATCTCGCAAGATATTCTCTCTGCTTCGTGGTCAGCCGCACAAAAATCAGTATAGAGGCCTAGCATTCTACAGTCAAGCGCACAGCGCCAGTATAGGAGGGCTATCCTAGGCTGTCAAACACGTAGTGGGTCCGTAAACCTTCTCGTCCCTACCTCGGGGACAGCAAAAGGTGAAGGAGTTTTCTGAGGAGGAGAAGATGGCGACACCGGTTAAGCGCGCGGCGCTGGAAGACATCCTGGTGAAACGAGGGCTGCTGTCGAGGCAGGAGGTGGAGACCTACGCCCGCCGGGCCGAGGAAACGACCCGGGCCCTTCGTGCGTTGCTCGTGGACGACGGGATCGTTCCCGAAACCAGCATGGCCGAGGCCCTGGCCGAGCAGTACGGCTTACGCTTCGCGCCATTAAAAGATTTCCGCGTGGACCCGGAGTTCTTCAAGACCATGCCGGTCGAATGGATGCACCGGCATCCGTTCGTCCCGATCGATGAGGATGCCGACGGGGTCCTGACCATCGCCATCGCCGACCCGCAGAACCTCCGCGCCCTCGATGAGCTGGAGCTGCTCATCGGCCGGGACTTCAGGCTCGTGGTGTCCACGCGCTCGGCGATCCTGGAGTCCTTGACGCAGAGCGAGGGTAACAGCCAGGTGATCACCCGCATTCAGGCCGAGTTCCGGCCGGTGCTGATCCGGGAGGACGAACAGGGCGACGAGGTGCTGTCCATCGAGAAGATCGCCAAGGACCAGAGCCCGGTCGTCAAGCTGGTGGACACCATCATCCTGAGCGCGCTGCAGAAGCGGGCCAGCGACATCCATATCGAGGCCAGCGAGCGGTCGGTGGAGATCAAATACCGGATCGACGGGATCTTGTACACCGCCATGGAGCCGCTCGATATCAAATTCCATGCGCCGTTGATCTCGCGCCTCAAGGTCATGTCCGAGCTGGACATCGCCGAGCGCCGGATTCCGCAGGACGGCCGGTTCAAGATGCGCCTGGATCAGCGCAAGGTGGACTTCCGCGTCTCGGTCCTGCCGAGCGCGTTCGGCGAATCCGTGGTGATCCGGATCCTTGAGAAGGAGGACATCTCGGCGGGGCTGAAAGACCTGCGGCTGGAGCGCCTCGGCTTCAACGCCGAAGACCTCCGCCGCTTCCGTCGCGCCATCACGGAGCCGTACGGGATGGTGCTGGTCACCGGCCCGACCGGAAGCGGCAAGACCACGACGCTCTATGCCGCGATCAACGAGATCAACAACCAGGAGGACAAGATCATCACGATCGAGGACCCGGTCGAGTACCAGCTCCGCGGCATCGTTCAGATTCCGGTCAACGAGAAGAAGGGCCTGACCTTCGCGCGCGGCCTCCGGTCCATCCTGCGCCACGATCCGGACAAGATCATGGTCGGAGAGATCCGGGACGCCGAGACCGCCCAGATCGCGATTCAGTCGGCGCTGACCGGCCACCTGGTCTTTACCACGGTCCACGCCAACAACGCGTTCGACGTCATCGGCCGGTTCGTCAACATGGGGATCGAGCCGTATAACTTCGTGGCCTCGCTGAATTGCATCCTGGCCCAGCGGCTGGTGCGCCAGATCTGCCCGGCCTGCAAGTACTCCTATTCCATCGACCAGGCGCAGTGCGAGGAGTCCGGCCTGGACTACGAGGTCGTGAAAGATCGGCCGTTTTATCAAGGGAAGGGCTGTTCGGAATGCAACGGATTGGGATACCGCGGCCGCCGGGCCATCACGGAGTTCCTGGACCTGACGGATCAGATCAAGGAAATGATCCTGGATCGCAAGCCGCCGTCGGAAATCCGGAAGGCGGCGATCGCCGAGGGGATGACCAGCCTGCGGGAGTCGGCCCTCGAGAAAGTGTTTCGCGGCGAGACCACGCTGCGGGAAGTGAATCGCGTGACCTTTACCCAAATCAATAAATGACGAGTGGCGAGGCTGATGGCGCTTTTTCCGATCAGACGTCCTCATATCGGGTTGAGCATCAGCCACCGGATGGTCTGTGCCGTGGAGATCGGGCGAGACTGGCGGTCGGGGTGGCGCGGCTTGCGTCTCCGGCAGTGCCGGTCGCGCGAGCTATCGACCGAGCTTGTCCGTCCGTCGGCGACCGAACCGAATGTCTCTAATGTGACCGCGCTGAGCGATCAGCTCCAAGCGTTGCTGGATGGGCGCCGCTCGCTGTCGGTTGCCCTCAGCCTCTCGGACCTGTGCGGGAGAGTCGCGCTGTTCGACTTTGAAACCTTGCCCTCAAAAGCCGCGGAGCGCGAAGCGCTGTTGCGCTGGCGGTTTCAGCAGGATCTGAACGTGCCGGCTGCCGACGTACGGTTGGCCTATCGCGTGTTCCGGGCGGGTCCCACCCAGTTTCGCGTGCTGGCAGCGGTCGTCCGGCTGGACATCCTGGATCAGTATGAACGCGCCTGCGAGGAGGCCGGCCTCTGGCCGGTATCGGTAGGCATGGCAAGCTTCCGATTGTTCGATCTGTGCAGGCCAGCCATCAAGGCGGCGACGCGCTCCGACGAACTCTTCTTTGCTCACACCGGTGAAGGATGCTTCTCGTTTGTGGCTCTTCGCCGGGGGGTCCCGGTGTTTCTCAGGGTCAAACCGGTCCGGAATGGGACGGCCGGTGGAGTCGTCACGCCTGCCGCGCAACTGGGCGATGAGCTTGTCGCCACGCTGCAGTTCTACCAGGACCTTTATCCCGTTCGGGGGGCGGAGGGCATGGAGCCGGCGCCGGCCCGGCCCTTGTTCCTGGTCGGGGATGCGGCGCTTCATTCGGCGATGGAGCGAACCGGCCTGGACTCTTTGAAAGTGCAGGTCTTCCCGCTCGGCGCGGACGATCCCACGGTCTTACACCGTATTCACGCCACGGGGCCGCTCCCGGTGTGCGCCTTGCCCGCGCTGGCCGGGGCGCTGGAGGGCGCATGATGCGACGAATAAGGAGCATCACGTTTATGCGCGCCGGCGAGCCGGTGAGCCGGCAGGAATCCCGCCCGGCAGGGGCGGGAACGGGCGCTCTGCCATCCCTGGATCTCCCGCTTGCCGTGCGGGGGTTTGAGCTGGTGCGGGCGGCCCAATGGGGCATGGCGC
>CAYZKG010000119.1:3389-8366 GCA_964478915.1 uncultured Nitrospira sp.
CCGCTTGCCGTGCGGGGGTTTGAGCTGGTGCGGGCGGCCCAATGGGGCATGGCGCTCGTGATCGTTGGAGCCGCGGTCTCGGCGGGCTGGTTCTGGTGGGACAGTCAGACGCTGGAGGATGAAGCGATCCACTACGAGCGGGCCAGAGAGCGGGTACAGGCAATCAATCGTCAATTTGTGGAGCAGGCCAGGTTGGCCGGGATCAATTTGTCGGAAGCGCGCATCAACTCGCTGCCGCGCGAGGTGGCCTTCGCCAATCAGTTGCTCGAGAAGCGGGCGTTCTCCTGGACTCGGTTCCTCAGCGATCTCGAAGATGCCGTGCCGCTCCGCATCTCGATCAGCTCGGTGACGCTGAACTTCAAGGACAGCACCATCACACTGAACGGGGCCGCGCTGACGCTCAAAGATTTGACGGCATTGGTTGCCACCTTGGAGAACCATCCAGCCTTCAAGGAGGTCGTGCTGTCCCAGCATCGCCTCCAGGAAGATGAGGCCGAAGCGGGGCCGACCGCCATTGGCAAGGAGAAAGTCAGGACCATCGATTTCAGCTTGTCTGTGGCCTATCGGCCGCCGTCATAAGGAATGTCCTATGGATAGGGTCAACGCAATCCTCTCTCCGATCGCCCGACGCGCCTTTCGGTCGTTGCTGCCGCTCGCGCTGGTCATGATCCTGGCGATCGGGACAGCGGTTGCGGCATCCACGCTCTTCCAAACGCCGGCGCAGGACCGCCTGGCCTCGGCGCAAGCCGCGTACGAGACCGCGCGTCGGGCGCAGATCCGTCAGGAAGCCGCCCGGGAGACGCAGGAAGAGTTGGTAGCCGTGTGGGCGGTGCTTCCCGCTCGAACGGATTTCGGCAGGCTGATCCTGGAGGTCTCGGACCTGGCCCAGCGCGATCACGTTACGATTCCCGGCATCACGTACACGTTGCAGAAGATGGAAGACGGCCTTGCCCTCAAGGCCACCATGACCTTCCGGGCGGTCGGACAGTACGGCGCGATCCGGGAATTCATCCACCGTCTCGAGACCACCGGGCCGTACCTGTTTATCGAAAGCTTGGATGTCAGCCGCGCAGGGCGTGAAGGGTCTGCCAACGCGCCCGTGGTGTTTAACGTGCGCGTGGTGACCTTCCTGAGGCCCGACGCGGCGCCAGCGGGGGGCAGGAAAGCATGATGGAGCGAGGGAAATGGGGACTCTTGGCCGTCCTGATTGTTGTGTGGGCGGCCCTGATCGTGTTCCGGGTCATGAACGAGCCGGAACCGCAGCGGGCTCCGCTCACATTCAGGTCCGGACAGATGGCGGCGTCCGACGCGTCCCGGGGAGGGAATGGGCTGCTGACGGTGATTCGGCCGGCCCCGTCGAAGGTGGAGCAGGTTTCGTTCAAGACTCCCAAGAACATTTTTGCGCCGCTGGCCAGTCGGCTGGAGAGCGACGATGCTCGAAAGGCGCGGCTGGTCGCAAAAAAGCGCCGCGGAGGGGCCCTGACCGTAGGTCAGCAGGAGCAAGGCCCGATGACGCCCCCGCCTCCTACACCCGAAGAGCTGGCCCGGCAACAGCAGGAGCTGGCCGCTCAACAGCTTCGCCAGCAACAGGAGATGGCCATGCAGCAGGCCCGCCAGCAAATGGCCCAGTACCGGTTCCTCGGCTATCTCACCCAAGGCGGACAGCAGCGTGCCTTCCTGGGGAAAGGACGCGAAATTTACATCGTCCGCGCCGGAGAAACCCTGGATGGCCGGATTCAGATCACGGCCATTGAAGTATCAGCCATCAAGATGCGAGATGCCGCGACGAGCGTGGAAACCACCATCCCGCTGTCTAAGAACACCGGCGGGCCCTTCTGAACATGGAACACTCGTCATTCGTCAATCGTCAATCGTTAATCGCCGTGATGAGTGTCGTACTGTATGCGATAGGATTTTGGCCCTTCCAGGCCAGCGCGGTGATGTATCGGTGCGTCGATGCCTCAGGGGCCAGCGTCTTTACGGATAGCCCGGCCCAACTGAGCGGCTGTACGGCGGTGAGTACCAGTCCGCCCGGGCCTTCACCCGGCACGCCGAGCCTGCCGTTCCCGGCGACCCCTCGTGTGGAGCCTGAGCCTGGTCCTGCCTCGCCGGCACCGGATGCGGAGGCGAACGGTGCTCGTCCAGCCGGAGAGGTCACCGTTCCGATCCAGCGGGCCGGCAACCTGTTAGTGGTGCAGGCCCAAGTCAACGGCAGCCGTGACGCCCGCTTGATCCTGGATACGGGGGCCTCGCACACGATTTTATCGTATGCGGTAGCCAGAGACCTCGGGATCTTCTCGGACCAGCGGACAACCACCGTGACGTTGAAAACCGCCGGGGGACCGGTCCAAGCCGACGTGGTGCGGGTGAACTCCATCCGGCTCGGCGACGCGGAGGTCCGCAACAGCCAGGCGGCCATCTATGATGTCCCGGATGCGCCGGCCGGCGTGGACGGTCTGTTGGGGCTGACGTTCCTCCATCAATTTGCGGTCACACTCGATGTGGCCAAAGGGCAACTCCATCTCCGCCGGCGGGATTGATATGCCCAAGTTGCGTGTCTGGGCGCTCACGGCCATGATGCTCATGATAGATCCGTGGATGGATCGCGCGGCCGCCACATTGTACCGGTGTGATTTGCCGTCCGGCGCGAGCGTGTACACGGACAGCCCCGCCCAGCTCCAGCGGTGTACTCCTCTGGCGACGAGTTCGGCCGGCCCGTCAGCCTCCAAGCCATCCCCAGCGCCGGTCCCAGAAGCCCCGCCGATGCCGACCGAGCCGAATCCAATGCCGAATCCCATGCTGGGACAACCTATCCCTCCCGGTATGCCGCTACCGGGCTCGCCCATGATTCCGGATGCGCCCATGATGCCGCCGGGGACACCGCCAATGCCGGTGCCGCCGCCGGCCGTCGCAACGCCAATGTCGCCGGGACCGGCGCCCCCGCAGCCCTGTATCCCGGGACTCAACCCGTTCAATCCGTTTGGCATGACGAATTGTCCGCCGGGTGGGCCGCCGGTGCCGGCTCCACCGAATCTCAGCCCGTAAACAGGAGTCTTGTAGTGTCACCTCGCCCTTCACCCCTCACTCCTTACTCCTTACTCGTTTGCCAGAAGGGGGTCACGTATCTCGTGGTCATGTGCGCCATCGCGCTCATGGGTGTCGCGATGACCGCTGTGGGGAAGCAATGGAGCGTAGAGATGAAACGGGATCGTGAGGCGGAGCTCGCGTTCCGGGGCAATCGGATCAAGGCGGCCCTCGAGGCCTATGCTGCCGATTACGAAGTGATGAAAGCCACCCGGCCGAACCGCTACCCGGTCAACCTTCAGCAGCTCACCCAAAAGCCCAAACGCTATCTGCCCCGCGTGTACAAGGACCCTATCACCGGCCAGGACTTCGAGTTGATCAAGGTGGGGGCGGAGATCCGTGGGGTCAGGAGCCGGAGCAAGGGCGTGCCTTTGGACCAGGTTCGGTTCAAGAAGGCCGCGACCTATCACGATGTTTTATTCCAGGCCATGCCGCCGAGTGGCGGCCAGCCATGTGGCCCGGGCGCCGTTGCGATCAATCCGCTGAATCCCCTGGCCGGCTGCGTGCCTGCGGCGCAAGCGACGCCTGCGGCTGGGCCCCAGTCCCAGGCTGGACAGGCTGCGCCGCAGGCTCCTCCCCAGGCCCTGCCATAGGAGCTTCAAGTTCGGGCGTCTTGGGGCTGTGGTTTTTCAGGAGGGCGGTTCGGTATGATAGAAATACAGCAGCCTGTTCCCGAAGCACCGAAGCGTTCGCAGCGTCGAAGTGGCGACCATGGTAGAACGGCGGGTGTTGCTCAGTATCGGCGCCGTGTTTCTGCTGTCAGCGGTGGCAGGGTGCCAGTCTGCTGCCTCTCACCGCGTCCCCACCTCCCATGTCTGGAAGAGTATCCCGCCATCCATTCAGGTGCCATCCACCGTGGAGCGGCTGGCGGTGCTCTATCCCAAGACCTACATCCGGGAGCTGATGGAGGCGTACGCGCGGCTGGAGGGAGCGACGTTTCAGTTAAAAGAACAGCGGCCGTTTCTTCGCATCGTGGAGCGATCCTCCCTGCAGCACATTCTGGACGAGCACCGGCTCCAGTTCGGTGGCGCGGTCTCGGAAGAGACCGCCATCCGCTTGGGACGGTTGCTCGGGGTGGATAGCGTCTTGTTCTATCGCATCGAAAGCCCGACCGTGCGGGACCGGCTGTTCGCCCGCCTGCATCATGAGCTGCCGCCTGTTCTGGTGACCAGCAAGATCATCATGGTGGAGACCGCCGAAGTGGTCTTCCACAATGTGGTCAGCAGCCCCATCGCCCAGCCCGATGACGAACGATCGCCATTCTCCAGGGATATGCGTCTCCAGCCCCACATCCGCACCGCGCTCGACCGAGGGGTGGACCAGACCATCGCCGACCTCTGGCATGCCTTCCGGTAAGCTGCTCCCGTGATGCTCCCAGGAGTTTCCCAGGCCAACAGCGGCATTGTCAGGCAGATGACTCCGACGTTCGTCTGCGCCTTCGTCCTTGCCTTTGCGCTCTCAAGCCCGGATGCAGGTGGGGAGGTGCCGATCGAGCAGCTCAAAGACCTCACCGGTCGGGCGAGTGCGGTCGTGACCTTGAAGAGCCGTGATAATTTCGCGAATGAGTTCCGGTATGACGTGAGCGTCAGGAACCAGAGCAACGAGGCCTTTGTCGCCGATTCCCTGATCATCGTGCTGGAGCAGGTCAGGGATCTTGCCGGGCACGATTTCCTGGGCCATCACGATTTCCTGGGCCATATCGAAGTCCTGGGTTACGACGGGCAGACCCCGGACGGCAAATTCTATTTTCGGATCCCGCACGGCGAAGGGAAGGAATTACCGCCGTACAGCGAGAGCGAACCGGCGACGGTCCGGCTGCGCAACGTGGATTACACGATCATCTTCACGCCCTCCTTCCGAGTCCTCGGCCGGCAGCCGCCGAGGCCGGATCCG
>CAYZKG010000120.1:0-4355 GCA_964478915.1 uncultured Nitrospira sp.
CTGGCGCAGGTAGGCTATTCTATACCAATCAGCCTTCTCATGCGAGCCCACCGTCACCCCTGACGCTTCACGAGATGCGCTTCACGCTTCACGAGGGACGCTGTCAAGGCCTCACGCCGGGGACCCGTTGCTCCGGGAAATGCAACGGGTGCCCCTCGCGCCTTACGATCAATCCAACGCGAGCGTCAGGCACTTGGCCGAGCCGCCGGACTTCATGAACTCATCGAGCTCGACGGGATGGACGGTGTAGCCGACCTCGGTGAGCAAGCGCACCGTGTCCGGGCACCCAGCCGGCAGGACCACGTGCTTCCCGACGCACACCGCGTTACAGGCGAATCGCAGCGCGTCCGTCTCGGGGACCACGAGCAGCCGGTCTTTCCCGATGCGGTCGGTGATGACGGCCTGCGCGTAGGTATCGAAGGCCGCCGGATAGTACAAAAGCTCCCCGCCGCTCAACGGGCAAAAACAGGTATCCAGGTGATAGAAGCGACTGTCCACCAGCTCCACCGGAATAATCTCACGCCCGAAGATCTTGCTCAGCCGGGGGTACGCGCGGATGTCGCTCCGCTGGCGGTAGCCGCCGAACCAGGCATCGGGAAACCCGAGGAGATCGCCGGCGCCCTCGAAAAAGACGTGCGGTTCCAGCGTGACGACCTCATAGCCGTGCTCGCGGAACCAGGTTTGAAAATGCTGTTCCTCCCGCTGGCGCTCCGGATGCCGGAACCGGCTGGGGACGGCGATGGTGCCTCTGACCACTCCGGCATTGGCGGTGAAGACCATGTCGGGGAGGCCGGGGACCGGATTGAGCTTTTCCAGAACAGCACCTACCTCCTTTTCCAACACGGCCATCAAGGCATGCCACTGCCTGCGCGCCCGGTCGAGATTAACCGTGTTGGACAGGCGCATCCACGGATTGATCTCATACTCGATGCTGAAATGGTCCGGGGGGCAGACCAGCAGGCGGCTCATGGCTTCCATCCCAATTCCCGGGCCAGCTCCCGCAAAAACGAGGCGGCATCCATCACCAGACCTACTGCTTGAAAGCTGCCCCGGTCGGCCAGCTTCGTGGGCACGGCAGGGTTGACATCCACGCAGACCGTCGGCACCGTGGCCGGAAGCAGGTTGCCGGTCGCCACCGCGTGCAGGGTCGAGGCGACGAGCAAGGCCAGCCCCACCCCCGGCAAGGCGGACCGCATGGCGGCCTGAGCCTGGACGGAATCGGTTATCGTATCGGGCAGCGGCCCGTCGTCCCGGATCGTACCGGCCATCACCACATGGACTCCACGACGCACGCAGGCCGCCATGATGCCGTCTGTGACCAGCCCGGACTCCACAGCCTGCCGGATCCCCCCGAGCGCCCGGATGCGGTTGATCGTGCGCAGGTGATGTTCGTGCCCATGCGGGACCGGCCGGCCGGCGGACAGCCGATACCCGAGCGAGGTCCCGAACAGATGGGCCTCTATGTCATGGGCGGCCAGCGCATTGCCGCAGAACAGCACGTGGATATACCCGGAGTCGATCAGCCAGGTCAGCGGCTCCCGGCCCCCGGCGTGGATAATTGCGGGGCCACCGGCGAGGAGCACCTTGCCCCCTCCGTCCCGAAGCTCCCGCATCCGGCGGGCGATGTCCACGATGATCGGGCCGTGGGGACGCTCCGCCGAGACCTGCGATTCCATGAACCCGAAGACATCCCGCTCGCGAGGCCGCTCGAGCGGGAGCACGCGCACCCCTCCCCGGCCTGTGACGATCAATTCGCCACGCCGAACCTCATTCATCGGCACCGCCCCGGCGATCCCCTGTTCCGGATCTACTCGGATGCCCAGATCCATCTCGATCGCCTCAACATCGATCCAGCGACCTTTGACCCGGAGCTGTGTGGGCAGGTGGGTCGTGGCGTAGAAAGTATCCGGAAAGACGCCGTCTGCAGGGGCGGGCGCTAGGGCACAGTCACCCTCTCCCTCGATCGTCGCGCCATGGGGCTGAACCGCTTTGAGTATGTCGGCCAACTGCCCGGCCGACCCGGCACGGACCACGATCTTGGCGCGCGAAGGCTCCTCCCGCGTGGCGCCGATCCGGACATCACTGAGATCAAAGGTGCCGCCCATCATCAAAATGGTGTCGAGCACCTTCGCGAGGATCAGGGAATCAATGATGTGACCTTCCAGCAGGATCGTCTCGCGGTACATGACTCCATAATACCACCCCACCCGTGATATACTGCATCCCCGATGAGCAAGTCCGCATGCCAGCCCCTGCATCAGGCCAGACGCTCACCTCTCGCAGCGGGGATCGTGATGGGTCTGTTCTTCTTGAGCGGGCCGGGGAATGCGGCTGAGGATCATGAGGTGTTCCAGGGCTTTACCGGCCATATCGGCGGGCAGATCAGGCTGGACAAGCAGGAGTTCGCTGACGCCGAGACCTGCACGCTCTGGTTTTACAAGCAGCAGTATCAGAAGCCGCCCAGACCGACCCCGGAAAGGACCGCCTATTCTCAAGCCGGCGACCGCCGCGCTGCCTCGGGCGCCGAATGCGCCGAGCGGTACCCCAATCTGGAGGCGGCACGGGATGGGTTCAGCCGGACCCAGTCGGCCCTGTCAGTGAGCCTGACGTTCTATGAATTCGCCCTGGTGGGGGATCGCAACGACGACGGGGAGTACAACAGCGCGGAGATCAGGGACATGCTGGAGGCATTCGGCATCTCTTTCCAAGCCGAACTCGCCTCCCGCTTGTACCTCGAGCTGTTGAATGACAAGTTCGACGGCATCCACAAGACCGCAAGTCTTGAGTCGCTGATGGCCGGCCTGAACACGTTGTATGACCGGGGCTACCGTTTCAGCTCCCAGGACCGCGTGGACCTGGATAAGATTTCACGATGATCGGTCGGTCGCTCCGCTGGCATACCCGGATCAAGCTGTCCATCGCCAATCGACTGGGGGTCCCGATCCATCGCGTCATGAACCTCTTGCCGAACTATGAAGTCGGCCTCGACCGGCTGGAGCTGTCCCGCATCACATGCCGGTCCGAGGCCTTGGCCGGACGGCGGGCGGTGCATATCACGGACCTCCACCTGGACCGATACCAGCCTCGGCATGACGCGGTGCTCCGTTCCATTGCCGACCTACGGCCTGACTGGGGCTTCGTGACCGGAGATCTCCTCAATGTCCCGGAGGGCCTTGGACCGCTGTTTCGGTTCCTCTCCGGTCTGCGTCAGGTGGCTCCCGTGTACCTCACGCTGGGCAATCACGACCACTATAGCGGGGTCCCGGTCGATCGGTTCGTCGAGTTGGCGGACCGGCACAAGCTCCAGCTGCTCGTCAACCAGGTCGCATTCGTCACGCTGGAGCGGGGAGAGCTCGGGATCGTCGGGCTGGACGATCCGTCCCTCCATCGGGCCGATATAGGCTGCATCCCTGGTCCGCGCCCGAACCGGTTCACGGTCCTACTGGCCCACGCTCCCAACGTGCTGGATCAACTCGACCACACCCACGGCGTTGACCTAGCGCTGTGCGGGCACAGTCACGGGGGTCAGTGGCAACTCAAATACGTCAAGCCGTTCTGGCTGCCCTATGGCTGCGTGGGACGGACAAATGGGCTGTACCAGCGGAACGGCCATCGGCTGTATGTGAATCGCGGGATCGGCTGGTCCGGCCTCCCGATCCGCCTGTCCTGTCCCCCCGAAATCCTCGTCATTGATTGGGTGCCCGCCTCACGTTTCACGGGATCCGTTCCAGCGCTTCACGCGCCCGGCTGCGGACGGTCTGATCCCAATCCTCCTTCATGACCTCCGTGAGCTTGGCCTTCGCTTCGCTGACCCGCATGCGGCCCAAGGCCAGCGCCGCGCAGCCCCGAACGTAGGCATGATCGTCTTCCAGGGCTTTGAGCAGAAACGGCACGGCATCCTTGGCCTGCAGCACGCCCAGATGGCTGGCTGCCATCCCCTTGATCCGATGCTGTTTGTCGCCCACCGCGGTTTTTAACGTCGTGAGGAACAGCTCGGTCATGGCCGGAGCCACCCGCTCCAGTCCTTCCACTTGATACTCATTGAGCTCCACCAGTGCGAAGGCCAGGTCCAGTCGTTTTTCGCGCGAGGACTCCCGCTCGAATCGAGCGACCAGTCGCTCGACTTGCGCCCGTCGCCGGCGGCGCCTCTGAATGCGCCGGACCAAGGTCCACGCCACCGCCGCGACGGCGGCAGCCAGAAACGCTGCCGGTACGACCTGCTCCGCGAGATAGTCCTGGGTGTCAAGCGGCAGGCGCTTCCAGATCCACACACCGGCCACGACGAGACCGACCAGGAGCAAGGCCAGCATCACCCGCACCTGACCACTCTCGCTCGTCCCGGGTGCGCCGACGTC
>CAYZKG010000120.1:4455-8170 GCA_964478915.1 uncultured Nitrospira sp.
TCGCTGGCTCGCCATAAGGACCCAGTTAACGAACAGATGAGGGCTTCGACCTTTGTGCGGGGTGGGATGTCGTCGGCATGGATGATGGTTTAGCGAGAATGGCATGCTGGATCGCCGTCACGCCCTCACGAGCTAAGGAACCTTGACACCGAAATGCTCATTCTCTTAGCGTACCCCCGTGCAGCTGACCATTCTCGGGTCCGGGACGAACCTCCATCCCCATCGAGCCGCGGCGGGCTATCTCCTCGAAACGGATCAGACCCTGCTGCTGGACTTCGGCCCTCGCACGCTGATGAATTTGCTCAAGACCGGCACAGACCGGCACGCCGTCCGTCATCTGTTGTTCTCGCACTACCATGCCGATCATTTTTCGGACTTCATCACGTTTTTCTTCGATGCGGTGATCCATTCGAAGTTTACCGGCACACGCCCGGATCTCTCCATCATCGGGCCGCGCGGCACCAAGCGACTGTTCCGGACGATCCTGGGCACGTTTCCGAGCTTCACCGCCGGAACCTTTCGCGTCCGAATCCGTGAGGTCTCGGACCGCAGCTTCCGGATCGGGGCCACGCGGATCACGCCTCGCACGGTCGTGCACAGCGACCGGCTGCACTGTCTCGGATACCGCGTCGAGCACGGCGGCAAGGTCGTGGCCTATTCGGGAGACGCCCAATACTGCGACAGCCTGGTCGGATTGTGCCGCGGAGCTGACGTGGCGGTCCTGGATTGCTCCTTTCCGGAAAATCGTCCCGGCGTCGGCCACATGCATGCCGGGCAGTGCGGACAGGTCGCCCGCCGGGCTGGAGTCGGCCATCTCATTCTCTCCCATTTTTATCCGATTGCGGAGCGGTTCGACGTGAAACGCCAGGCCGGGCGGCATTTCAAGGACAGGATCAGTCTGGGACGGGACTTGATGAGCGTGGTGTTATAGTTTGTCGCTGCCCAGGGTCTCAAGAAAACGACTCAGCCGCGCCTGTTTCACCGACTCGTCCATCTTGCTGTAAATGGCGACGAGATTCTTGAGCATCCGGGCCAGGATGGCGCGGGGCGAGCTCTTGTAGAGATACCGTTCCTCGAATCCGTACCCTGCCTGCATCAGGAAGCGTGCGCAGTCCTTCTCTGTGAGCAAGGCGCCGCCGTTGAACGCGTCCACGAAGATCTTGTAGCGCTCCGACTCGTACTTGACCAAAAAATGTCCCGGCATGCCGACGCCGTAGATCGGCAGCTCCAGCCTCTGCCCCACCAGTAGATAGACAACCGACAGACTGATCGGAATGCCGCATCGCCGGTCCAGCACCCGGTTGAGATAGCTGTTGTCGGGTTCGTAATAGTTCTTGCTGTTCCCCCGGAAGCCTTGCTCGGTGAACAAATAGCGACTCAGCGTCTTGACCGTCTCTTCACCGGACACCCGCCGCCCCAAGCGGCCGTGCACTTCGGCGGCCATCTCGTCGAGCTTTGCGGCGTACGCCTGCGTGCTGAGCCCAGGAAAGGCATAGCGCGCGATCAGAAACGCGCCGGTCTCAAGATAGCCTCGGTCTTCCGGCCGCCTGATCAGGTCTCGAAGCTCCCCTTCCAAGCGGGCCCCTCTGATCTCATCCAGGATTCCCTCGATCCGCCGCGCCATCTCGGGCTGCTCGATCTCGGCTTCCTGGAGCAAGGGCACGGCGGGATCGCCGATGGCCACCAGCTTCTCGCTGATCGTTCTGGAGATCCGTTCGTTTTCGTCGGATAACAACCGGATCAACGCTTTGATCTTGTTCTCAACCATCGTAAACCTCGTAAGGCGTCAGGCGTAAGGTGCGCCTCACCCTTCACGAGTCAACCCACTGACCGGCGGAAGGCCCGGGCACTGCCGTACAGACACAGCGCATCAAAGACCGCCATGAACACGATCACCAGCCCGACACGCGGGAGCGCTTCAGCCCACCCCGCCAGGATAAGCGGCCGGACGGCATCGATGGCCCAGGTCATCGGATTGAACCGGGCCACGACGCTCATCCAGGACGGCATCGCCGCCAGCGGCACGAGCGCGGAGCTGAGGAAGATCATGGGCAGCGACAGGAAGCCCAACACGGAGAAAAAATCCCCGTGGCTCTTGACCGAAAAGGCCATGGCCATGGAGAGGGCGGTCAATCCGACCCCGAACAGCACGCCGATGAACAGGATGACGGCAATCCCGAGCAAGCCGGTTGCCGGCCTCACGCCGAACAGCGCGGCCACCCCCAGGATCACCAAGACTTGGCATGAGGTGATCGTCATCACGAACAGAAATCGGCTTAGGATGATGGAGGTCCGGTGAATGGGTGTGGACAGCAGCCGCTCCAGAAAGCCGTTCTCCTTGTCGAACAACAGGTCCACGCCGCCGGCCAGCCCGTTGTTCAGCACCGTCATCACCACGACTCCGGCCGCCAGAAAGCTGATGTAGCTCGGGGCCTGCACGACCTGCGTGTCCGCCGCGCGCTGAAAGAGGTTGCCGAAGAAGATCAGCCAGAACAGCATCGGCTGCACGAGGGTGAACAGCATGCTGAACTTCTCGCGGCTGAGCCGGCGGACCCAGCGCATCGTCAACGCGCCGATCTCTTGCAGGTAATCGTGCATCAGCTTCGCTCGTCGCTCGTCTTTCGTCTCGGCTCGACTGAGCTCGCCGAAGTCTCGCCTGACGCTTCACGCTTCACGAGCAACGCCTCATTCATCACTTTGGGGAAACTCTTCTCGGATGGCATGGCCGGTATGGGCCACGAAGACATCCTCCAGCGTCGGCCGGTGGTACTCGATGAATTCCAACCGACAGCCCAGGCGATTCGCCGCCTCGAGCACCGAAGGGAGCGCTTTTTCGGGAGAATCCACCCGGATATCCAGCCCGTTCGGTTTCGGAGTGACGGACCGGATGGCCGGAAGAGCGTTCACTGCGGCGGCCAACGCCTCGATTCGGTTCATCGCGGCGGCTTCGACTGTCACCGCGACGATGTCGCCGCCCAGGCCGACCTTGAGCTGAGCGGGGGATCCCAGCGCTCTAATCTGGCCACCGTCGATGATCGCCACACGGTCGCAGAGCTGGTCCGCCTCGTCCAGATAGTTGGTCGTCATGACCACCGTGATGCCGCGTTGCTTGAGGTGCCGGATGTAGTCCCAGATCCGAAGACGGCTCTTCACATCGAGGCCCAGCGTCGGCTCGTCCAGGAAGAGCACTTGCGGGTTCGGCAGCAACCCACAGGCGAGATCGAGCTTCCGTTTCATTCCCCCGGAATAGGTTCGGACCGGCTGGTCCGCTTTGTGTTCCAGGTCCACCAACTGCAGGACTTCGGTGATCCGTCGCTGGATCTCCTCCTTGGAGAGATGGTAGAGCGCGCCGAGCAGGAGCAAGTGCTCCCGACCGGTCAGAAACCGATCGACCGCGCGCTCCTGAGGGACGTAGCCGATCGACTGCCGAACGCGTTCAGCGTCCCGGACGACGTCATAGCCGAGGACGGTTGCCTGTCCCGAGGTGGGGGGGAGCACCGTGATGAGGATCCGGAGGGTCGTGGTCTTGCCAGCGCCGTTCGGGCCGAGCAACCCGAAGACCTCTCCGGAAGACACCTGGAACGAGACGTCAGCAATCGCGGTGACCCGTCCATAGACCTTCCCCAGCCGGGATATCTCTATGGCGACGGCTCGGTCCATAGTCTTAGCTCGCCGGGACCGGGACCCATTGCTCTGGGATTGCAATGGGTGCCCC
>CAYZKG010000121.1:0-7917 GCA_964478915.1 uncultured Nitrospira sp.
GACGGGCGGAAGGGGCGGCGGCGATCGGGACGCCTACAGTCTCTTTGGCAAAGCGCGGCGACAGGCTCTTCAGGTAGGCGACGAGCGCCCACCGGTCCCGCTCGGGCAGAGCGGCATAGCGATCCATGGACGTCCCGGCAATGCCAGTCGTGATGGTACGGAACAGGTCTTCATCGGTCGGCAGCTGGCCGCTCATGGTGCTGCGGAATTTATACACGCCGGTCGTGAAGTTCCGTGGCGGCGGGTTCAGGGAGGCGGCGACCTCTCCCCGGCCGTCCCCCTGGAGCCCGTGACAGGATGCACACTGTTCCATGTAGACAGTTCGTCCGCCCGCGACGGCCTCCGCAAGGCTCTCCTCCGTTCCGTCGGCGACCGTCGGCGCCGCCAGCGCGATCGCCACGCACACCGCCATGCTCAGACGCCCCCCCCTCACATTCATCCGGGCTAAGACGCGGCGCCGAGCACCTGACGCACGATGTCGACGAGGTCGCGGGCGGAATAGGGTTTCGGCAGGTACGCCTTGGCGCCGAGCCGGGGAAGGTCCACCTTGGTCCCTTCGGCCAGGGAGCCGCTGCAGAGGATCACCCGCACGGTCGGGTCGAGCTGACGCAGATCGGCGAGCAGGTCAAAACCCGATCGGTCGGGCATTTTCACGTCCGTCACGACGGCCGCGACGCGAGCCCGCTCCCGCTGAAAGACGGCCATGGCGCTGCAGGCGTCCTCGGCCTCGAGCACCGCATAGCCGGCCTGTTCCAGAGCCGCCCGCGCCACGAGCCGGAGGATCTCCTCGTCGTCCACGACCAGGATGACCTCGCCGTGGCCCTTCTGAACCGCGGGCGGAGGTGGCGCAGGCTCGGGCACAGCCTCGGCTTCAACGCGCCTCGGAATTTCGATCACAAATCGGGTGCCCCGCCCGGGCTCGCTCTCCGCCACAATGGTCCCCCCCAGGCGGGTGACGATCGCCTGGACGACCGTCAGCCCCAAGCCGACGCCCTTCCCCTCCGGCTTCGTCGTAAAGAACGGTTCGAAGATGCGCAGGGTGGTTTCCGCGTCGATTCCCGTGCCGGTATCGCTGACGGCCAGACGGACAAAATCTTTGTCTTCCTTCGCGAGGTTGCTCAGCTCAATCTTCAGGCGCCCTCCCTGCGGCATCGCGTCGCGGGCGTTCTCGCAGAGCTGCAGCAGGGCCTGCCGCAGCTCCCCGGGATGGGCGTTCACCGGCCAGGTGTCGGGGTCCGCCTGGACGACCACCTCGATCCCGGGATCGAACGTCCGGCGCATGTGCGTGACCACATCCTCGATGAGGGGCGGGAGCGCCACGGGACGGGCTTCACCTTTCGACTTCCGGCCGAGGGTCAGGAGCCGGCGGATGAGATCGGCGGCCCGCCGTCCCGCCTGGCCGGCCGCAGCCACCATCGGGGAAGCCGGATGGTCGGGCCCCAGCTTGGTGGCCACCATCCAGAGACCGCCCATGATCCCATTCAACAGATTGTTGAAGTCATGCGCGAACCCGCCCGCCAGGTGCCCCACCGCCGCCATTTTCCGGGACTCGCCGAGAGCGGCCTCCGCCTCCCGCAGACGGGTGACGTCGCGGGTGACCGCCAGCAGGCCGTCACACCCGCCCGACTCGGCGCGCAAGGGAGCCGCGTGGACCGCCAGCAGTCTCGCGACTCCCTTGAGGCCCACCATTTCCACATCAAGCGCGTCCTTCTTGCCCTCGCACACGCGCTCGGCGAACGCCCGAAAGGCGTCCCGGTACTCCGGCGCCACGTAGGCGTACACCGACGTGCCGACCACGGCCTCCGGCCCTTCCGCTTCGAGCAGGACAAGACCGGCGGGATTCACCTCGCGCACCGTCCCGTCGCGCGAGAGGACCAGGACGGCGTCCGGTTCCGTGTCGAAAAGCACCCGCCATCGAGCGTCACTCATACATCAACCCTGTGGCGCACCTATGTCTTCCGCTGCTCCGTGAGGATACAGCCGACCTGAATGGCCAGCGCCAGCCGCTCCAGGTCCACCGGCTTTCCCATGACGTCGACGGAACCCAGGTCCAACGCCTCTTGCAGCAGCTTCTCGTCCTGGCCGGTCGTCAAGAGAATGACGCCCCCGGCGTATTGCTTCGCCCGCAGCTTCCGCAGGACCTCGACCCCGTTCATGCCGGGCATGTTCATATCGAGCACGACCAGTTGCGGGACCTCCTGCTCCACGGCGGCCAGCGCCTGCGGGCCGTCGGCAGCCGCCCTGACCCGATAGCCCCGCAGCGACAGGAACCGCTGCATCAGCTCGCAGATCTGCGCCTCATCATCAACCACCAGGATCGAGTCCATGGCGGCCGGCGCGGGCGGCGAGGCCTCGGCAGGGGGCGCAGGCTGAGGGACCGCCGGAGCCGCGGCGGCGGCCGCTCCGGCCGCCGCCGGAGGGGGAGGCGCGGCCGGCGCCGCAGCGGGCGCTTCCGCCTTTTTCGGCAGCGCCCGTTCCATCGCGGCCACTAGCACGTCAAGGGCCAGGCCCTTGCTCAGAAAATCCATCACGCCGAGCTGGCGTGCCTGCTGCTCCAGCGCGTCCGATCCCCAGGCCGTGAGGATCATCACGGCGGCCTTGGGGTCGATCGCGCGGATGTGCTTAAGCACTTCGATGCCGTTCATCTCGGGCATGCGGAGGTCCAGCAGCGTGAAGCGGGGCTTGTGTTTCTTGAACAGTTCGAGCCCCTCCCTGCCGTTGGAGGCCGTGATGACCTCATGGCCCTGGCGGCCCAGCACCGCCCCCAGCAGGTCGCAGATCAACCGCTCATCGTCCACGATCAGGATTGTCGCCATAACTGTCTCCTCATGCCGTACCCCTCCTCGGCATCACCCTACGGCAACGCCGGCAAGCGAACAATGAATGTGGCGCCCTGTCCGACAACGCTCTCGCAGGTCAATTCTCCCCCCAGTTCCGTGACGATACGGTGACAGATGGACAGCCCCAGGCCAGTGCTCAGCCCCAACGGCTTGGTGGTATAAAACAGATCGAAGATGCGAGACAGATGCTCCGGGGCGATGCCGGGACCGTCATCGGTCACTCGAACTTCGACCCATGATCCTGACCCTGCCGGGACACTGGTCACGGAGACGGTGAGCGTTCCCTTGCCATGCGCGTCCGCCATGGCCTCGCGCGCATTGGCGAAGAGATTCATGAACACGTGGGTCAGGTCCTGGGCATTGGCCGCGAGCAGAGGCAGGTTCGCGTCAACGCGCGTCCGGACCGCGATCCGGTCAAGGGTGAATTGGGCGGACAGCAGGTCAAGCGCCTGATTCACCAGGATGTCGATCCGGCAGGGCTCGCGCGGAACATCGGCGCGACGGGTGACGCCCAGGAACCGGTTCACGATCGCCGACGCCCGCTGCCCGGCCTCCCGGATCGTCTCCAGATCGGCCGGCAGGTCCTCGTAGCGCTTCTGCTCGAGCTTTTCCCTGGCCAACTGGGCATACCCGCTGATGATGAAGAGCGGATTGTTCAGCTCATGCGCCACCCCGCCCAGCAGGACGCCCAGCGCGGCCAGCTTGTCTTCCTGCCGCGCTTTCTGCTCACGCTGCCTGCGCGCAGTGACGTCCCGCGCAATGCCCTCCACGCCGATGACGGCTCCATGCCGGGTCTGCGGGGTCGCCGTGAATTCCGCCGGCACATAGTCTCCGGACTTCGAAGCCATGCGCAATTCGAACGGCGTCTGCGCTTCCCCCGCCAGAACGCGCTGAAAGCAGCGGCTCGCGAGGGAGACATCTTCAGGATGCAGCAGGGAGGAAAAGCGCTTCCCGATCCAGTCGGCGCGCGGCCAGCCGGTCACGGACTCAAAGGCGAGGTTCAGCGACGTGACGGACCCGTTCGCGTCAAGGGTAAAGATCACGTCCTGTGCCGATTCCACCAGGCGCCGATACCGCTCGTCCGGAAGACGGCACAAGTCCGGACCCTGCTTGCGCTCGGTACCGGAACGGCTTTTCCCTCGAGGCATGCCTTCTTCCCCTTCCGTGCCACATCCGCGACATGGGCGCTCTGGATCAACCAAGGAAGGTTGGCTGGGGGACCAGGATTCGAACCTGGGTAATCAGATCCAAAGTCTGATGTCCTACCACTAGACGATCCCCCAGCGTAATCGAAGGATGATACAGAAAACCCTGTGCGGGCGCAAATGTAACGCGCGCAGGAGGGGTCGTGGGAGGGGCACTAACGGTCGCGGGGAGCAAGCGCGAGGGTCAGGCACTTGGCCGCGCCGCCCGCCTTGATGAACTCGGAGAGGCAGACGGCATGCGCCTGATAGCCGTGGGCTTCCAGCTTCTTCGTCGTGCCGGGGCATCCTTCCGGAATCACGACGTGCCGCCCCAGGCAGACCGCGTTGCAGGCGAACCGCAGCGCCTCCTCTTCCGGGACTTCGATCCGGCGGGATACGGGCACCCGGTTCCTGAGCACCATCCGCCCCTGACGGTCGAACGCATCGGGAAACCACATGACCTCGCCTCCGGTCAGCGGGCACAAGCAGGTATCGAGATGGTAGAACCGCGGGTCTATGAGGGCCAGCGGCAGGACCTCACGATCGAGGGCCGCCTGGAGGAAGGGATAGGTACGGAGGTCGGTTCGCTGGAGGTATCCCCCGAACCACACATCCCGGTTCCCCAAAAGGTCGCCCGCTCCTTCAAAATGGAGGCCGTGCGGAAGCCGAATGACCGCATAGCCGTGCGCTTCAAACCATCGCGCAAACCGCTCCTCCTCGGGCTGCCGCTCCGGATGGCGGAACCGGCTCAGAATCACCGTCCGCCCCGCCACCACGCCCGCGTTGGCGGTAAAGACCATGTCCGGCAGACCGGCCGCCGGCTCCACCCGCTCGAGCACCGCCCCGCAGTCCTTTTCCAGCACCGTCGCGAGGGCATCCCATTGGACCCGCGCGACGTGGGGATTGGCCGCCCGCTCCAAGCGCATCCAGGGATTGATCTCGTACGCGATCCGATAATGGTCGGGGGGACAGACAAGCAGACGATGTTGGGCAGGATGTCCGGCGTCGCGTGCCATTGGCGGCACCTCCACCAAGTCTTATTCTACCACACTCTCCTGATTTCTCATGCGTCGCGCCGGTTGACGCCGCCGAAGGCTTCGGTCAAAGGTTGCGCCGTGACCGGCACGGTCTTCTACTCAGTGGAGCAGACCTTTGCCCTGCTCCACAGTAATTGCCTGATCGAGATCCAGCGGCGGGATAAGTGGATCATTATGATTGCGCCGCATTGGGTTATTGCGGTCGAGATCCCTTCCACGCCCGGAAAACGCACGTTCACCTATGCTTGGGGCTCCCCTTGGGCCATCTTTGGAGCGGGACCGACGACAAGCGAGTGGGTGGCGGTGGCCGTCGGCCGGCGGGCGGGTGCGTAATGCGCGCTTTGAAGCCTTACCCGCAGCGGGGGGAAGGACCGTGCGCGCTGAGCGGCGTGAGCCAGAGGTAATCCGCGATGGACTCCCGCAGCAGGGCACGAACATCCTCCTCATGGCCCCGCTCCAGCGATGTAAGATAGACCGTGACTTGCCGCAGGGGTTTGCCCTGCCGCCGTTGGACGCGATTGGGGACCGGCAAGCGGTATTGGATGTGGCCCCCACCCGTGTAGCTCACCACCGGCCCCTCTCCGGCCGGAAGTCGGGCCAGTGACTCGGCGATGGTCTTGGCCATGCCCTCGTCGCGGAACAGAGAGCCTTCGTACATGCGCTGGTAAGCATTGTCTGAAAGACCGCCATGGCAGAGCCGGAGCTGCTTGAGGATTACCTCACGGTACGCGGCATCCTCCGCGAGCGGCTCGTCCTGCATACCCCACCGGATCATCTCCGGGTCCTCGCGAGCCCGGAGCAACCCTTCTCGCGCCACGCGCCGTACCAGCGGCTTCGGCGGGTTGAGCGCGAGGACGGGCAGCTTATGCGCGCGGGCGAAGCTGACGAGGGGCTCGTACTCGTCGTAGGCGCCGCCCCAGTTCTCCTTCCAGCGGGATTCCTGGAGAAACCGTTCCCGCGCCATGTCCGGATCGGCCAGATAACGATCCAGACCCGCCTGTCCGTCCCATCCGAACATCTCCAGCCCCAAAAGCAGCAACCTGTTCCGCTCCAGCAGGGCTTGAATGATCTTGAGCGCGGCCTCGATGTGCGAACGGTGGCGGTGCTCCTCGCCGATGTAGATCACGTCGGCGGCGCTGAGTTGGGAAGCCAGCTCTTCGAAGCTGATCGGGCGGCCCGTCCGGACTTCCAGCACCTGCCATTCATGGAACGTCTGGGAAGTATCGGCCGGCAGAGAGTCCGCGAGCAGGACGACCAGCAGGCCGGCCAGCGCTGACACCACATAACAGCTGTATTGTTGGGGACGTCGGCCCATAGTCAATGGGGCATTGTAGAGATCTGGCCGGTGCAGTCAAGCGGCACAAGAAGGGGGCCAGGCACGCCTCAGAAGTCGAGCCAGGCCCCGTGCCGCTTCTCACGCATCGCGCCGGTTGCCGCCGCCGAAGGCTTCGGTCAGTGGCTTGATCAGGGGCAGCTCCCCAACCAGGTCGCGGTGGGAGATCGGCTCGACGCTGCGGGCCTCGCGAAACGACCGCAGGAGGCTCAGCGAGACGACGAGCCGGAGCGCGCCCGAGATGAAAAACACGAACGGCAGGTTCGAGGCCGGTCGGACCTCCAGACCCTCGAGAGCGATCTCGCCGGGCAGTACCCCCGCGAGCCAACTGCCGATCATCGCCCCCACAAACCAGCCGGCCGCGTTGACGGTATTCCCGATCGCCACACCTTTCGCCCGATCCTCCGGACGGACCGCATCGAACACGTAATTCTGCAGTCCCAGCGCGAGGCCCGCCCAGATGACGCCGCCCAGGAAATTGACCGCGAGGAGAAAATACAGATTCGCGCTGATGACGTAGAGCATCGGGAGAAACGGCACCAGGAGCCCCGTGGCGACCAGGACTTTTTTATTCCCGTAGCGATCCCCCAGCCTTCCCCACGGCTTCAACGTGATGAATTGCCCGATGACGCCGGCGGCCAGCCACAACGAATATTCCAGGTAGGTGAGGTGAAGATCCCGGAGCATGTAGATGACGAAATACGGGCCGGCGATCAGGACGCAGCCATGCATCAGCCCGGAGAACAGCAGGAAGCGCCTGAAGTTCGAGCCGCGCTCGCGTCGCAGGAAAGCCAGCAGGCGAAACTCGTCCTCGCGCGTCACCGGCACGGACGATTCGTCGATCCGGGCGAGATAAGCCGTCGAGACCCCGCGCGCGGCCGACGCCGCCAGGAAAATGACCGCGAATCCCATCCACGGCCGCTCCCAGGCCTCCGCCGAGTGGAGGATCAGGCCCGCTCCGCACAGAGCCGTAAAGCTGGAGACGGTCATGACCCTGGCCCGATGCCCGAAGTACGCCCCGCGGCGGTTGGGATCGACGAGATCCGTGATCAGGCTGTTCCATGCGGGAATGGCGAAATGCCCCATGGCAACATAGGCAACCGCGCAGGCGATCAGCCACCAGGGGCCCTGCTCCGGAAAGACGAGCGGCAGCGCCAGGAGCGGCAGCCACACGAACGCCTGGCCGGCGGCGCCCGTCAGGATGAGGGACTTCCGGTGCCGGACCCAGCTCAACGCCTTGACGGAGAGCAGTTGGGCCCCGGTCCCGATCAATTGCGGCAGGGCCGACAGCAGACCGATCTGAAAGGCCGAGGCGTGCAGTAGCAGCGCAAAGGCGGAGAGATAATTCTCCCCGCCGCCCAGCATGATCGCCTGAAAGGCCCCTTCGCGGATGCCGTAGCGCCGGCTCTGCCCGCCACCGTCCGCCGCGCCGGCCGCCCGATCATTCATCCGAAACGGGTCTCCTTAAAAAAAGGCTCAATGCAGATTCGTGTGGGTGAATGTTCCTCATTTCCGAGGCCAGA
>CAYZKG010000122.1:0-7592 GCA_964478915.1 uncultured Nitrospira sp.
TAAAAGGCTTTTTCTCTCTACCTCGAAGAGTATCCCTTGTTAAACGCTGGAATAGCATTGCGCTACCGATGACGATCACCAGCAGCCCGATATGGAACGTTGTCCCTGCCCAGTCGTGCCTTGCGAGGTATCTGAACCAGAAAGACCCAATGGTGAATGGTACAAGCCACCAACCCAGCAGAATTGAGATGCCAACCTGAAGCCGCGAAAAAGGTGGACGGCTGTCACGTAGACGCAGAAAATGCGCCCGGACCAAACCATTGAGCAGCCAGGGATAGGCCTTCAGATCCAATGGTGTGCCGTCTGGAAGCACCGCCGGCAGTACCGCCAGACTCTCCCACAGCCGTTGCAAATAGAGGTGAAAATAAAGGTAAACGCTGAGGAGCAGAAGCGGCGCGACCCAATAGAATCCCACAATCGGAATCTCTGTCTGAATAATTGGGAGTGGCGAAGAAACTGAGTTCGTCAGAAGACGAACATCAGTAGTTGTCGCAATGGTCAGCCAGGAATAGACACAGGCTGCCAACATGCCAAGAAAGATTTTTTTCGCACTCTCTGAGAGTTCCTTGACCTGCTCAAGCCCTTCGAACTTGTGAATGTCATCTGGCAACTTCGTGCCAGATACATTTGCGCCAGCCAGTTGTTCTGCCGATAGTCCCTTTGACTCTCTTAAGTCCGCATCCTGAAGATCCGTGTCCTTTAGAACGGTTCTCAGGAGCGTCGCCTCTTTTAGATTTGTTTGTTGGGAAAGATGAGCAGCTTGTAAGTTTGCGTCTGTGAGATTTGCCTTTTGGAAGTTTGCCGCTTCAAGCCTGGCGTCGGAGAGGTTTGTCTGTACAAGGGTTGCTTCTTGAAACTGGGCATGGATGAGGTCGGCTTGACTTAGATCAGATTCTTTGAGGTTTGCGCCAATAAATAGGGCGTTAGGCAGGTGCGCTCCTCTTAAAGTAGTTCTAGAAAGGTTTGCGCGGCGGAGATCGACTTTAGGAAGGCTCACTCCAGCAAGATTGGCTTCGCTGAGATCAGCCGACTGGCCCTGTGGAGGGTTCGTGCTGGCCCATATATGATGGGCGTTTAGAATATCTTTGAGTTGTTCAGGGGTGAACTCGCGAAGCGAGGTAGTTTTCGGATTCGACATTTCGGGAGTAGGATTTTACCCCTATCCTAGTAGTAAAACTAGGCAGCCGGCAGGCTGTCCGATTCGATCCGGCCGTCGCGCAGCGCGATGGTTCTCTCGGCAAAGGAGGCCAGGGCCGGATCGTGGGTCACGAGCACCAGCGTGCTCCCCTGGTCGCGATTCATGCTGATAATCAGGTCAATCACCTGCTGGCCGGTGACGGAGTCGAGATTGCCGGTGGGCTCGTCGGCCAACAGGATCGGAGGACGGCAGGCGAACGCCCGCGCGACCGCCACACGCTGCTGCTCGCCGCCGGACAGTTCCACCGGGTAGTGCCGCCCCCGATCCTGTAAGCCTACCGCTTCGAGCAACTGGGTGGCGCGCTGCTCGGCCTGCGGCTCCCCGCTCAGCTCCAGCGGCACCGCGACGTTCTCCAGCGCCGTGAGGGTCGGAATGAGGTGGAACGCCTGGAAGATATACCCGACTTTCTGGCGCCGGAAGCGCGCCATCTCGCTGTCCGTCAGCGTGGTGATGTCAACGCCGTCCAGCCAGATGGTGCCGGCTGTGGGTTTGTCCAGGCCGGCGACCAGTCCCAACAGCGTCGTCTTTCCGCTTCCAGACGGCCCGACGATCGCCACCACCTGCTTCTCAGGGATTTCAAGGGAGATGTCATCGAGGATGGTGACGGGAAGCCCGCCCGCCTGCAGCCGCATGGTCACATGTTTGAGGGCGATCATGGCTTCAGCACATGCAGGTTCATGACAAGGTTTCAGCGTTATATGATTTGGGGCTATATTATAGTCGATGGTTCGCGCACGCCCTAGTGTCCTTTTCGCGGTCGGCCTTCTCTTCTGCATGGCCGCTATCGGATGCGAACCGGCTTCGGATCCGACGCCGCCGTCTGCTCCCTCACTGTCGGACCCATCTCGCGCCCCGCGCGGACAACGATTCGGCACCGATGTCACGTCGGAACCCGGGCGAGCGCGCACCGGCGAACCGGCCGGACCTCGGCCGAGGCTGGAACTCGGGAGGAACAGCATCGTCGCGTTCGGCGACAGCCTGACCGCCGGGCTTGGCGTGCCACCGGACGAGTCCTATCCCTCGCAATTGCAGCGCCGGCTTGATGCGGCCGGTTATCGCTACCGGGTGATCAATGCGGGTGTCAGCGGGGAGACCACGGCTGGCGGCGTGCGTCGGGTGGACTGGGTGCTCAGAGACCGACCCACGGTCGTGATCCTGGAATTGGGCGCCAACGACGGCTTACGCGGCCTGGATTTGAGTCAGACTCGCGCGAATCTCGAGGAGATCATCCGTCGCTTGCAGGCTGCCGGAGTCACCGTCGTGCTGGCGGGCATGAAGCTGCCGCCGAATTACGGAGAAGAGTACGCGTCACGGTTTGCTGCCATATACTCTGACCTAGCCCACCAGTACCGGCTGCCGTTCATGTCGTTCTTTCTCGAAGGAGTGGCCACTCAGCCGGGGCTGAACCAAGAGGATGGCATCCATCCCACCGGAGCCGGCTATCGGATCATCGTGGATCGTCTGCTGCCGGTTCTGGAACCGTATCTCAAGACGCCGTCCGGCCGCTCGTGACGGGCACGAGAGCCGTCTGGAAAAAACACGCGCCATCGGAGGGCGTCCGATGGCGCATGAAGTCTGAACGAGATGACGAATGGATCAGGACTTTTTCAGGAACGTGTCGTACACGCCGTATGCCAGCACCACGATGATGGCGGTGTAATAGATGTAAGAAATACCGCTGTAATCCGGCGCCTTGGCAGCCTCCTCGGCGAGCGCCAGGGAAGCTGTGGTGAGCAGCGCCGCAGCGGCACCGAGCAATCCCGCGACTCTTCTCCTCATTCCCCTCACCTCCTTTATGAGTGATGGCTATTCGGTGGCAATCTGCCCGACCAAAGGCGGCCGATTGTATAGGAATCCGCCCTTGGGCGCAAGCCTCCTTGGAGTCGGCTCAGAGGTGAACCGTTGCGGCTTCAGAACAGTAAGGCGGCAGGCGGCTCACTCTCACCCGGATAGGTCAGGCGCCCGTCCTCGACCCGAGCCCATGGGGGCAAATGATGAGGCTCGGCTTGTGCCTCGTTCATGATGTGCAAGACCGTCCAGCCACGGACGAGCAGGGCATCGGCGATGAGCGAGCGATGGCACCGCCAGGGCACCGCCTCGGCGCACATGATGGCCGTTTCCGATTCCGACGCCAGATTGATGAGTTGATCGAGAGCGCTGGGGAACGCGTGGGTGTCCATATAATCGGCATAGCCGCGGAAGCCAGGGTTCTTCCAGCCTCGATGCGGCGAAGCCGGTTGAGCGACCCGTCGTCCACCGAGTCCGGGCAGATGACGGTACGCCACACCGGCGGCTTTCAGGGATTTCGGAAGCGCATCCGCGTTGAATTGCGGATTCCGCCGAGAGTACGGAAGCGATCTGACATCAGCCAGGACCCTGATTCCATGCGCTTGGAGGAGACGGATGAATGCCGACAGCGAGCGCGTGGAATGGCCGACTGTCCAGAGCGTCTTGGCCACTCAGCTCTTCCGGCTCGTCTTTGCCATGACGGCGCTGAGGAGCTGCTCCATGCGCTTGCTCTTGCATGAGGGGCAGGAGGCGGCTCCACTGTCGCGGTCCTTCAGGCTGAGAGCCAAGGTGGCTTCCTTCCCGCAGTCCAGGCACTTGTATTCGTACATCGGCATGGGACTCCTCCTTTCCTCGGTCCTCGCTCGACCGTAAAAACTTTACACCCGTGCTGGCGCTTGGGCAAGAGGATCACCGTCCGGGCATTGCCTCGCCCACGAGCCCGGGGTTAACGGCAACGCCGCGGAAGACCGTGAGCCCCGAGAGGGGTGAGCCAGACGTAATCGGCGATCGGCTCCTGAACGAGCGCGAGGATTTCCTCGGTTCGGTTCGGATCGAAAGCGGTGAAGTACACTGTTGTCTGTCTGAGTGAGGTCCCTTGCCGGCGGAGGACCCGATTGGGGATCGGAAGGCGGTATTGAATGTGACCGGCTCCGGTATAGCTCACGAGCGGGCCTTGCCCCGGTCGCAATTTTCCCATGTAGTCGGAAATGGTCTTGGCCATCCCTTCGTCGCGGAAGACGGAGGCTTCAAACATGCGTTGGTAGGCATCCTCCGAGAGGCTGTCGTGGCAGGACCGGAGCTGCTTGAAGATGACCTCGCGATAGGCCGGATCGTCCAGCTTCACCTGGTCGTGCATCCCCCACCCGGCGATCTCCGGAGAGGTCATCGCGCGCGTCCAGCCCTCTGACGCGACCCGTCGAACGAGCGGGCGCGGCGGGTTCAGGGCCACGACCGGCACATGATGGTCCCGCGCGAAGCTGATCAACGGCTCGTAATCGGCATAGGCTCCGCCCCAATTCTGTTCCCACCGCGACTCCTGCAGAAATTGCTCCCGTGTCATGCCGGGATCGGACAGGTAGCGGTCCAGCGCGGTCTGGCCGTCCCAGCTGAACATTTCCAGAGCGAGGACCGGCCGTCGGTCCCGCGCTTGAAGCGCTTCCAGAATGCGGATGGCGGCGTCGGTGTGGGATCGGTTCCGATGTTCCTCTCCGAGATAGATGACGTCGCTGGCGGCGACGTCGGAAAGCCAGTCCTCGAAGGCCAGTACCCGGCCGGTTTTCGTCTCAATGATCTGTCCGACCTGGAATTCCTGCCGGTCGGCCGAGACTGCAGGAAGTGGACCGAGCAGCAGGATAACGATGAGGCTGGGTAGAGCCAAGCGTAGCCGCATAGTGCCTCAGCGGACGTGTAGCTTTCTCAGTAACACACCTCCAGGGGCATCGCAAGTTTGATCCGCTCGGCGCCTTGACGGGGCTGCAGGGCCGGAATATTCTGGTTTCATGGCCGAAGCCTCCACCCATCGGAATGGGTACCCGCCCACGGCGCAGCAATTTATGGAGGCCCTGGAGCGCGAGCTGATGGCGCTTCCTGTCCACACCAATCGGTTCTTTCAGGCCTTCCAACAGGGTGTGACCAGGGAGCAACTGGTTCGGTTCGTCAAGCAATGGTATCGATTCGGCATTCAATTTCGGAAGATCCTGATCGGTCTTTTGTACAATCTTTCGGACCAGGACGAGGCGATCGGCCTGGAGCTGATGCGGGTCCTTCACTCGGAGTATGGGCGCGGCGTCCCGGAAGACGTGCATGCGGCGCAGATCCTGAGGCTCGCGGACCGGCTCGGGATCGACCGAACGCGGCTGGCGGCAGAGCGGCTCTGCCCGGAGGCGCAGGACTACATTGATACCGTCGGGGCAATCTACCTGAACGGAGACTTGCCGTCCGCCTTGGGCGCGGCCTTCGGCGTCGAGACCACAGCCGGCCTCAGCTACCGCTACCTCTACAGCGGGCTGTTGACGTTTCCGGATCTCTCGCTCGAGGACATCCGGTTTTTCGAAACGCATCTCTTCGAGGAGCTGCAGCACGGCGACTGGCTGCGCACCGCCCTGGCCGGGTACGCGAAGCTCGAGGCGCAACGGGAAAAGGTGCGAAGCAGCGCGCTGCTGGCCATGGAAAGGTGGCACGACCTCTGGGAAGGGGTGTATCGCCTCGTGTTGACCCCGCCGCCGGCGCCCGTCGATCGTCATGTCTCTTGACCAGCAGGCCGCCGAGTTCAGACACCGGCTCAAGCACACGTGCGAGACCAACCATGAGGGGTGGGCGCTCTCGCGGCGGCTGGTCACCGCCTCTCAGATTGCGACCACACTGCGCCAGCTCGCTGACGCGATCCGTGTCGCTGCCCTGCCGGCCACCGTGCGCGAAGCACTGCTGACCGGCTTGAAGCACGGCAAGGCAGACCGAATCCAGGCCCTCTCCACCGACACGCTCAAGCGGCTCACCGGCTTGGGGCCGACCAAAGCGGTTCGTGCCCTCTGCCTTCTGTTCGGGCTGGTGATGCCGAGGTCGGCTGCCCCTGTGTCGCGTCTCTCTCCCGCCGAAGTCGAGCGGTTCATTCGGGGAGTGGCCAATCCGTACGACCTGCTGCTGAGTGCGGACGTGGCTTCGGTGCTTGATCTCGGGGCCGGTGACCTGTCATTCGCCCAGGAGCTCACGGAGCAGTACCTTCCCGCCTTTGAGCGGGAGGGCAAGAGCTTGGTGGTCCACTGTGTGGAACGGCTTCGCTCCGATTCCAGGCTCGGCGGCAGGTTGCATGCCGACCGAGGCCGATTGGACCGGCTTCGCGCCTGTCCTTCTCGCGCGCTGGAATTCAAATTTTGGAGCGGTCAGGACATGTTTGATCTGTCCGAGATCAAGGAAAGCTGGCCTCGGTACACTTTGGTGACCTGCCATGCGCCGGCCACACCGACCTTTGCGTACGAACCGAGCCGCATCCGGCAGGCCCTTATCGAGGAACGCTTGCGGAAGACCAAAGGCCCCTCCCGGAACGTTCGAGTGGAAGGAGAAGAGGCCTTAGAGGTCTTTCATGCCGGACAAGCCCTGATCTTCCCGCCGTGGAAGTTCGAGATCCGGGGACCCTTGGCCCTGCTGGACCTGATGTCCCGGCGCGGCAAGCTCTGCCTTCTCTCGGCGGTGGATCGAGAAGTGTTTTGGGAAGTCCTGTCGCAACTCCTGGAAGACAGCCATATCCGGCCTACCGACACGATCTTCACGCAGGAAAGCCGCCCGAACACCTTTGGACCGATTCATGGCCAACTGGAGTCGCTGCCGGTGGGCACATCAGTGGTGCTGTCCGAGCTTGCGGACCTCAGGCGGGAGATGCCTCGCGTGTTGCCGGATCCCGGGAATGGGAGCAAACCCTACCGCTTTCGGTACGTGGAGATCCGGCGCGGGGCGGTCTTCGAGGGGGTGCCGGCGAGCCAGACTGCTAGGCTGTTCACGCAGATGGTCGAAGAAATCCCGCCCTGGATGCTGATTTTGGTTCCAGACCCTTAACCCCTACTAGAGCATAAAATCGTCCACCTGCTTGATGGTCCAGA
Source organism: uncultured Nitrospira sp. (assembly GCA_964478915.1). Lineage (GTDB taxonomy): Bacteria > Nitrospirota > Nitrospiria > Nitrospirales > Nitrospiraceae > CAYJUM01. The sequence goes on from CAYZKG010000122.1 coordinate 7,081, forward strand.
AGAGGGCTTCCTGGAGCTTTTTCAGTTTGGGATCGTCCCTGTCACGGTTCTGCCGCAGTTTTCTGTCCAGGGCATAGAGCGGCTCGGCAGAACGCTTGTCAGGAAGCTTGCCCAAGGCCCATACCACCTCCGTTAAGACCGCATAATCAATATTGGGCGCTTGCAGCACCTCGATCAGCGGCGACACGATCCGGGCATCACCGTGCAGGCCCCCGATCTGCCCCAGCCCCTTCGCAGCAGCCGCTTGCAGCTCGTGATCCTTGGAGGTCTTCAGCATATCAATCAGGAGGGGAATGGAATCTTTGCTGGGGTTGCCCAGCGCGACCGCCGCCTGCTTCGCCAGGTCCTTGTCTTTGAGGGCGTTTTTCAGCGTGGTGAGGGCTTGCGGCGGCAGGGTCGAGTCGTTGACCATCTCGCCCATCACCGAGATGATCCTCATCTTCCGGAAGTGATTCGTGTTGCCCGCCTCGAGGACCTTGGCTAGTCGGTCGGCCTGGCCCCATTCCGCGGTG
>CAYZKG010000123.1:0-7563 GCA_964478915.1 uncultured Nitrospira sp.
CCAGCGCATGCTCTTCTGCTTGACCATGCCACCGATTCGGTCAAGAAATGACTCCCGACCCCTTTCTTCGACCCCGAGAGGTATGTGAACAACTTGCTCCAAGACAAGTGCGGGGATGTAGCTGTGGTTGCCGCAGAATTGGTAATAAGCGAACGGTTACCGATTTCAGTTCCAGCTAGAAAGATCCATGCTCTTGCTCAGCATTCTTTAAAGAGGGCCGGAATTATTTCAAGAATCAAGATAGGTACCTGTCCAATCGCTGATGCAATGGTAGAAGCTATGGATCCATCTTTAGCGGTAATAAACTGGTCAAAGCTTCTCGGAGGGATGTATTCAGATGCGATTCCGATGATAGTGTGTTGGAGAGGTTATTTGACAACTGATGCGGCAGCTTGGATCAATACAACAGATACGCTAAATGACATAATTCTATATTCCGTTTACAAACATGATCCGACGATTGGAATACACGATACTCTTGGAAATATTGGCAAAGTTCTGACTCCAGGTAATCGACTGGCAACCAAATATCCCTTACTCTTTCAACTTGCGAAAGCTGTTCATGACAAGAGAAGTGAAACGTACCTATCTCATCCAGTGACGAGAAGCACTGGGAGACCGACGAGGGTTATTAAGTTTTCCGAAATCATTCCAATAAAGAGAATGATTATTGATGGCTATAAAGAGATGTGGGAGAAGCTTGGGATCTAGTGGAACACTACCTCTTGGTTGACGCTCAAACCAGACCCCAACCAGCGGGTGGCTGAGGCTGCATCACGAATGGCGGAGGCGGGCGATCTCCTTGTTTCTACTAAGGTTCAAAGTGGCGAACGATAACCTGGGGAACTTTCTGAAAATCGGTGTCCGCGGTCAGGATCGGGAGGCCGTGCTGCATGGCGCTGGCGGCGATCCAGGTGTCATTGGTGGCGATGGGGGTGCCGGCCCTCTTCAGGGTGACTCGAATTGCCGCATATCGGTCCGCGGTCTCTTCGTTGACAGTCAGAACGCTGACCCGAGGGGATTCCAGGAACGTTCTTAACTCCCGCTCGTTCATCTCCCGCTTGCTGCCTTGGAGAAAGCCTGCCCGAAGCTCCCCCAGCACAATGGGACTCATGACAATCTCATCGGCTTGGGCGAGCAGTTCCAGAACGGCAGCATGTCTTTTTTTGAACGCGATGTAGGCGGAAGAGTCGAGGAGAATCCGTGTCACTTCCAGAGCTCAGGATCGATGGTGCGTTGCTCGGCAATAAGCTTCTCGAATGCGTCGGCCTCTTCCTTGGTCCACGTTCCAGCCAGATGATCGAGGTCATGGTAGCGGACCTTCTCCTTTTTCCGGGTCTTCTTCCCAAGAGACTCCTCCAATAAGCCAATCACCGCCTTGTTCACGCTGGTCCTGTCCCGCTTGGCTCGCTGCTGAATGGCCTTTGTGACCTCGGGTGGGAGGTTTCGCAGTGTGATCGCTTTCATTTGCAATGCCTCCGTGCATCATCCGTGCATCATAGTGATGCACATTGTACTTCGTGACCCGCTTCCGGTCAAATCCGCGCCCCAGGCGGCCCCTCACCCTCACCCTCTCCCGGGTACCCGTTGCTCTTTCGGATGCAACGGGTGATGGGCGAGGGTAACGGGTGGCTGAAGCTGCTTCGCGAATCGCAAGGCCCGACTGATGCCGGCGGGATGGGCCGGCCTGCCGTCGCGAATGGCGAGGCGAGGCGACCGCACCTGCCGAATTCTCTCCTGCTCTGGGCCTCGGATGGAAGGGATGGGCACGGAGGCGTCCGGCATAGCGGGGATTCAGGTACTGTCAGGAATAACGCGCCGGGACGCCGTTCTTCTAATCCGATGAGGCGGACCGGCCAACAGTAAGGCAGGAACTAGGCGGGTGACATCAACGCATTATGGCGGCGCCGAAGCTGCCCGCCCTTCGTCAGCCGAGGCTCTTACGTTCCCAGTTCCCAGGAGGCGAGATATTTCTGTTGCTCCTTGGTCAGTTTGTCGATCCTGAGTCCCATGCCGGCCAGCTTGAGGCGGGCGATCTCCTTATCAATCTCCGGCGGCACCGGGTACACCTTCCGCTCCAGCCTCTTGTGGTGCTTCACCAGATATTCGGCTGAGAGCGCCTGGTTCGCGAAGCTCATGTCCATCACGCTGGAGGGATGGCCTTCCGCCAGCGCGAGATTTACCAACCGCCCTTCGCCGAGCAGGCTCACCCGCCGGCCGTTGCGCAAGGTGAACTCCTCCACGCCCGGCCGCACCGTCCGCCGGTGGCGGCTCAGCTTCTCCAGCGCCGGAATATCCAGCTCCACGTTGAAGTGGCCGGAGTTGCACACGATCGCGCCGTCCTTCATGCGTGCGAAGTGCTCTGAACGAATCACCTTGAGATTCCCCGTCACCGTGATGAAGAAATCCCCGACCTTGGCGGCCTCCTCCATCGGGAGCACCCGATACCCGTCCATCGCCGCTTCCAGCGCCTTTACCGGATCCACCTCGGTGACGATCACGTCGGCCCCCAGCCCTTTGGCGCGCATGGCGACCCCGCGACCGCACCACCCATAGCCCGCGACCACGACGGTCGAGCCGCACACCAGGCGGTTGGTCGCCCGAATGATGCCGTCCATCGTGCTCTGGCCCGTGCCGTAGCGGTTGTCGAAGAGGTGCTTGGTGTCGGCATCGTTCACCGAGATCACCGGAAACTTCAGCACCCAGCGCTCGGCCATGCTGCGCAACCGGATCACGCCGGTGGTTGTTTCTTCGGTCCCGCCGATGACGTACTTAAGCAGGTCCTTCCGTTTGGAATGCAGCGTGGAGACCACATCCGCGCCGTCGTCCATGGTGATCTGCGGCTGGTGCTCGATCGCGGACTGGATGTGCCGGTAGTAGGTCTTGTTGTCCTCGCCCTTGATGGCGAACACGGCGATCCCGTCATGCTGCACCAGCGAGGCCGCGACGTCGTCCTGGGTGCTGAGCGGATTGGACGCGCAGAGCCGTACTTCGGCGCCGCCGGCCTGGAGGGTCTTCACGAGATTGGCCGTCTCGGTGGTCACGTGCAGGCAGGCGGTGACCCGTGTGCCGGCCAGAGGTCGCTCGCGCTTGAACCGCTTCCTGATCAGCCGGAGCACCGGCATGCTGGCCTCGGCCCATTCGATCTTCAGCTTGCCCTGCGGGGCCAGCCTGATGTCTTTCACGTCGTAATCCACTCTTAACCTCCTCGTAAGGCGTGAGGCGTGAGGCGTCAAACGAACAAGGACTCAGTAAAAAGGGGACGGATCCGCGAATCCGTCCCCCGCATCTTCCCGATCACAACTCCTTACATCGTGCGATTACCGGCCGGCCTCTCTCTTCAGCACTCTGGCCTTGTCGGTCCGCTCCCACGTGAACTCGGGCTCGGTGCGCCCGAAGTGGCCGTAGGAGGCGGTCTTCTTGTAGATGGGCCGACGCAGCTTCAGATACTCGATGATCCCGCGGGGCGTCAATGGGAAGTGTTTGCGGACCAGCTTGTCCAGAAGATCGAGCGAGACCTTTTCGGTATCTTTCGTGTGGATGAGGATGGAGACCGGGTCGGGGATGCCGATCGCGTACGCCAACTGGATCTCGCATTTCTCGGCCAGACCCGCCGCCACGATGTTTTTGGCGATGTAGCGGGCCATGTACGAGGCCGACCGGTCTACCTTGCTGGGGTCCTTGCCGGAAAAGGCGCCGCCGCCGTGGCTCCCCACGCCGCCGTAGGTATCCACGATGATCTTCCGGCCGGTCAGCCCGGTGTCGCCCATGGGCCCGCCCACCACGAACCGGCCGGTGGGGTTGATATAGTACTTGACGCTGACCGGATCGAAGATGCTGGAGGGCATGACCGGCTTGATCACGTGCTCGATGACGTCTTTCTCGATGCGCTTGCTGGTGACCTCGGGGCTGTGCTGGGTGGAGATGACGATGGTGTCCACCCGGACGGGCTTGCCGTTCCGATACTCGACGGTGACTTGGGATTTGCCGTCCGGCCGCACCCACGGAAGGATGTTCTTCTTGCGCACCTCCGCGAGGCGCCGGGTGAGCCGGTGGGCCAGCACGATCGGCATGGGCATCAGCTCCTCGGTCTCGTTGGTCGCGTAGCCGAACATCAATCCCTGATCGCCCGCGCCGCCGGTGTCCACGCCCATGGCGATGTCGCCGGACTGCTGGTGGATCGAGGTGATCACCGAACACGTCCGGTAATCGAATCCCCAGGTCGCATCGGTGTAGCCGACGTCCCGGATGACGTCGCGGATGATGTCGGGGATCTCGACGTAGGCCTTCGTGGAGATCTCGCCGGCCACGAAGGCGATCCCGGTGGTCAGCAGCGTCTCGCAGGCCACGCGGCAATGCTTGTCTTTCGCGATGATGGCGTCCAGGATGCCGTCGGAGATCTGGTCGGCGATCTTGTCGGGATGGCCTTCGGTCACCGATTCGGACGTAAACAGGTAATTGTTTCGGCTCATTGCTCCCTCGTCATGGTTGCGAAATGCGACGGTAGGACCGCGGTCGGGTCAGATTAAGTGAAATCAATCTGTTCCGGGGGGTGGCCTCGGGTGAAACCGTACACTAGGGGTGCGAGACTAAACCAGCGGTCTCGGTTTGTCAAGGAGCAGATCCTCCCCTGGAATGGGCATGGCCAGCGGCTTTTTCGATCGTATCCCGGTGCGTCGCGCGGCTTGACAGTGTTCAGACCGGCATGTAGTATAGCTTGTCTTTTCGAGAGCTTACACGCACGAGCTCAGGCGCGGAAGCCTGCGCGCACCGGGTTTTTTGAGTCCGGCGAGAGGCCAACAAACACCCCCGGCCGGCTTTCAACCTACTGGAACCGAACCTCGCAGCACGTTTCGGCGTTTTACTGTCACGCGCTTGCAGACACAGCCGATTGGATGAACGGTAAGCCCCTTCAGAAAGAAGCGGTCAGCGGCGTCCCTGCCTTGGGCTGGGAGGAGGTGTCGGCCGAGCTCAAGCGCTTCTTCTCGTCGATCAAGCTGGCGATGTTCCTGTTCATCATGCTGGCCATCACCGCGACGATCGGGACGGTCATCCAGCAGGGCGAGCGACCCGACGTGTACATCAAGGAATACGGGGAGGAGGCCTACCGCTGGTTCCTGCGCCTCGGGTTCACCGACGTCTATCACACCTGGTGGTTCACGAGCCTGCTGGCCCTCCTCTGCATCAACTCCCTGACCTGCTTCCAGCAGCGCTTCCCGGCCATCTGGCGCTCGATGCAGCAGGACAAGGTCAACGTCACATTGCCGTTCATCAAGGGGACGAAGCACACCGCCGAGATTCCGGTGGCCGCTTCCAAAGAACGCGTGGCCCAGGGAATGGCCCAGCTCCTGGCCGAGAAAGGCTATCGGGTCCTGGCCAAGAACGACCCGGGAGAGGTGACGCTTTACGCCACCAAGGGCATCATGGGCCGGGTCGGCGCGCACATGGCCCATCTCAGCGCGACGGTGATCGTGCTGGGGGGGCTCATCGGCAGCTACTGGGGCTTTCAGGAATTCGGCGTCTGCCTGGAGGGCCAGACCTACCACATCCCCAAAGGGAGTTTCGATCTGCACGTGAACAAGTTCTGGATCGACTATTACGACAACGGCGCGGTGAAATCCTACAACAGCACCCTGACGGTCATCGACGGCGGCCGGCCTGCCGTGATGAAGACCATCACCGTGAACGATCCCCTGGTGTACAAGGGCATCTGGTTCTACCAGTCCAGTTACGGCGACGCCTGGGATCAGGTGGAGATCGCGCGCATCAATATCACCGACAAGGCGACCGAGAAGGTCGTCGGGACTGTTGATCTCGAATGGCAGAAGGAGACCATGCTCAAGCATCTCGGCCTCAAGCTGGCGATGACCGACTTCGTGGCGGACTTCGGCTTCAGCTCCGCCGAGAAGCGGGTGTACTCCAAGTCGGTGGAGCACGCGAATCCGGCCATCCGCCTGGCCATCACCGAGCAGGCGTCCGTGAAAGCGACCCCCGTGCAGGCCACGCCGTGGATCTTCTATCACTATCCGGACCTGTTCGACATCCAGGGCTCGCGCTACCGGTTCGAGCTGGTGGGCTACCAGCCGAAGAAATTCACCGGCCTGCAGATCACCAAGGACCCCGGCGTGAACATCGTCTGGATCGGCTCGACCATGATCGTGGTGGGCATCACGCTGTCCTCGTTCATCTACCATCGGCGGCTCTGGGCCAAGGCGATCCCGGGGCAGGGCGGCGTGACCGTGCACATCGGCGGGAATACGCACAAGAGCCAGATCGATTTTCAGAAGGAGTTCCGCAAGCTGACCGAGCGAATAAAGGCTATAGGCTAGAGGCGCGGGGCTATGGGCGATCGGGAAGAAGTTTTTCCCATAGCCTATAGCCCATAGCCTCTTGCCTGCGACGAGGAGGAGACGATGATCCGGTCGCTGTTTCTGTTCGATATGACCTTCTGGCTGTACCTGGCCGCCTTGTGCCTGTACGTGGCCTACGTGTTTGCCGGTCAGCCTTCGCTCCAGTTGGCGGCGGCCGGTCACCCGTCCTCATCGGGAGGGAGCCAGGACAATGGCTGGGCCGTGGCCATCGGGCAGGTCGCCACGATCGTGACGGTCTTCGGCTGGGTGGTGAATACGGTGGCGCTGGGGACCCGCGCCTACGAGCGCATGCAGATCTCCGGCACTTTTGCGCCGTGGTCCAATCAGTTCGAGGCGATGGCCTATGTCTCCTGGGCGATCATCCTGGGGTACGTGTTGCTGGAGATGCGGTACCGCATCAAGGCGATCGGCGCCTTCGTGGTGGGGATCGGCTTCATCGCCATGGGAGCCGCCTCCCTGCTGCCGTACCGCTACCAGACGGCCGAGCCGCTGGTCCCGGCGCTGAACAGCTACTGGATTTACATCCACGTGTCCGTCACGCTGACCAGCTACGCCGCCTTTGCGATGGCCGGTGGCCTGGGGATCATGTATCTGTTCAAAGAGCGCGCGGAGCGTCGTAGCGATCGCTCCGGGGTCGTGGCCTCGTTTCCGGATCTCGAGACCATCGATGAGCTGGGGTACAAGGCCATCATGGTGGGATTTCCGCTGCTGGCGTTCGGCATCATCCTGGGAGCGATGTGGGCCAATTATGCCTGGGGCGGCTACTGGAGCTGGGACCCGAAGGAGACCTGGTCCCTGATCGTATGGCTGATCTACGGCGCCTATGTCCACGCCCGCATGACCCGGGGCTGGGAAGGCCGGCGTGCCGCGATCTATGCGATCTTCGGGTTTCTGATGGTAATCTTCTGTTTCTGGGGCGTGAATTTTTTGTTGTCGGGGCTCCACGCCTACGCGTGAAGAACGGAGCGTATGGCTGATGGCGTGTGGCCCTTGGCATTGATGAGATGGCTGAAGAGACGCTGACAGAACGAACGCCGGCGCCACCATCCGTCGGAACGGGTACCCGGCTGGCGCCGCCCCGCTCGAAGATCGTCATTGTCTTGTGGGCCCTGGCCATCTTCCTGATCCCGCACGGGGTCGTCTGGACGCAGAGCTCGAAATATGAGCCGCTCACGGTCGGCAAGGTGGCGCC
>CAYZKG010000124.1:0-3165 GCA_964478915.1 uncultured Nitrospira sp.
CGCGGAGAGTCCTGTCCCGGGCGTCATGGTGCCGTTTCGATAGAACAGGCCATCCGGCCCACGCGCATAGTACGAACCGTGCAGCAACGCTTGCTTCTTGATCGTCTCATAGTCCCATCGGTCCTCGTTGAGCCCGGGGATGGGATCGCGTTCCGCATACACGTTCGTCGGCAGGACCGGCGGCGCATCCGCAAACATCGCCTCACCGCCCACCCACACCTCGAACCACCGATCCTCCCGGCGCGACATTTCCCCGTAGGACTGCCGCGTCACCGGCGCCATCGTGCTCTTGATCGGCAGGTCGGCGCTTTTGCCGAAGCGGGCCGGGCCTTTCAGCTTGAGCTGCCCCCAATGGACCCAGACCGGTTGAGGCTCCGGCATGGCATTTCCGCCCTCCCAGGCGAACTGGCCGACGGAGACGCCGGCTCGAAGCGGGGGAATCGTCCGCGTGCCGAACTGGACCGAGACGGTCCGCGTGACTTCCGGCGCGCGGCCGCCCATCCCGACGGTCGAGCCGCTCCCCGCTGCCGCCGTGACCTCGACGGTGCAGAGCAGGCCGGGGCGGCCGGGACCATAGAGCTTTAGGTGGATGATGCGGCCGAGCGTCCGCAGGGACCGAAACCAGCCCGTGTCGGGATCGTTCAGGAGGCGGTCATCGGCCGGATTGGCGGCGGCATAGGCCAGGTCGGGCCGATCGGCGGTTCCGGCAAACTGCGAGAGGCCGTTCGCGTCGAAGAAGGAGGGCCCGTAGGCCGGCGTATCATAGCGCTTCACGAACAGCCCGCTGGCCGAGCCGCCCGGTGTCGCGGCGGGATCGTGGAACCACTGCATGACCAGATCCGATCCGGCTTCGGCGAGATGCTGGGCGGCTGCCTCCTCCTGCATGGCCCTGTTGCCTTCGATCTCATGCGTCGCCAGGTTCATCGAGAGCGTTCCGAGCATGGACAGGATCACCATCAGGCCGACGGCACTCAATAGAACGCTACCGCGTTCTATAGGTGGCTTCTCCATTTTTCCACCTCCCCTCACCCCTTACTGTTCACTCCTTACTGTTAAAGGCGACCGCGCAGCCCCACCTCGGTGACAATCGGGTATGGATGATCTCCAAACATCAGCTCCACGCGAACTCTCGCGACGCCTGCGGGGTCCTGCGTCACCCGCCCACCGTGATCCAGATAGGTCAACCGGAACCGCTGGACCTCGCCGATCAGCGCATTCGCTCCGCCATCGACCTGTCTCATGAGACTGGGCCGGCCGGAGCGCGCCTCTCCGAGGTAATAGCGCACCTGATTGGAGACGAACACGGCGCTGCCCACCGGCACCGGAGCCGACAACGGCTCCGCCAGGCTGAGCTGAAATCGTTGCCCGTCGCGGGCCAGACGGTTCTCCACGCAGCCATCAGCCCAACACGCGACGATGCGCTTCCCTTTTGGCCAGCCGGAGCCGTCCAGGACCTTGAGCTCCTGCTGGCCGACCGACGCGGCAGTGGTGAGGGTTGTGGTCTGACTGTTCAGGTTGGCCAGAAACTCGATCTCCTGGGGATTAGCTTTGAGGATCGCCGGACCAACGAGCGATGCGCCGCTCCCGGCCGCCCGCAACTCGGCCTCCAGCACCCGCAGACCCAGTCGGGCATCCTGCTGTTGAGCCATCGTCTCCTGCTGGCGGTACAGCCGGTGCTGAAAATGAAGCAGCGACTGTTGCGCGGCCGACAAGATCACGGCGCCGGCGGTCATGGCGATCATGAACTCGACGAGCGAATGACCCCCCTGGCGCATCACCGCTGACCCAGATAGCGGGGATTGGCCCGCACCGTGCCGATCCGGACTGATCTCGAGCGTCCCGGGCCGTCCGGATAGGTGGCCTGCGCGTGGATCACGACCGATCCGGCATCCGGCAGCGAGCCCGGCCGATCGGGCTGGAGGGTCCACACCAGGCGGATGCCGCCCTCGTCGTGATGGGCCGTGTAAATCCCATCGCCGGCCGCCGCATCGAACTCTGCGCCGTCATCCTGCATGGTGATCTCCGCCACCCCGTCGAGGTCGAGGTCATCACTCAGCAACCGATCCCAGGAGGCGACGCGCTTCGCTTCCAGTCGTGCTTCGGCCAACGCGAGGGCTCGCGCTGCGTGCGTGCCGGACTTCACGACCCGATCAGCCCACTGAAACGTGCCCATCACCCCCAGCACCGCCCCGGCCAGCAGGATCATGGCCAGGATCACCTCGATCAGGCTGAACCCCGCCTCCCCATTTTCCATTTTGCATTTTTCATTTTTCATTGTATGGCCACCCTGCCGGTCATACTCACGGTCAGTTGCCAGCGTTGCTGCCGCCCGTTCCGAAGCGTAATCGTGGTCGGCGACGCGGCCCGCCCGTTCGGGTAGAACGTGACCGCGGCACCATTGCTCAGCCCCTCCACCACGATCCCTTTGTCTGTGTAGTCCGCCAGCGGCCGGAGCAATGCTCCGCCCGCGTCAGGCGCTTCGGTCCTGACCCTGGCGGTCTCGGGTTCGAAGACGACGCGGACCCGTTGGCGCCGGGTGATGGCCAGGTGCCGAGCCGTGCGAAGCTCGGCCGCCAGCTCCGCCGTGACGGCATGAGCCTGGTGCCTTGTCGTGGCGGCGACGAAGCTCTCCAGGGTCAAGGTCACCGAAAGGCTGACCAATCCCAGAACCACCATCAGCTCCGTCAGGCTGACGCCCCGCTGTCGCATCGGCTCACCTCCGGGTACCCATTGCTCTTCTCATTGCAATGGGTGATGACTGCCTGGAGGACATTCCAAGTTCCGTGCCGCCCGAACTCGTGATGCGGGGCACCCATTGCATTCTGCGGTGCAATGGGTCCCGGTGAGGCGTGAGGCGAAACCCCGAAGGCGTGAGGCGCAAGGGGACAGTGCGCAACCGTCGGCTACGGCTTGCACTTACGGTTTCAACGGAGAGTGGACCGGTGGGTGTGACTTAGTGGTTGGGATGAGTGTTCAAAAAAGTTCAGCAACTCAGAACAGATCGATAGAGATACAGACCGCGTCCATCAGATACAAAAGAGAACTGCTGACGCCTGACGCCTCACGGCTTTACGAAGAGCCCGAGATACCAGCTCACCAGCTCGTGATGAAAGAACAGCGCCACGACGGCGCCCAGCGCGAGGAAAGGTCCGAAGGGAAGATACT
>CAYZKG010000124.1:3265-7560 GCA_964478915.1 uncultured Nitrospira sp.
AAGAACAGCGCCACGACGGCGCCCAGCGCGAGGAAAGGTCCGAAGGGAAGATACTCGTCCCGGCGCATCAGACGAAAACCGATCAACCCGAGCCCGACGATCGAGCCGACGATCGCCCCGACCATCACGGTCAGCAGCACCGGTCGCCAACCCAAAAACGCGCCGATCATCGCCAGCAGCTTGATGTCGCCCCCGCCCATGCCCTCCTTTCCGAACAGGTACGGGCTCAGCCACGCGAGGACCCATAAGAGGCCGCCACCGACCAGGATGCCGGCCACGGAATTGACAAATCCCACGGAGAGAACCGTGGAGGCACAGAGGAGCCCCAGGCCGATGCCCGGGAGGGTGATCACATCGGGAATGATTTGGTGCTCCAGGTCGATCGCGGTGACGACCAGAAGAGAGGACAACAGCACCGCGTAGATCACCGTGGACCATCCGGGACCAAAATGCCACAGCAAGAGGCCATAGCCGACGCCATTGGCCAGTTCGATGACAGGATAGCGGAGCGAGATGCGTGCCCGGCATACCCGGCAGCGCGCTCTCAACCACAGGTAGCTCAGGAGCGGGACATTGTCGTAGATCGCGATGGCCTGACCGCAGGCCGGGCACCGTGACGCGGGCCAGACGATTGATTCGCGTCGGGGCAGGCGGTGGATGCAGACATTCAGAAAACTTCCGATGATCGTGCCCAGGACAAACGCCACGACGTAGGGAACGACGCTCACAGAAAGCACCCTATGTTTTATTGCCTTTGCCCATATGGCCTGTTATAATTCGGCAACTTAGGGTTTAGTGCCTATCATCCTACTGCGGGCAACGGTCTCGCCGTGATGCCGTATTTATCCATCTTCCGGTGCAGGCGCTGGGCCCTCCTGCATCGGTCAGCGACAAGAGGAGAACGCGTCAGATGGGCAATCTTAGGGTTCTTACGATGAACCGGGTCGGAAAGAAACGACGTGCGATGGAGCCGCCTCCCAGGCGCAAACGCCCGGAGGCGCTGACCAGCCGGGAGCACGAGATCCTGCAACTGATCTGGTCGGGGCTGAAGAACAAGGAAATCGCCCAGCGGCTGAAAATCAGCGTGAAAACGGTCGAGGCTCATCGCGCCAACATGATGAAGAAGATCCGGGTCTCCAATACCGCCCAGCTCCTGAAGGCGGCCATCCAGGGCGGGATGATCGAAGTCCGATAGCCGCTGTTTCATCCCCTCGATGTCACTCGGGGTGGTGAGCCTGCCGAACCACCGGTCCGCTGCCGGACCACCTCGAACAGCACGATCGCCGCGGCGGCCGAGACGTTCAAGGACGAAACCTGCCCGCGCATCGGAATGCTCGCGCGCTCGTCGCATTTTCCCAGCACTCCCGGGCGGATGCCACCGCCTTCGCCTCCGAACACGAGCGCGAGGGGTCCCCGGAGATCAAACGCCGTGTACCGCTTCTCCGCCTGCGGGTCAAGCGCGTAGATCCACAGCCCCTCCTTCTGAAGCTCTTCGATGAGTCTCGACAGATTCGGGGTCTGGGCAACCCTCAGGTGGTGCACCGCGCCGGCCGAGACCTTCGCGACCGTTCCGGTCAGACCGACGGAGCGGCGCTCCGGGAGAAACACGCCATGGGCTCCCGCCGCCTCGGCCGATCTCAGCACCGCTCCCAAGTTCTGCGGATCCTCGATCCCGTCCAGGATGACCAGAAACGGCGGCTCGGCGCATGTGCGGGCATAGGCGAGAATCTCATCCCGGTCGGCGTAGGCAGCCGACGCGACCAACGCCACCACGCCCTGGTGCCTGCCTTGGGGAGCCAGCCGGTCGAGGGCCTGCCGATCTTCGAGCTGGACCGGCACGCCCGCAGACCGGGCCAACCGGGCGATGTCCGCCACGTGCCGATCCTGACGGGCCACCAGGATCCGCCGCAGCCTTCGTGGGCTCGCCCGGAGCGCCTCGCGCACGGCATGCAGCCCGTACAGCAGCTCCGCGGATGGGCTCCGGCGGCCCGACACGCTACCGCTTCCACCGGCTGGTGCCATCCGGTCGGTCCTCGATGGTGATGCCGTGCTCGGCGAGCGTCTTCCTGATGCGATCCGCCGTGGCAAAATCCTTCCGCCGACGCGCCTCGTTGCGCTCCTCGATCCGGCGCTCGATCTCGGCATCCGCGAGCCGAGGGCGAGTTGCCCGCTCGGCTCCGATCTGAAATTCCAGCTCTTTGAACTGCCAGTCCTTCACCGGGACCTGAAAGAGGCTGAGCGTCCGGCCGTACGTTCGGAAGGCCTCGTAGGCTTTCCCAGAGGCCTGCCGGGACAGTCCTCTCTGAATCAGGCCGTTCACCTCTCCGCGGAGCCGCTGGAATTCGGCGATCACCGTCGGGGTATTGAAGTCGTCCTCCATGGCTTCCTCGAAGACGGACCCGAAGCGCGCCAGTACTCCCTCCAGCGCCGCGTCGGCCGGCGCGTCGGGGGCGGTGGCCTCTCCCAGCCGCTGGAACAGGCCGTAGATGTTGTCCACGGCGGCCTTGGCCTCCTTGAGGCCCTGGTCCGAGAAGTCCACGGCGTGCCGATACTGGGTGCCCAGGAGGAAATACCGGATGGCCTCTCCCGTGACTTCGTCCCGGCAGCCCGAGCTGTCGAAGATCTCACGGAGCGTAAAGAAATTCCCGAGCGACTTGGACATCTTCTGCTGATTGATCTCGACAAACCCGTTGTGGATCCAGTATCGCGCAAACTCCCGGCCGGTGGCCGCCCGGGCTTGGGCAATCTCGTTTTCATGATGCGGGAAGATCAGGTCCATGCCTCCGCCGTGGATGTCAAAATTCTCCCCGAGGTGCCGGACCGACATCGCCGAGCACTCGATGTGCCACCCCGGCCTTCCCGGTCCCCAGGGGCTGTCCCAGGCCGGCTCCCCCGGTTTCGAGGCCTTCCACAAGGCGAAGTCCATCGGATTACGCTTGCGCTCGTCCACCTCGACGCGGGCCCCGGCCAAGAGGTCCTCCGGCTTGCGCTTCGAGAGACTGCCGTAGGAGGGGTATGTGGCCACTTCGTAATACACGTCCCCGTCCACCCGATAGGCGTGTCCCTTGGCCAGCAGCGTCTCCACCATCCCGATGATGTCGGCAATGTGCTCGGTGGCCTTGGGCTCGAGATCGGCCGGCGTCACCCCTAGCCGAGCCATGTCCCGGCGATAGGCGTCGAGGTAGCGCTCCGTGATCGCGGTCCAGGGCACGCCCTCCTGGGCGGCGCGGGCCAGAATCTTGTCGTCGATGTCCGTGAAGTTCCGCACGTACGTGACGCGGTACCCGCGATGCCGCAGGTAGTTCCGGATCATGTCGAAGACCAGGGCGCTCCGGCCGTGACCCAGATGGCAGTCGTCGTACACGGTGACGCCGCAGACGTACATGCGGACGACGTTCGGCAGCAGCGGCTCGAACGGTTCCTTGCGGGCGGTCAGGGTGTTGTAGATCGTCAGCATCAGGGAGGTCCCAATTCCACATCGCTCCGCCGTCGGGGCCAATGGGACCAGACGAAGTAGGCCGCGGCCGCGAGAAGGAGCAGCCCGATGACCAGATCGATCCGATGAAAGTACTGCCGCAGCTCCTCCCACCGCTCGCCCAGCTTCAACCCGATGAACGCCAGCAGAAAGCACCACGGGAGCGCGCCCACGAAGGTGAAGACCACAAAGCGGCCGAAATTCATCCGGGCGATGCCGGCCGGGAGGGAAATGAAGGTTCGGATGACCGGCAACATCCGGCTGATCAGGACGGCGGCCTCCCCGTAGCGGGCGAACCATCGGTCCGCCACCTCGAGGTCATGGCGTGAAATCAGGACGTAGGGCCCATAGCGCTCCACGAATGGCCGCCCGCCCCGGACGCCGACATAATACGCCAGGATCGACCCCACCACGTTTCCGAGCGCTCCCGCCAACGTGACCCCCAGCATCGTGAACTGCCCGGTCGAGATCAAATAGCCGGAGAACGGCATGATGATCTCGCTCGGAAGGGGAATGCAGGCGCTTTCGATCGCCATGGTGAGGAGGATGCCCGTGTAGCCGAACCGCGAGATCGTGGCGATTACGAACTTGCTGAGCTCGGCGAGGATCTGCTCCAAGAAATCTGCAATCACGCGGTGCTGAACCTCCCTCTGAATTGATCAGATCAAACAAAAAAAGCTGCCCGCGGCAGCTCTTGCTTTAACGGTAAGGCGTGAGGGGTGAGGAGTGAAGGGTCTGTTCACTCCTCACCGCTCTACGTCTATCTGGTCGGGGCGAGCCGATTTGAACGGCCGACCACTCGCACCCCAAGCGAGTGCGC
>CAYZKG010000125.1:0-7538 GCA_964478915.1 uncultured Nitrospira sp.
ATGTCCCGCTCCGCCTTCAGCTTCAGGACTTCACGGCGGAGCCGCGCGATCTCCACCTGCTCGGGTTTCATCCGCCCCTGGCCCGGAAACGCCTGCTGCGGATCGGCCACACCCTCCTGCACCCAGCGGCGTCACACCGCCCCATGGACACCCAAATCTCGCGCGGCTTGCGCCACCGTCACCCCGCGCTCCGTGATCAGCTTGACCGCCTCCAGCTTGAACTCCCGCGTAAACCGTCGTCGCTCCATAACCCACCTCCGGTTCCATCCAGACACCTCACTCGGTGTCTTTGAAACCGGCAGCAGCCCAATCTGCCACCCGTGAAGAGAGAGACTGAAGGCGTTGACTGGGAAAGCAAGCAATTCAGAGAATTCATAAACAACCTCGTGCGACTCCGTACTGGATCAAAGAAGCTTTCTGAGGTAATGAGCAGGCTTCATATAAGAACCCGCACCTACTCTCTTATTGAGAACAAATACTTATGGAGAGAATGGTGGAACATGGATTTCTTGAGCTATAAAAAGAATTCACAGCGCAGATTGATAGCGGCACAAGGTGCCCTTCGAGACAACGATATCGTGGGGTTTAACGTCTGCCTCTTTGAACGGCTTAGGATCCTTCGAAACCAAATAATTCATGGAAGCTCCTCATCGACTACGAGAAAAAATAGGGATGCCCTCTACCCAGCTATTCTGCTCCTCGAAGAAATCCTTCCGGAATTTATAAGATTGATGATTCACCATGGGCGTGGATCGTCCTGGCCGCCGATCCCCTATCCCGGCAAAGGAACGCCACAACACCCTGAGTAACCTACGGTATCTAGGCAAGAGAATCTTTACCGGTCTCGTTCCCGATAGCTTATCCCACTACTTGTTACACCGCGCGCGATTCCCTTAAAATGCACCACAAAGCGAGCTGCCGATGACGCCGCAGGAAGCTCGCGCCCTCCGTCAAATGCCTCATTGACGGTGTCATACAATTCCTGTATTCTGTCTGACATTACGGAGGATCTATGGCGCGTGTGCAAGTGTCAGCCCGATTGAACCCCCTTCAGTTAAAGAAAGCACAGAAGGCCCTGGCGACTAAGACCGCTAGTGAGACCATTCAAAAGGCACTGGACCTCGTTACGGAAAAAGCTGCTCATGACTCCGTGATCAGGCGATATAGCGGGGTTGGAAAGCCGGATGCCTTTGGCAAAGAGTAAATTTGCCGTTTTTGACACATCGATTTATATCGACAATTTCCGAACTGGCCGGTTCACCCTTCCGATCCTTCAGTCAAGCCTGATCCCTCGGTGCTCAATAGTCGTCCTTCATAAATTGCTACGGGGTGCGACGACCGTTATTGAGCGACGGTTTGTTCGTGACCTTCTGAAGCGCTGCCAGATTCTTACGCCGACTGCGGACCATTGGAATAAGGCGGCTGAGATCCTCGGCGCCATGAGAAGCCGTGAGCATTACAGTGCCCAGAAGGTTCGAGATTTGAGCTTCGATGTCCTTATTGCCCTTTCCGCCCGTAGCATCGGTGCCACCCTTGTCACCTGCAACGAGGACGACTTTCAGGCCATCCGCCAGCATCTTTTCTTCCACGTGCTGTATTGGAAGTAGAGCAGCCCACTTGTTCCGCTGCGGCGGATTCCCTTAGAATGCAGCGAAGATGAACGAGCCGCTCATGACGCCGCCGGACGCGCGCACCCAGTTCAATTACCTCATGACCCTGTGCATCCGCAAGGCGGAGAGCTTCGGGCCGCTGGCCTATTCCTTTATCAAGAACCACGACATGGACCAGCTCGGCCTGTCGCCGGAGGAGCAGTTCAACTTGCTCATGGCCACGGCCGAGACCTTTGCCGATGAGCCGAAGCGGTTCAGTCACAAGCTGGAATGCCTCCAGCGAGCCCAGCAGCTTCTGGACCGGACCCAGTACTTCGATCCGGGTCTGGCCCGGCACCTTTTACAGGAGATTCAAAAGACCAGCGCCGAGCTGGAGATCTACAGCGACGCGTTCAAGGCCGCGCGCACCCAGCCGGTGGACAAGCAGCGTATCATCGTCGAGACCGATCTCTCGGATTACTTTTTGAACATCGCGCAGAAGCGGGCGGCCACGTACTACCAGAACAAGTACAAGCTCACCAAGGAAGCCAAGCTCGCCCAGAACTTCACGAGTCAGACCCGCAAGTTCGAGCCGGACAATCTCGCCGTGCACAAGGAATTTGCCGGCGCCTGCGCCCCGTTCGTCACGGCCCGGACCAACGCGTTCCACATGATGTTGCCGTTCGACTTGAAGATCAGCCGAACGCCGGAGGATCCGCTGGAGGCCTGCGTCAGGGTCTGGTACGCGAAGATGGGCTACTCCTTTCCGCTGCGCCTGGAGTGGGGAAGGCTCTGCAGTTATTATGATGATGAAGTACTCGATCTCGCCCTGGACGACCCGAATCTGTTGTTCGTCTCGGTCTCGGAGGTCAAGGAGCCGGAGCTGGGCACGGTCGAACGGCCCATGCCCGCCGATGTCAAGCCGGAGCTCGGATTGCCCCGCGCGTTCCTGGAGGGCACCAACGCGCTCGGACCGTTCATCCAGGTGAGCTGCAATTTCAAAGTCTGGTTCGATGCCGGTGTGATCTCGCTGCTGATCCAGGGCGCGCCGGACCTCCACGAGTACGGGCTGCAGGGGGCCTCCGGCCTGCTCACCCGCACCTATGCGACCGAGAAGATCGCCGCGTACGCCCAGCCGAGCCAGCCGTGGCAGGAAGGGTTGAGCTTCAACTTCGTCAATATGCACCTGCAGCTGCTTCCCGGGAGGGACAGCGCGCTCATGCCGTTCAATACGCCGATCTTCTCGGTCTATCCGGTCCTGAGCCGGCAGTGTTACAAGTTCGAGGATCGACGGGCAATTGAGCAGACAGGTTAAGGTTTAGGTTGAAGTTAAGGACTATGATTGATTTGCGCAGCGACACGGTGACCAGGCCCTCGCCGGGCATGCGCGAAGCCATGGCGTCTGCGCCGGTGGGCGATGACGTGTACGGGGAAGACCCCTCCGTCAACCGGCTGCAGGAGATGGCGGCGGCGCTCCTGGGCAAAGCGGCGGCGTTGTTCGTCCCGAGCGGCATCATGGCCAACCAGATTTCGGTCCGTGTCCACACCAGCCCGGGCGATGAGGTAATCGCCGAGAGCCGGTGCCACATCATCCGGTATGAGATGGGCGCCGCCTCGGCGCTGTCCGGCGTCCAGCTCCATTGGGTGACCGGCGCTCGAGGCATCATGACGCCGGAGCAGGTGGAGGCGGCGATCCGGCCCAACGATCCCTACAGTCCACGCACAGCGTTGATCTGTCTGGAGAACACCCACAACAGCGGCGGCGGCTCCATCTATCCCCTCGCGACGATCGAGCAGATCCATCGCATCGCGGCGAAGCACGGGATCCCGATGCACCTGGACGGAGCCCGCATGTTCAACGCCGTCGTGGCCACCGGCGTATCAGCCGCCGAGTATGCCCGCCACTTCGAGACCGTGTCCTTCTGCCTCTCCAAAGGCCTCGGCGCGCCCGTGGGCTCAATCGTGGCCTCCGATGAAGCCACGATCGCCAGGCTCCGGAAGCTGCGCCGAAGATTCGGCGGCGGCATGCGGCAGGCCGGCATCCTGGCAGCGGCAGGCATCTATGCGCTGGAGCACAACATCCCGAGACTGAAGGAGGACCACGAGAACGCCCGGCGCCTGGTGGTCCTGTTGAAGCAAATTCCCGGAGTTTCGGTGGAGGAGCCGGTGGAGACCAACATCGTGGTCTTTGCGGTAACCAGGCCAGGCCGCTCGGCAGCCGACATCGTCAGCGCGCTGAAGAGAGACGGCATTCTGATCAATGCCGTGGGACCCTCAGCGTTCCGGGCTGTGACACACCTCGACGTCGGCGCAGGCGACATCGAGGAAGCCGGAAGGATTATGGCGCAGGTCGTCGGCCGATGACCCCCAAGAAACGCTCCCCCGAAATTCCGGTGTTGAATCCGCCGCAGTTCGCGGACCGCGCGACGGGCCCGCTTCCGGACCCGGACGGCTTTCATAACACCGAGATCGGGCGGCTCTTCGCCTACCACGACCGGACCAAGCATACCTATCTGTCCGTCCGGACGGTTCCCCACTTCCTCGACTGGGACAACCAGCCTAACCCGTTTCGCGTATTTTCCGGCGCGGCGACCGTGCCGCTCCCCGTGCCGGTGTCGTTGCCGGCGCCCCTCTTCTCCACGCTCCGTGGCGCGGTCTCGCTCCAGGGCACCCCGGCGCCATGGAGTCCCTCGCGGCTCAGCGCCCTGCTGTTTCACAGCCTGGCGATCAGCGCGTGGAAGCGCGTGCGAGGAACCGACTTCCGGTACAGCCTGCGGGTGAACCCGTCTTCCGGCAATCTTCATCCGACGGAAGCCCATCTCGCGCTTCGCGGGACGGAGGGCTTGCCGGCCGGCCTCTACCACTACCGCGCCATGGATCATGTCCTGGAATGCCGACGCCAGGGCTCGGCGCTGGAGACCTTGGCCGTTCTGCTCGGTCAGCCGGCCGTCGCTCAGGCCGAGCTGGCCCTGGTGCTCAGCTCGATCTTCTGGCGCGAGTCCTGGAAATACCGGGATCGGGCCTATCGCTACTGCTTGCATGACATGGGCCACGCCATGGCCTCGGTGGCCCTCGCCGCGCGCGGCCTGGGGGCCCACGTGCGGGTGCTCGGCCATTTTTCGGATCTTCCACTGGCGGAGTTTCTCGGCGTGACGCTTCAGGACGAAGGACCGTTGCTGGTCATCGTCCTGAACGGCCCTCGACCCGAGCCGGCCCGCACGGGGCAATCCGGCGCATCGTGGCGGGATCTGGTCGGCCCGCTGCAGGGCAAACCGAACGTGCTTTCAACTGAGGAAGTGCCGTACCACCTCCTGGTCGGCATGCACCAGTCCACCTTGCTCCCCGACCCGCCGGGGCCGGTGCCGGCATCGCTCGCCCCTGCTCCCGATCTTCTCCAGCGTGAACAGCAGCTCATGCCGCTGGCCTCGGCCCTGACCTCGGAGCCGCCGCTTGACCGCATCGTCCGCCGCCGGCGCTCGGCGCTGGACTTCGATTCCACGCCGCGGCTTAGCCTGGGCGATTTGGGCACGATCTTGTTTCACGCCACCCGTGCGCTTTCAGCCGATTTTCTTCCGCCTCCAGCGCCCCTGTCTCCCACGCGGCATTCCCTGATCACCCTCTACCTGTACGTGAATCGCGTGACCGGTTTGGAGCCGGGCGTCTACCGATACCGTCCCGATCGGCACCAGTTGGTCCTGCTCAAGCAAGGCGATGTGGCCGGACGGGCCGCATTTTTGAGTCTGGAGCAGGAGTTGGGGGCCCACGCGTGCGTCACGTTCTCGATGGTCGCCGATCTGGAACGGGCCGCAGCGTCCTTCGGCAATCGAGGGTACCGGTACGCCCACATCGAGGCCGGCTTCATCGGGCATGGCCTCTATCTCGGCGCGGAGGGGACAGGCTGGAATGCGACCGGGATCGGCGCGTTCTACGACGATGACGTGCACCAATTCCTGGAATTGAAGCCCGAACAGGGACAGGTAATCTATCACTTTGCCATCGGCCGGGCGGTCCATGACGACCGCATTCTTAGCTCGTGATTGGCGCGCTGACGTTCCACGATCCATGCTCGCTAACCCATCGAACAGGCCAGCGTCATCTCACCCCACACTGAGGTCGCAGCCCATCAATTTGAGGGTGAGGACTCATGGCTGACATGAATGAGAATGGAGAGCCGCGCGCGGAAGGGCCTTCCCGCGAAGAGCTGGAGGCAGAGCTGCTCGACATCCCGGAGCTTCCGGAAGAGATCAGGCGTCCGGAGCCGCCGGGCATCGAGCAGATTCTCAATCAGGCGCTGAGCTATGTTCGAGGCAAACGAGGCGGAGACCTTCTCGCGGTCATCCTGGTGGGATCCGGCACGCGCCGCTCGCTGACGCCCCATAGCGATCTGGATTTGATCGTGCTGATCAAGGGACAGGATGAAGGACAGGAGATCGTGCGGATCTCGGACCGCCTGATCGATATTCGATACCGTAGCCATCAGGCCGTCGAACAGGAACTTGTCCAGGCTCCACGCCTCCCTCCCCTCCTGCGAAAGGGGCGCGTCCTGTTCGAACATGAAACGGTCGCAACCATGTTGCTGGAGAAGGCGCACCAGCGGTTCCGCCAAGGCCCGCCGCCGGCCACGCTCAACGAGAAGATTCGCTTGAAGACCGAATGTCTGCACTGGCTGGGAAAAGCCGAAGACTTGGCGCACCATCCCGCCACGGCTCAGTACCTGCTGGGGATTTTCTTGGAGGATCTGCTCCAGGCGTTCTTCCGCATGCGGCGGCTCTGGCTCACGGCGCCGGCCGACATGTTGCGCTTCGTCTCGTCACGGGACCGGGCGATCGGCGATCTGCTCGAGCGCTTCGTGACGGTGGCGAGCCTGCAGGAGCGCCTCGGCCTGGCCCGCGAGCTCGTTGACCTCGTCTTTAAGGACATCCCGATCCCGCCGCGCGTCGATTAACAACCAAGTGCGTAGTGTGGAGTGGGGTTACCGGTTTTGTTGGATGTGTTTGAGCGCTGACTCTACGGCGGTCCGCATATCAGAGTCTCCATCCGAGGTGAGCCGCGTGAGCGGTTCGACCGACGCAGGATCCCCGATCTCGCCGATTGCGGCCACTGCTGCCAGACGCTGTCGCTCGTCCGGCTGCTGCACCAGCTCCCAGAGCGTCTCAAGCGCCCGCCGCTCTTTCAAGCGCCCCAGCTCCTGGATGGCGTTGAGGCGCGCCTCCTGATTGGCCACGACCTGGTCGCTGGGCTGAGTTCCCCCGCCGTCGACCGAGAAGGTCATGGCCGGCTGCCGGAGCACCCTGCTGAAGACGACTCCCGCTTCTTCCTGGGCGCTCAGCCAGCCCCTGACCAGATCGCCCAGATAGTAATAGTAAGGATTCTCTTCCAGATGCTGCACGGCATCCCAGTAGAGACTGCCGGCCGGAATCGGGCTGGTCGAGGCTTCAAAATCGTAGGACAGAACCGGGCCGATGGTGGGATGCTTGAGGACGATGCGACAGGAGATGTTTGTCCCTTGCTCCAGCCGTTGGTATTGTTGTCCCGGCGTTTCCTGATAGCCAATGGTCACGATGGCATCATGCGCCAGGCTCGAATCGAATACCACCTGAAAGCCGGCCCGCTCCAGCTTCGTCTTGACCGTGACCGGGACGTTGTACGGCGGGGTCGGGAGATCCAGCCACGTGCTGATCTGGCTCGTCACAAGCAGCGTGCGAATCTTCCGGAGACTCTCGCGTTGCTCTTGTGAATACGAGGAAGCAGGCGGCGCCGCAAGCGCGGAAAGGCAGAAGACGCCCAGCAGCAACGCACCGGTGAGGACCGCACGTCTCGCCATCATGTCCCTGCAATGATAGGCCTTCTTTATTCATACTCCACGACAGGGTTCCGCACAAGCCCCTCACGTCCAGCACGTGGAATTACTCGCTCTGTCGGTGTCTCACACTGGCGTTTGACCGCAAA
>CAYZKG010000126.1:0-7532 GCA_964478915.1 uncultured Nitrospira sp.
GCACGCCGTGGAAGTTCGTCGGATAGTGCTCGGTCTTGTGGTGGCCCATCAGCTCGTAGTTCTCGCCGAGCCACTGGTATTGGGTCCGCCACTCGCTCTTCCACGGACCGAGGAGTCGCACGCCACCCACCCAGGCGTTGCCGTTCAGTTGCCCGCTGCGGTGGTAGGCCGTATGCGCCCACGCTCCGTACACGGCGGCCCAGTCGATCAGCGCATACGAGCCATCCAGCGCCCAGAGCGCTTGTCGCTCGCCGGTGATGGACGGGTTGCGCTCACCTTCGGTAGCGACGTAGGACACGCCGAGATTCCCGTCCAGGATGTCGAGGCTCCACCGCGTGCCCACCACGTCCCGGTCGATCTCCTGGACCGGCGTGGGTTTCGTCCGACCCAAGAATACTTCTCCGTGCACATGCTTGCCTTCGAGGTAGGAAAAATCAACGACCGTATCCGCGCCGGCCAAGGGATGGCGCCCAGACTCCAGCTTACGATCTTCTTTCTCGAAGAAGCTGGCGTTGGTGACCGGTGGCCGGTAGATCAAGCTGCCGAGCTTCAGGAAGTTGAACTCTTTGCGCGTCAGATCCAAATCTTTGAGTTGGCCGCCCACGACCTGATAGGTCAACGGTCCATCAGTGTCCTTGAGCCATGCCTGGTAGAGATCAGTTGAAACGTGTTCTTGCACCACTCGGCCATCTGTGCGATCGAAGTTATCCCATGGGAGCTCTTCGCCGAAGACTCGGCCGACGGTTCGGTTGCCACCAGCAGCGTAGAGTTGCCAGAGGAAGCCCGCTTCAACGCCTTGGGCGAGCTCTGCCGCAAGACCAATGTGCTCGTTGGTCGTGATGGCTTCGCCCTCGGTGAGCGGATAGTTCGCGTTGGTGGTGATGCCGGCGCCATTGAACGTGGACTGCCGACCGCCCCAGTTCCATTCAAAGAGCGACATATCATAGGTATTGGCCACGTTGGGAACGTTGCTGCCCGGACCGGAGAGATCGTTGGAGGTGATGATCGTATGGGTCTTGCCGGTCACGCGCAGGTGCGCGGGCCAGCGCAAGGACGTTTGGGTTTCCGGCTTCGCCGTACTTGGTTCGCTGCCAGCGGCGAACGCGATGGGCACAGCACCCAGCACGATCGCGAGGCCAATGCTCCGCAAGAGATGAGCGTGCTCCTGGGGCGCGCACCTCATTTGACCAAGACATGCGTCACCGGAGGCCAGAGAATCGTCGTGGCGAGTCCGATCAACATGAACGTCCAGATGCCTGCGGCCACGAGGCTGACGTCCCGTTTCCTCCAGGCGGTGTGCAGCGCCACCCAACTGCTGAACCAGACCAGCAAAGCCACCGTCTCCTTGCCTGAATACGGGCCGATGCCTGAAGCCCCGGGCATCCAGGCGTTGCCGAGTGCCTGCATCGCGTCCTTGAACGGAACCGAGGCCTCGGAGAAGACGTGCGAGAGGCCGAGGGCCAGCAGCCCCAGCCCCGCCGCGAGGAGGGCGGCTGCCGCCGGTCCGGTCGTCAGTTGAGTCGAAGAAGAGGTGGTCGCCATTGCTCCTCCGTTAGACCGATTTGAGCTTCGTGATCGCCGCACCCAAGCCAAAGGTCACGACGAAATAGAAAAATACCAGCACGAGCAGGGCCGCGATCACCGTGCTCAGGCCCCTGCGCTCATACAGCTCGCCGCCATAACGAACGAGCAAGTAGGCGGCCACGACAGCCAAAGGGAAGCTGAAGAGTGCGGCGAACTCCTTGAACTCGAAAAACACCTGGTGGATCTCCGGGGCGACTTCCAGAAAATGACTCCGGGGTCCTCCACTCGTACGGTACGGAATGTAAATCCAGTTCCCTGAGATGATGGTCAAGAGCGCCATCGCCGCGTTGATCACGCTGCCGATCTGGAGCTCGGCAAGGTTCCAGACCTTCCCGGCGAAGATTCGATAGGCCTGGAACAATCCAATGGTTGACGTCACCATGAACAATCCGGCACAGGTGCCGTGCAGCGCACCCCGAATGGCCCATGCCCCTGGACCCATGAGCGTATTGGCCGGTGCGGTCAGTAGAACGGTCGTCAGCCCGATCAGTCCTAAGACCACGATCACGATCCACAGACTCCGTGCAGAAACCGGTTCGGTCAATCTCGGATCGGTCATCTGGTCACCTCCACTGCTTCAGGTGTGGTGATGGATCCGGTCTGCTCGGAGACCGCGGACTTGCTGCAAGTACACGACGTGATCGCTTCTTGAAGCTTGTGGATGAGGTCCTGGGCCTCCATCCCCCGGCGCCAGGCCACTTCATCGAGACAGTCACAGCCCTCGAAGGGCGCATTCACGAACAGGCGATCGAAGACCCGTTTCGTGGCGGGAAATTCCCGAAGCACCTGATTGACCGCCATGACCTCAGTCACATGCGACGTGGCCTGCGGTTCGCGTGCGAGTGACACCTCTTGGGGAGCGAGGACTCGATCAAGCACCGGAAACAGCTCAGCCTCCTCTTCGTCCATATGAGCACGCAGGCCGTGGACGAGTCTGATCAGCGCCGGCTTGATGACCGTGAGGGAATAACCCTGTTCCTCGACAAACAGCCGGTTGACCGTCCGCAGTAGTTCGGGCTCATCTTTGTGTTCCACGGTGAGATGCATCAGCGCGTCCTCGGTCAGGGTTTCTCTGCACTCTCGGACCAACGCCTCTTCGCGTTTGATGTGGTCTTGCAGTTGCCGTGAGAGCGTGTGGCACACTTCGCGGAGCACGAACCACGTCTCCGGGCCCATCTGGAGGGCGCCTTCTAAGACGTTGAGTTTCGTCCGCAGGATCACATGATCCCGCTTCAGGCGTTCAATGGCGTTCATCGAGCACCTCCCTGCGATCATCAGGATCGCTTCAAGTGTAGCGGCAAGCGTGTGCGGGCTTCTATGATGTAGATCATGTTGTGATTACTTCGGTGCGACATCCTGACGTTGTAGGATGCGTCTGATCACGGCAATCACCCGTCCCTCCTCACGGGAGAGGCAACATTCTCCACTCGCGCGAAGCGGACAGTATCCATTGGCGTCTTGATATTCGCACTGCGCACAAATCTGCGCTCGAATGGCCTCGTGCTCGGCTGCCGACGGATCGCCCTGCCCATTGGCCGCGATGGTGATCAACTGCGGCAGAAACCGCACGACGCGGCACCCTGCCTCTCGCTGGCTCGCTCGGCGCGACCCGGATTGGTGGATGTACAGCAGCAGATTGCGCAGCGCTTCCTGATGTTCTGATAGCGAACCATTTTCCATATCAGTCGCCCCCCGATAAACAACCGGACCCGCCGTCTTGATCACGTCACGTCCTCGGCGGGTCCGGCTCATCACACCCCAGGGTCATGCGCCACCTCTGAAGCGGCTACCATCGTGGCAGCCGCGGCCGGAACCCCACCGGTTCCGGCACTTCGCGCCGACCCCGATGGTCGACGCTTCGGAATGCCGAGCGCGGTGGGCGTTCGGCCTGCTTCACCTGGTGGGTCCGGGATCGTGTTCGCCACGGTGCGACTCCGCTTGTTGCCCGGCTCACTCCGGGCGCCCGGGTTTGCCGCTGGGCTTCGAGGGAGTCCCGTCCAGCCTCATCTCCCGTTCCCAACCAGAAGTTTACTTCTGGCCGTTCTGTCGGCTGAGGATGATCTCGGCTTTCAACCAGTCATCCAGGTCGTACCCATCCACACACCCGCGTTCTACGTAGAGCGCGTAGGCGACACGCGCCACCTCCTCGCGATTGACGACAGTGTTTACGGCTACCGCCTTTTTCTGCTCCCGATCCTGCCGCCTTCCCAGCGTTCCTCGCATCGCTGTCGCCATCGCATGTCCCTCCCTGTTTCTGGTGCTCTCCACGCACCCGCTCCGCTGGCGCGTTGACTCCCCATGTCAGCCGCTCCATGCATCGGACCTCTGTTCCCGGCGGGCGAGTGCGGGGAGAGGTTCCAGAATCACCTCCAGCTCACGCTGCGTCGCTCGCACCAGATGCTCCCGGACGAGCGCTCCCACCGCCATCATGACCATCCGGGCCGGCCATTCCAACTCCCGAATGAGTGCACGTAGTGTCGTCGCTCCGTGTTCTTCCAGGAAAGTCAATACCTCTCCTTCGATGAGTCCCAATGTCGTGATGAGTGGAGTCTCTCCGGCCGGTATCGGAGATTTCTTCCACTCCTCCTCAACGATAGGCAAGAGCAGGTCGCCCATGGTATGCCCCCTTTCCATCGTCCAGCCGTGCCGCGTCGATTGGCTTGACTCTACTTTCACTTTCTTGGCCTTGGCCTCTTCACGCCAGGTGAGTCCGCTCGGATGAAGATCCGGCCTTCTCTTCCACTCGTTGCTCATGGGTCGTTGTCTTTAACAGCCGTGTAGGAAGGGGCCCCCTAGGATTCTATGATGCACGTCATACAGACGAATCAGTGTCCTTGTGGCCGAACCCATTGTTGGCTGATGGTGGCAGCTTGCCGTTCGTGAGCAGCGCGTGCAGCTTTCGCGGGGCGAGCACAGTCATCCGGCCGCGCGAGGAGGCCACCCACCCACGCCGTTTCATCGCGGAGAGAGTACGAATGGAGGTTTCCCAGCGCGTGCCGACCATGCTCGCCAGTTCCTGATGAGTTATGGGGATCGTCTTGCCAAACGTCCTGCGCAGACGCAACAACACGTAGGCGACGCGCTGCTCCACGGGTGCCTGCGCCAGGCTGATGGCTTCCGCCATGCGCCGGATCCGCTGGCAACAGATCGCCAGCACCTGCCGGGCCAGCGCAGAGTCACGACCCAACAGACGGCTAAAGGCCTCTGCAGGAATCTTGAGGAGTTGTGTGTCAGTTGACGCGACGGCGGTCGCGGAATACGTCCCATGCTCAAAGGCGGAGATTCCGCAGAGGGGCTCTGCCGGAGTCATGGCAAAGATCGTCGACGGGCCCCCATGCGGTGTGGCTTTGACGAGGGAGACCCAGCCGCGCTTCACAATCCACACGGCCTCGGCCGGCGCGCCTTCTGCAAAGATCGTCTCGCCCTTGCGAAAGCGGCGCAGCTCACAGGTCGTCGCGAGGTTGGTCAATTCCGTCTGGGGAAGTGTGCGAAACAGCGGACACTGCGCGAGGAGCTCGTCCATCGTCAGACCTCTGAAGCGGCTGCCATCGGGGCAGCCGCGGAGTGCCGAGCGCGGCGGGCGCTCGGCCTGTGTGGTTGGCTACCCAGAACGATACCCTGGAGGGCAACGGAGTTCTATGACGTACGTCAGAGAGCCGGACGGCTTACTCACTTTGAGGAGGGCTTGGAGCTGTTTGGGCCGGACGAGGGTGGTTCTTCCGCGTGCGGAGCGGATGAGGCCTTGCTGCTTGAAGCGGTTGAGCGTCCGGGTCGTCGTCTCGTGCGTGATGCCGGCGATCTCTGCCAGCTCTTGATGCGTCAGCGGAACCGTCGAGCCGAATTTCTTCGCAAGCCCCAAGAGCACCTTGGCCAGTCGCTGTTCCGCCGGCTCATACACCATGCAGCCTTTCTGTTCGATTTGACGCAATCGATCGCAGAAGAGGCACAAGGTGTCCTGCATGAACGCGGGCGCACGGTTCATCGCGTGATGAAATGCCTCGATCGAAATGCGGACGACGGTGCTGTCCACTGCGGCGACCGCGTCCGCCGGATACGGTTTGCGATCCAGGGCCGGCAAGCAGCAGAACGTCTCCCCCTGGGCCATGACACACGTCGTCGACACCTTTCCATCGGCTAAGTAATTCATCAGATGCACCCGGCCGGTCTTGACCACCCAGATGGCATCCGAAGGTTGTCCCGCCCGAAAGATCGTCTCGCCCTTGGCGTAGCGCTTTTCCCGCGTGACGAGAGCAAGCCGCTGCCGTTCGCCGGGACTGAGTCGTTTAAAGGGTTCGAGTGTGGCAAGCCATGCTTCCATGGTCGTGGATAGTGTAGCGTTAGCGATGCACGACGGTCAAGGCGATAGGCAACAGGCATAGGCGAGTTTTTGCTTGACGCGGGAAGAGGCGCACTCTAGAGTAGCGTGGATTTCCACACAGGCGCCTGCAAGGGCCGAAGAGGGAACCCGGTGAGAGTCCGGGGCGGTCCCGCCGCTGTATCGGGGACGAATCCTGCGACCCGTCTCGCGTTGAGGTATTGTCTGTCGAGGAGCGGGTAACCCACTTTCCACGGGGGATGGAAAACTTCGGGAAGGGAAGGGGCAGGAAGAGGACGATCCGTAAGCCAGAAGACCTACCTGTGTGCGCTACGGTCAGCCTTCGCATGCGAGGCTGACGCGAAGCCGCCAACGACGTTTGGCGGAGGGTGAAGGAATGGGTGCAACCCGCCACGGATGGCGGGTTTTTTATTGTCCACACTGCACTGATCAATGCCGCAACGAAATCGATTCATCTTGGTCACGGGAGGCGCGCGCAGCGGCAAAAGCCGGTTTGCGGTCGGGCTCGCCAAGCGGCTCGGCCGGCGCATCGTCTATCTCGCCACCGGGGCGGCGACGGATGATGAGATGTGTTCGCGCATCGCCCGCCATCGGATCCAGCGGCCTCGCGCATGGCGCACGATCGAGTCACCGGATGATCCTGCCGGCGCGATTGCCCAGCTTCGGGGCCCCATCGACGGGCTGCTCGTGGATTGCCTGACGATGCATATCTCGACGCTGCTGATGCGCGGCGACACCGATCGCGCCATCGAGCGGCGCATCCGGCGGCTGTGCGAAGTAATCCACAGCACCCGCTATCCTGTCATTCTCGTCACCAATGAAGTGGGCACGGGGGTCGTCCCAGCCTCAGCACTCGGACGCCGATTTCGAGACATCGCCGGTGTGGCCAATCAAATCGCCGCCGGCGTCGCCGATGAGGTGTACCTGCTCGTCGCAGGCATTCCGCTTCAGATCAAAACGCGAGGTGAATGATGGGCATTCCGATGTCAATCCCGCTTCCTGTGATTGAAGCGCTTGATGAGGCGCTGATGCAGCAGGCCCAGCGGCGGCTGGATCAGTTGACGAAGCCGCTCGGCAGCCTCGGTCGGCTGGAAGCCATCGCGAAGCAGCTCGTCGGGATCCGACGCGCACAGCACCCGCACGTCACGGAAAAAGTCATCATCACGATGGCGGCGGATCATGGAGTGGCGGCGGAAGGCGTCAGCGCGTATCCGCAAGCCGTCACCGCGCAGATGGTCGCGAATTTTCTTCGCGGAGGGGCCGGGATCAATGTGCTGGCGCGGCACGTAGGGGCGCGGATCGTCGTGGTCGATATGGGGGTCGCGGCAGCGCTCGCGCCTCATCCGCATCTGGTCTCACGAAAGATTCGCGCAGGGACGAGCAACTTCGCTCACGGCCCGGCGATGACGCGCGAGGAAGCCTCCGCGGCCATCGCGGCAGGATGCGACATCGCTCAGCGCGAGATCGAGCGCGGGGCCGACCTCATCGGCACGGGCGACATGGGGATCGGCAACACCACAGCAAGCAGCGCGATCGCGGCGGCGATGACCGGCCAGCCGGTCGAGCGGGTCACCGGCCACGGGACGGGGATCGATGAGCGCGCGCGCGCAAA
>CAYZKG010000127.1:0-7499 GCA_964478915.1 uncultured Nitrospira sp.
CAACCAAGCGGTCGGCACGGATTTGCGGAAGCGGATCGGCATCGGACGACGCGGAAGGTCCGGGGGGTCCGGCAACAGGCGCGCCTCGGCCGGTCTCATCCGCCTTCCCCTCAGCACGACGCCCTGGCGTAAGCGTGCCAGCGCCTCCTCACTCGGGATCCGCTCCACCTGGGTCAGATAGACTTTCGGCAGGTGATGCCGCGGGTCGGTGATGCGGTGAGCCAGCGCGCCATCCGACGTCAGCAGCATCAGGCCTTCGCTGTCCCGATCCAAGCGCCCGGCCGCATAGACGCCGGGCACCTTCACAAAGTCGGCCAATGTCGGCCGTCCCTGCGCATCGGTAAAGCAGGGAAGGACGCCATAGGGTTTATTGAACGCCAGCGTGCGGGATTTCGCCTTCAATGTCTTGGATGCGGCGATGAAGCGTCGGCTGGTTCGAAGCCGTCGGTCACGCAAAAGGTCGGCCGCGTGGTGCGGTGCTTCTGAGACTGGTGAGTCCAGCGTCGCAGGATGCCTTGTTTGTCGAACGTGAGCACGTATTCGTCGCACCAGGAGCCGGCCATGGTCGAGCTATCATTGCCACCTTTTTCCAGTTCTCTCACCTGGTACACCCAGACCTTCTCGCCCGCTCCGGAAGAGGCCACAAACCGCGGTTTCCCGAGATGCTGCTGAACCTCCTGCATGGTCGCCCGATCCTGGGCCGATTTGAGATAGACGGTTTCCTTGGCCAGGAACAGTCCGCACCCCATCGCGACCAGAACCAGGCTGAGCGCCGCTGTTTGGATAAGGACCTTCATATCGACCTCCACTGTGTTCCGCGGTGGTGAAGAGTTTGCTGGACGTGCGTGAGGCTATTGAAACTGCTGGATGGAGTAAGGCGCGGCGGGGAGCTTCGGGGAGACATAGCCGCCGCTGACGCAAGGGCCGAGCGGGACCGTCTCGCCGCCATGGCGTTCCGACCGGTGGTTCCAGCCACGGAGGATGCCCTGCTTGTCGAAGGTCAGCACGTACTCATCGCACCAGGAGCCGGACGCGGACCAGGCGTCCTGCGCCCCCGCCTCCTGCGTGACCACGTGATAGACCCAGACCGCGCCGCTGCCCTCGGTCGCGGCCGTCAGGAGGGGCGCTCCCAGGCGCTGCTTGACTTCCTGCTGCGTGGCGTGATCCTGCGCAGACTTCAAATAGAGATCCTGCTGATCCTCAAACATCGCACACCCTGCGGCCATCCCGACTACAACGGCGGAAAGCAGGACCTGGTAATGGGCCATCTCGGCTGGAGCCATTAGCGGCTCATGAAGCCGGTCACCGCGGCGACAAGTCGGGCGCGCCCGCATTCAAGAAACCCGAGGTGCCCGCAGTCTCCCATGAGCACCACGGGTTCGGTCCTCAAGAGCTTGGCGAACTCCAGCGAGGGAGAAGGATACACCATATGGTCTTCCTCCGCTACCACGACGAGAACCCGGACCTTCACCGCTGCTGCGGCTTGAGCCAGTGAGCCGCCAAAGGGCTTCGAAATATCCAAGCTCATCAGGGCCCGGATCTGTGAGGCCCAGTCCTCCGCACGAAATCGTCTAGCGACCCGGTCCTCTGCAGTGGTGAGGAAGGCCTTGAATTCGTGCACCGGCGTATGCCGCACGCGGTAGCTCGGGGTGGCCAATGCCAACGTGTGAATCCCCGCAACCACAGGCAGGGCTTTGTGGCCGTCGCCCGCGTAAGCCGCGGCCAGTTCAATCGCGCGGAGCTCCGTCTGCCAGAGGAGCAAATCGTAGGAGGTCACGCGGGGCGAGCCGATGATCGAGATCGCCTTCTGTACCATCTCGGGGTACGATACGATCCATTGAAACGCCTGCATCCCGCCCATGGAGAGGCCAATCACCGCATGCAGGCGAGGAATTCCCAATACGCGCGTCACGAGCTGATACTCGGCGTTCACCATGTCCTGGATCGTGAAGCGCGGGAATGTCGGACCTGGCTGGGCCTTGCTGTTCGACGGCGAGGAGGAGACGCCGTTGCCGAAGGCATCCACGACGATGACAAAGTACCGGGAGCTGTCGATGAGTTTCTCCGGTCCGATGAAATCTCTCAGATCCTCGCCTGTAGCTCTCCATCCGCCTCCGCCCGCGCCTGGGTGGTTACCAGCAGGAGTCCGAGGATCATCGCCGAGGCGATAGTCATGATTGTCCTCACCGGTGTTTCTTGCAAATGCTAAGCGGGGTGCTTACTTGAACTGCTCGAGCGTGTACGGCGAGGGGGGCAGCTTGGCAGACTGGAACCCATCACTCACGCACGGACCTTGAGGCACCGTCTCACCGCCGTGGCGCTCCGATTTGTTCGTCCAGTGTCGCAGGATGCCTTGCGTGTCGAAGGTCAGCACGTATTCGTCGCACCAGGAGCCGGCCGTGGCCCACGTATTCTGGCTGCCTGGCTCTTGTTCCGGCACGTGATAGACCCAGATCGGTTCCCCAGCCGCGGTGGAGGAAGTGAGAACCGGCGTGCCGAGCTGCTGCTGCACCTCCTCCTGGGTAGCCCGACCCTGCGCGGATTTCAAGTACAGGGTTTCCTTCGGAATGAAGAGCGTACAGCCCAGGACTCCCACCAGTATCCCGCTGCAGAACAGATGCCGGACCAAGGCGTTCATCGTGCACCTCCCAGCCTGCTGGCTTGTTTGTTATTGTTATTGTACCTCACTGCCTAGGGAATCCCTAGAGGGGGCCTCTGCGCTTTGCCGGAGAAAAATCGGACGATCTCGTTTATACTTCCCCGCGCTTTGCCACAGAGAGGGAAACCACCCGGGAACATGAAAGCCACCAAGCACCTTTCCCTGTTCTTCCTCACACTTCTGCTCTACGTCACAGCCGGCTGCTCGGATTTCCTCTACCAGCAGATGAACGATCCGGCTCGGGACGAATGGCAGCAGCCCAAAGCCGTGATCCAAGCCCTTGATATCGCACCCGGTTCCCATGTGGCCGATCTTGGGGCAGGCGGCGGCTACTTCACCTTCTGGCTGGCGGACGCTGTAGGTCCCAAAGGGCGCGTGTATGCGGTCGATACGGATGAGGCCAGCCTCACCTTCATCGACAACGCGGTGCGGCAGCGTGGCAGCCCGGACAATATCGAATTAGTCCTCGCGACACCGAACAATCCCCGGCTGTTGCCGGATAAAGTGGATCTGATCTTCATCTGCAATACCTACCATCACCTCCCGGAGCGGGTCACGTACTTCCGATCGCTCTCGACCTCCCTGCGCCCGAGCGGCCGCATCGCCATCATTGACTACAAGGACACGGGCTGGGCCGGGTTCTTCGGCCATGCCACCGACAAAGCGACGATCCGCCAGGAACTGGAATCCGCCGGTTACCGTCTCATCAAGGACTTCGACTTTCTTCCCCGGCAGCACTTCGTCGTGTTCGCCCTCAACACGCCATGACGCAGCTATCGGGAGCTGGCCGCGCCGCAGGTTTCGCCTCGGTGGTGGATCTTCCCCGGATCGGCTGGTTCACGGCCGCCTGCGTGCTGGTCAGCAACATCATCGGCGGCGGGATCTTCACCACTACCGGCTTCATCGCCCGCGACGTGGGTGATCCCATGCTCGTTTTGTCGCTGTGGCTGGTGGGCGCCCTCTACGCCCTCGCCGGCGCCATCTCCTTCAGCGAGCTCGGGGCGGCGCTCCCCCGGGTCGGCGGCGACTATGTCTATTTGCGCCAGACGTACGGGCCGCTCGTGGGCTTTCTCAGCGGGTGGACCTCGTTCACCGTCGGCTTTGGCGCCCCCATCGCGGCCTCCTCGGTGAGCTTTGCGTCCTATGCCTTGCGCATCGCGCCACTGGCGGAGGAGAACAGCGCTGGAGCGAAAGCCTTGGCCCTGCTCCTCCTGTGGGCTCTGACGGCCGCTCACGTCCGAGGGGTCGGCCCAGGCGGCAGCCTGCAGCGGCTGCTGACGTCCACCAAGGTTCTCGCCATCCTGGCGTTGATCCTCGGGGGGCTGCTGCTGGGCGCCGGTGACTGGCACAACCTGACGGCCCGCGCGCCGGAGGCCCATCCGCAGGCAGGGCCCGTCGTCGTCGCGCTGATCTTCGTGCTGTACACCTACCTGGGCTGGAATGTGGTGGGGTACATCGCCGGAGAGATCGCCGACCCGGCGCGGACCCTCCCCAAGATCGTGATCGGCGGGACGGCCTTCGTCGCCGTCGTCTATCTGTTGCTCAACGTCGTGTATCTCTACGCCCTTCCCGTGACGGCCCTGGCCGCGCCGCCGATACTCCCCGTGGCGGAGAAAGCTGCGGCCGCTCTATGGGGACCGGCAAGCGCTCGGTTCGTGGCACTCTTACTCTGCATCGCTATTGCCGGAGCGGTGAGCGCGATGGTGTGGGCCGGCCCGCGGGTGTACTACGCCATGGCGGTGGACGGGGTCTTCGCCTCGTTCTTCACGCGCCTCGACCCGAAAACCGGCGCGCCGGTGCGGGCGATTCTCCTTCAGAGCCTCTGGGCGTCGCTGCTCATCATCAGCGGCACCTTCGAGCAGCTCGTGATCTTCAGCGGCTTCATCCTGGCCGTCTCCACCGCCCTCAGCATCGGCGCCGTCATCGTGCTTCGACACCGGCAGCCGACCCTCGCGCGGCCCTACCGCGCGGCGTTCTATCCGTGGACGCCGGGCTTTGCCATCGCCGTCTCCCTGGTCATCGTGGCCTACAGCCTCATCCAACGGCCCCTTGAATCAGTCCTGGGTCTGGTCACGATTCTCGCCGGCGTTCCCCTCTATCTCTATTGGCGCCGACGAACCTAGCCTCTGCTGTCGAAAGACGGAGGCGAATTCCGGTCTTGCTCTCGCTCCCGGGTCTGCTAGAATCGCCGGGGGCAACGGCTCACCCGCTCGGAGGAGAATCATGAACAGACCTATTCGACGCATCGTGACCGGGATGAACGCGGCCGGGAAGTCGGTCGTGGTTCAGGACAGCCCGTCACCCGTGCAGTTCGACGTGCTGAACGCCCGGAACCATCATCCACACCAGCCCTATGGACCAAGCATCAGCCTAAGGGGTGTAGTGAGCGGAGCGTCATGAGTGACGCACATGCGGCAGGACGGGGGAGCAAGGAGGTGGCCACGCTGGCGGGCGGCTGCTTCTGGTGCCTGGAGGCGGTCTATGACCGGATGAAGGGTGTCGAGTCGGTGGAGTCGGGGTACATGGGCGGCCAGGTCCCGCATCCGACCTACGAAGCGGTCTGCACCGGTCGCACCGGCCATGCCGAGGTGGTGCAGGTCACCTTCGATCCGGCGGCGGTCTCCTACCGCGAGCTGCTCGAGGTGTTCTTTGCCATCCACGACCCCACGACGCTGAACCGCCAGGGCCACGACGTGGGGACGCAATACCGCTCGGCGATCTTCTACCATTCGCCCGAGCAGAAGGCGATCGCCGAGGACGTCATCGCCGCACTCACCAAGGAGCAGGTCTTCGACCGGCCGATTGTGACCGAGGTCACCCCCGCGGGGCCGTTCTACGTCGCCGAGGACTATCACCAGGAATACTTCGCGCACAATCCCTCCCAGCCCTACTGCACCTCTGTCGTCAGCCCGAAGGTCGCAAAGTTCCGCAAGCTGTTCGCCGCGAAAGTGAAGAGCTAGCCGGTCACTTCGTCTTTCCGTGCACTTCATCCATGCTCTCGCGGAGCATCTTCGCCCAGGCATCGAACGCCCGCTTGGCATGGCCCCACTTCGTAAATCCCTGGACGATGTCGCCGGGCGCCAACGGAAATCCGATTTTCCGGTCAACCAGCGCCGCCAGCCGCTCATTCGTCCGGGAGTCGAGAAACTCGGCCTCGACGGCGGCACCGCCCATATCCAAGGGAATGAACACGGCGGCCGTCGTAGCCACGTTCAACAATGGGTTGGCAGGGATGAGATTCGTAATGGCAGCGCGAAGCCGAAGCACGCCCGGCCCGGGCTCGCGCACCACCGGGTAAGCATCGCCGATCGCTTCCCTGAGCGCCATGTGCGCATAGTCCGTCAGCCTCTTGAGTTCCTCCGGGTCAATTTCCCGGTCCCGCGCCTCCGGCGAGTAATATACCTTGATCGGATCAATCAGCAGCTTGGTGTAATGCTGCCAGGGCACGCCCGGCTTCTCGTAATAGAGGAGCAGTTGGTCATCAGGCGTCGGCTTCAACTGGGAATAATTGTCCAAGAAACCCGACGGCTGAACCGGGGAGGACGCACACGCACACAGGACGAGGACAAGTGCGGGAAGGGGCAACCGCAGCCGAGACGTGGAAAGAGGCATGATGGTCCGCTATTCTACAACGTTTTCCGGACTGGAGCACTGTGCTAGGGTAGCAAGGCATGAAATCCATCCTCTTCATCTGTACAGGAAACGTCTTCCGGAGCCTGG
The DNA here is from genome assembly GCA_964478915.1 of uncultured Nitrospira sp. GTDB lineage: Bacteria > Nitrospirota > Nitrospiria > Nitrospirales > Nitrospiraceae > CAYJUM01. The sequence continues at coordinate 6,380 of CAYZKG010000127.1, forward strand.
TGGCGGAGTACGCACTGAAGACGCTGCTGGGGCCTGAGTCGGGATACGTGGTCCGTTCCGCCGGGACAGAGGCGGTCCCCCAGGCGGTCTCGCCGCTCATCCTTGGCTGGCTGCGGGAGAGAGGCGCCGATGCGTCACAGCACATGCCGAGGCAGTTGACACACGAGCTGCTCGACAGCGCCCACGTTCCGGTTGCGATGGGGGTGGATCACAAAGAGTTTATCCGTCAGCAGTTCAACCGCGACGTGTGTCTCTTCAACGAGATCTGTTTTCAAAAACCCGAGTCCATTCTTGACGTGCACGAGGGGGTGCCGGACTGGCAGTTGAATGCCCAGGCCTCACGCGACTATGCGCTCTCGGTCATCGAATATATCTGGAACGCCATGCCGGCGTTTCTGGCCAGAATTCGGCAATTGTGACGGCCTGCCAACCTCGCCCCCGCACCCATTGACAAGGCTGCGGAAAATCATTATACGCACCCTCCGCAGGATGGCAGGATTGGTGACCCAGGAACCGGTCTGTAGAATCCCGTCCTTGTCACGAAAAGAGGAATGCATGGGCAGGATGAATCTCCGCATGATCATCGTCATTGTCGCGGTCTTCGGCTGGCTTCATGCTTGGCCTGATGGGTTGGTGAGGCTCGGGGCGCTGAGCGTCGCGGTGGCGGCAGAGAGCTTCAATGTCGATGGCCTTCCCAAAGACCCGAGGGCCTTCCGCGCTCAGGTCGATCAGATCATCGGCAAGGTTGACGCCTTGCTGGCAAAGTTGAAAAGCAACCCGAAGGCCACGCCGATGGTGCTGGACCTGATGCAGACGAGGGACAATATTCTTCGCGAGATCCTCAAGATGGAGGTCACGCCGGACGGGGCGAAGTGGACCCTCGCCGATGGTCGCGCGAGCGTGGAAGCCATGCTCAAGCTGCTGAAGGAGCAGTACGACAAGGCCGCCGGGATGACCTGAGTTAAGGCTCCTTCCCATCCATCCCGCCCGGCACGCAATAGGTCGGGTTGTTCTCCCCGCCGTGGAAATAGGATCGATGCGTCCACTCCCGCAGCACACCCCGGCTCTCGAACGTCAGCACGTATTCGTCGCACCACGTCCCGGGGGCGTTGATCCGGCT
>CAYZKG010000128.1:0-7356 GCA_964478915.1 uncultured Nitrospira sp.
GTCCCCGAACTGATAACCGTCGTTGTTCCGGAACGTGTGCCGGTAACTGGCAAATGAAAACTGGTTCAGCCGGTGCGGGATCAGCTCATAGGTCTGGTATATAGATCCGATGAGCCCGGCATTGCCCCGCCCAAGCTGTAAGGGAGCTTCCTGCACGTCATGACGGTCGTACGTCGATCGCGTCTTGCCGGTCGGGAGGTCTACGCCGAAGCCCATGACCAGCACGCTGCGAAGCGTCGGCAGGACGTTGTACTTGGCCGTGAGCCGGATGTCGCCGAGGCCGTTGTCATAGAAGGTGGACTGTCGGCCCTCGCCCGTGGGCCCTACTTCCCCGAGCCCGTCAATGTGGCGGTGATTCCGGTTCAGAACCGGTAATGTGAGCTGCAGCCCGAACCGCTCCGTCACGCCGTAGTTCAGATCCAACGTGTACGTCTGGCTGATCGTCCGGATTTCCCGATGATGGTCCAGAATCAGGCGACGACGACTTTGATCGACAGCCGGGATCACGCCGTTCGTCCCGTCCAGCAGGGTCATCTGCGGCGTGTAGTTGTAAAACCCATTGACCGTGAGCAGCCCCTTCTGTGGAATCTGCTGCTGTGAGCCGATGACCACGAAGCAGCTCGTAGCGCCGCAGGCCGCCCGAGCCTGCGGCATGCCCCAGGCCATCAGGGCCACGAACACAATCATCGAATAAAGACACTTCCATCGTCTTTGACTCCACCATTCGCGCATGTCGACCTCCTCCTGTCATCCGCGGTGGGAGCCGGTCACCGTTGTGGTGGCTCGGAAGCCGCGCCGACTCATGAAGGAGAACACAGGCGCGGGCTCGGTGGCCTTGGTGACTCAGCCCGTTGGTTGTGACGGTTTAGCGGATGGAAGGAGGCCCGCGGGTCGACGGGGCGGGAAGGATCGCCCCCGGGGGAGAGATCGGAACCTGAGCAACGACAACAGTGAGCGGATCGGTTTCGGGCTGGTGCCCGAATGTGACAGCTTCCAGGACCTGGCCGGCCGCGCACAGCCAGGAGCAGAGAGGGCTGGCGTGGGTCGCTGCCTTGTGGTGCACGTGATGGGCAGCGTGCGCGACTGTTTGCGGAAACGCCAATGCGGCCAGAAGCAAGAGGCAGGCAACGAGGCTGATTGCAATGCTCTGCCGCACGATTCGAGGCATAGTGGGCGAATTCTAGGTCGGCGCTCCTGCGTAGTCAAGCGCGCCATGAACCGCGCCGGCAGTTTTCTTCACCTGATGAATCCTGTATACTGACTCTCGAATTCGAGACAGAATCCTTTAATTTTGAAGGCTTAGGCAGATGTTTACGCGCGTCCTCAACCTGCTCTTCGGCAGCCAGAACGAGCGCGAGATCAAGCGCCTGCGGCCGACCGTGGACCGCATCAATGCGCTGGAGCCGGAGATCAGCCGCCTGTCCGACCTCGCCCTGACCGACAAGACCCAGGAATTCCGCAAGCGGCTGGAAGCGGGAGAGGCTCTGGACGATCTCCTGCCGGATGCCTTTGCGGTCTGCCGGGAGGCGTCCAAGCGGCGCCTGAACATGCGGCACTTCGATGTCCAGCTCCTCGGCGGCATGGTCCTCCATCGAGGGAAGATCGCCGAGATGAAGACCGGCGAGGGCAAGACGCTGGTCGCGACGCTCCCCCTGTATCTCAACGCCCTGGAGGGCAAGGGCGCGCATCTCGTGACCGTGAACGATTACCTCGCCAAGCGCGACGCGCAATGGATGGCCCCCATCTATCACGCGCTGGGGCTCTCGGTCGGCGTGATCCAGCACGATGCCTCCTTTCTGTTCGATCCGGCCTACGACGCGCCCGACAAGCGGCTGCAGCATCTGCGGCCGTGCACGCGCCGGGAGGCGTATCAGGCCGCCATCACCTACGGCACCAACAACGAGTTCGGGTTCGACTATCTGCGGGACAACCTGATCGTCAGCGACATCAGCCAGTGCGTGCAGCGGGAGCTGAACTACGCGATCGTGGACGAGGTGGACAGCATCCTCATCGACGAGGCGCGGACCCCGCTGATCATTTCGGGGCCGACCGAGGAATCCACCGAGCTGTATTACCGGATCAACTCGATCATCCCCCTGCTGAAAAAAGAGATCGATTACACCATCGAGGAGAAGACCAAGACCGCCTCCCTCACCGAGGAGGGCAACGCCAAGGTGGAGAAGCTCCTCGGGGTGGACAACCTCTACGATCTCGTCCACCTGGATCTGGTCCATCACGTCGTGAAGGCCCTCCAGGCCCACGCCATCTACAAGTGCGACGTGGACTATGTCGTGAAGGACGGCGAAGTCCTCATCGTGGACGAGTTCACCGGGCGGCTCATGCCGGGGCGCCGGTGGAGCGACGGATTGCACCAGGCTGTGGAGGCCAAGGAAGGCGTCAAGATCGCCAACGAGAATCAAACCCTCGCCTCGATCACGTTCCAGAACTATTTCCGCATGTACAACAAGCTGGCCGGCATGACCGGCACCGCCGATACCGAGGCCCCGGAGTTCGCCAAGATCTACAACCTGGACGTCAACGTCGTTCCCACCAACAAGAAGATGATCCGCGACGACTACGCGGACGTCGTGTACCGGACCGAGAAAGAAAAGTTCACCGCGATCGTGGAGGAGATCAGGGACTGCTACGAGCGCGGCCAGCCGGTGCTGGTGGGCACTATCTCCATCGAGAAGTCCGAGCGTTTGGCCGGCTATCTCAAGCGCCACGGGATCAAGCACAACGTCCTGAACGCCAAGTACCACGAGAAGGAGGCCGAGATCATCGCGCAGGCCGGGCAGAAGAGCGCGGTGACCATTGCCACCAACATGGCCGGCCGCGGCACCGACATCCTGCTGGGCGGCAACCCGGAGTTCCTGTTCAAGCGCATCCTCTACCAGGGCGAAGAGATCCCGGAGGACAAGAAGCAGGCCATCTACGAGCAGATCAAGGCGGAGTGCGAGGCCGACAAGAAGGAGGTGCTGGCCGTCGGCGGCCTGCACATCCTCGGCACGGAGCGCCACGAGAGCCGGCGGATCGACAACCAGCTCCGCGGCCGGTCCGGCCGGCAGGGGGATCCCGGCAGCTCGCGGTTCTATCTCTCGCTGGAAGACGATCTGCTGCGGATCTTCGCCTCGGAGCGCATCTCCAACATCATGCTGAAGCTCGGCATGGAGGAAGGCGTGCCGATCGAGCACCGCATGGTCACCCGCGCCATCGAGAACGCCCAGAAGAAGGTGGAAGCCCACAACTTCGACATCCGCAAACAGCTCCTCGAGTACGACGACGTGATGAACAAGCAGCGCGAGGTGATCTATCAGCACCGTCGCGCGATCCTGACCGGAGAAGACTTCGCGGAAGAGCTCCAGACCATGATGGAGGATGTGGTGACCTCCTTCGTGGAGGTCTATTGCCCGGGCGAGCAGTATCCCGAGGAGTGGGACTTCAAAGGGCTCCTGGAGGCGGTGCAAGGGCAGTTCGGCCTGGAGCTGGCGCCGGACGAGTTGAAGGACCTCGGGCGGGATGCCGTCAGGGAGGAGCTGCGCGAACGCGTGAAGCAGGCGTACCAGCGGAAGGAGCAGGACCTGGGCTCCGAGCTGCTCCGGTACCTCGAGAAGAACATCCTGTTGCAGGTCATCGACCACCACTGGAAGGACCACCTGCTCGGCATGGACCAGCTCCGGGACGGAATCGGCCTGCGCGGGTACGGCCAGAAAGATCCGTTGATCGAGTACAAGCGGGAAGGCTACGACATGTTCGCCGCAATGATGGACCGGATCAAGAGCGATGCCTTGGAGCGGCTGTTCCGCGTGCAGGTCGTGCGAGGCGAGCCGCCGCCAGCGGTCGCGCAGCCCTCGCGTCCCGCGCGGCTCACGCTCAATCGCGGCGAGGACCAGCCGGCCGCCGCCGCCAAGCCCGTCCAGCGATCCGGCGAGAAGATCGGCCGCAATGAACCCTGCCCCTGCGGCTCCGGAAAGAAATACAAGAAATGTCACGGACGGTAAACCCGTCAGGCATTAGGGCTCAGAGGAACGTGGATCTCACGCCTTGCAAAGAGGGTTGCCATGGGAACCATCAATTGGAATCGAGTCCTTCTCGGCGGGATCGTCGCGGGGGTCATCATTGACGTGGTGCAGTGGCTGCTCCACGGGGTGGTCCTGGGCGCGGAGTGGCGTCAGGCCATGCAGACGCTTGGCAAGCCCCTCGAAGAGAACGCGGGGAGGATCCTGTTCTACGTGGTGCTGGGGTTCGTGTACGGGATTCTCGCGGTCCTTCTGTACGCCTCGATCCGCCCGCGGTTCGGGGCCGGACCCCAAACGGCGGTCTATGCCGGAATTGGCATCTGGTTGCTGGGGTATTGCCTGCCGACCCTCACCTGGATTCCGATGGGCCTGTTCCCGGCACATCTCGTGACCATCGCGCTCGTCGTTGGATTGGTCGAAATCCTCGTCGCCACCCTGGCAGGCGCCTGGCTCTACCAAGAACCTCCACTAGGAACGGAAGCCGCGGTGAGGCGGGTCGCATAAGCGCGCCGGCGAGAAAATCGGCCGCCCAGCCTCAACGGCTTCACACCTTCCAGGAATTCCTTCACGGCATGGGGCTGAGAGATGGGCATCACAGGGACAGTGAAGCACGTGGCGAAAAAGATCGCGGCGGTCTTGTCTGCCCTGGTGATGCTCGAGATCATCATCATGATCAGCCCGTTCGCGCTCTACTGGTACAGTTTCTACAGCCCCACGCTTCAGGCCCTACACCGGTGGAGCGGCACAGCCTGGCTGGAATGCTTCGTGCTGCCACACTCGGTCATCACCACGAGCACCGTGCTGGAGACCTTCAGATGGGTGATCGGCCCGTATCTCTTCAGCCTCGGGCTCCTGGGTTTTCTCGTGACGGCCGCGCAAGTTTACACGGCGAAAATTCGGCGCAAGGGCGTGGTGACAAGCGGGGTGTACCGCTACGTCCGGCATCCGCAGTATCTAAGCCTTGGCGTTGCCGGCCTTGGACTGCTCGCCCACTGGCCGCGGATGATCATCGGCGCCTTCTATCTCCTGATGGTGACCGCGTATTATTTTCTCGCCCGTTCGGAGGAACGTCGTCTCCTGACACAGCATCCCGGGTACGCAGGCTACAGGCTGCAGACCGCCATGTTCCTTCCGGGCGATCCGGGAGGCAGGCTGTTCCGCGTCCTCTTCGGCTGGATGGGAAACCAGGCTTTGGCGAGAGGACTCGCCGTCGCGGGGGTCTTTGGGATCGGGATCGCGGCCGGCTTTGCGCTCCGCACCTACACCATCACAAGCGCGGAAACCGTGGCCATCCCGGAGGCGAACATCCTGGCGATCGCCGGTTGGCCGCAAGGGCAAGAGAAGCTTGAGCGGCTCACCAGACGTGCCCTCGAGGAGCAGGGCCTCCGCGCACGCTTGGCCGCAGAGGCAGCCGAGGCCTATACGGCGCACCTGCTGCCGGCCGATTACGGGATGATAAACATGTTCACCGATCTTCAGGCCCAGCGCCCGACGTTCACCGCCAAGCGGCTGATCAGGTTTGGAAAGATCCTGCTGGAATTTCTCTTGCCGTTTACGGCTCCTGACGTGAAGACCGAGATCATGGGTAGCCAAACGGAGCAGTATCGCCTGGTCGTGTCGCGGGTGGATGGGCCGAGGAACACCAGGCTACCGCTCTCACGGGTCATGGACGCGGAAGCGAAAATGACCGCGGTCGCGGTGGTGGATCTGGACGGGGCCGGCAATCAAATCACCAACATGATCCTGGACCCGCCGCGGCGGAGTTTCTGGGGTGACATCACCATGCCGATGTTCTGAGCCCGGCTCCCCGGGGGCCGGTGCGCCGGGAGCGCGAAAAGATCGGCGCAACGGTCCCTGCCCTTCTAAGCCCGTGAGGCGTGAGGCGTCAGGGGTGGGAGGCGTCCAAGCCTCGCCGGACTCTTGCTGAAGGACAAGACTTGGGGAAAACTTTGCTTGACGTCTTTCGGACAAGGCTCTAGAATGGTTGTTGAAATCTTCAACAACTGGGATGGATCATGGCTACGATGAACTTTAGCGTCCCAAGCGATGTGAAGAATGCCTTCGATAAGACTTTCGCGGGTCAGAACAAGAGCGCAGTGTTGACCGACCTGATGCGGCAAGCTGTGGAGGAGCGGAACCGTCGGCGACGCCGCGCCCGAGCTATAGCGAAATTGTTGGAGCTACGACGACGGACCAGACCGATCGGTGACGCAGCTATACGAAGGGCCAGGACACGAGTGAGACCGTGACGACGGTGGTGCTCGACGCCAGCGTCGTCGTCAAATGGATCTTCACCGATCGCGATCGGGAATCCCACTCCCTCCAGGCCTTGCGGATTTTAGAGCTCATCAGAGCCTCCCACCTCTCGGTCGTTCAACCGCCTCATTGGTTAGCGGAAGTCGCCTCGGTAATAGCGCGGTTGGAGCCAAAGCTCGCGCACCAGGCGGTATCCCTCTTGTACGCTTTGGAGTTCCCTATCGTGGACAGGATCGAGGTCTACGAGAAAGCCTGTGATCTGGCAGCCGTGATGGGCCAGCATGTATTTGATACTCTGTACCATGCCGTGGCGTTGGAGGAGCCCGGCGCAACACTTGTGACGGCCGATGAGCGGTACTACCGGAAGGCGAGCACGGCTGGCCGAATTGTGCGGCTGAGGGACTACCGGGCAATGCATACGCCAGCAGAGTGAGTCGGCCGCAACGTTCCCTGCCCCTGCGCGCACATCTAGAAAAGACTCCCGGTCCCTTTTCTCTGCTCGGTCCCTTTTCTCTGCTGCAGTCTGCTCAGATGGCAAAGTCAAGACTTGACCCCATCCATTGACCCCATCCATTTGACCCCGCGACCTCGCCTCGATCAGCCACCCACCTTCCCGTCTCTTATGTGGTCCCCGGCCGGGACGTACCCATTTCGGCGTGTGGTGCGGCATGCGTCCCCAGGGTTCGAACCGTCATCTTTCTTCTTGTGATAGCCTCGTCTGGCTGTACCGGAACGGTCGTCAATCGATTCCCTTTACCTCAGTCTAGACACGCGCAAGTAATTGTCCTACCATTTCAAGGAACTCACCAGAACCGGAGGCTGCCTGCTTGTAGAAAAAACATTTATGCCATACCCAAAAGAATTCTCGGTAGTTTTATTTCTACTGCTAATAGGCCTCCTCGCATACCTCCTGCTAGTTGGCAAGCTGACGGCCAATAGCTTTATTGGCGGCTTGTTGATTTCTGCTTTAGCAACAGCGGTTATCCATAACCTTGATGTACTTAGCCGGTTCGTTTTTAAGGGCAGAAGAAAAGGGGTCGCCCATCTCGAAGGCTCCGGTCAAGGGGGAATAGGACTCTTC
>CAYZKG010000129.1:0-7303 GCA_964478915.1 uncultured Nitrospira sp.
ACGTTGCGCCGCCGGACATTGGGGATCTCTTGCTCCGCTTGGAGGCCTTCCCGGTTCCGCTCGATGAAATCGTAAAGGACGCCTTCCCGGATGGCTTTGTCGCTGATGGTCATTTCCTCGAGGCCGGTCTGCTCCATCAGACTGCGAACCACCGCGGTGGCGGGCAGCAAGGTGTCGGCCCGCTTCGCATCCAGGCCGGGAATGGCCACTCGTTGCTTCAAGCTGGAACCGGCCAGGAGATCCTCCACCTCCAGGACTTCCTTGAGCGAGATCGTGGCGAGGTTCAGTTGCGGCACGGGCCGGCCGGTCCGCCGCAGATGAATGATCTCCGCGAGGTTGCCGACCATGCCGGAGGTGCCGACCAGCCTGTCGAACGCCCTCGTCTTCAGAGACTGAAGCGCGGCACGGAGGCCTGAGTCAATCGAGTCGCGCATCTCCCGCAGCATGGCCTTGGTCGGGGGGTCCTCCTTGAGGTAGAGATCTTTGAGCCTGATGGCGCCCAGCTTGAGGCTTTGCCCCTGGATCATGGTTTCGCGGTTGCCGACGATCAACTCCACGGACCCGCCGCCCACATCCACGACCAGTGTCGGCCGGTCAGCCAGGTCCATGCTGTGCCGGACGCCGAGGTAGATCAGCCGGGCTTCCTCCTGTCCGGTGACGACCCGGACGGTGAGGCCCGTGGCGCGCGCCACCGCCTCCACGAATTCGCCGCCGTTTTTCGCTTCGCGCACCGCGCTGGTCGCGACCGCCTCGATGCGATCGTATCCCTTGTTTCGGGCCAGCGTGACCAGCGTCCGGATCACCTCAAGGCCGCGGGCCATCGCCGCTTCCGACAGGCGCCGGGTCTTAAAGGTTCCATCACCCAGGCGCGTCATGTCCTTGAACCGGTCCAGGACCTTGTACGAGAAATCCGGCTCCAGTTCAGCCAGCACCAGATGGATGGAATTCGTCCCGATGTCGAGAACGGCGAGTTTTGTCATGCGGCTATCTTACAACGAAACGCGGGGAGGAGTCCGCTCCATTCCTCCCCTCGCCCCGATCAGGCAGCACTCAGGACGCCACGGCCTGCCGCACGAGGCCCAGCTTGTACGTGAACCCTCGTCGCCGAAGGGTGATGGTTCCGCTCCGGCTCAGCCGATCGACGGCCCCGAACACTTCATTCCAGGTCAGCTCCGGCAACAGATTGATCACCTGCTCGATCGTCAATGATTCGCCGGTCCGCAGGACATGGAGAACAAGAGCGTCTTGCATGGATGAAGGTAGTGGATTCAAGGGCGTGTCAGACATGGATTAACCCCTTGTGCGGCACGAAACGTCATCGGCATGCACGGAAGGTTTAGCGAGAACGGATCGTCGGATGGCTGGCGCGCCATTGACGAGCTAAGAGATCGCGCGGGCGACCTCCCGGTGGATCGCCAGCGAGAGATCCCGGCTGGCGTAGCGGTACAACGGACAGAGCCGATGCCGGCCCGACGTGCAATGCTTCATCTGCTCAATCGAGCTGGGCTCGAATGCCACGCTCGCCGCAAAGCACTGCGCGGTCGTCCCGGTCGTCTCTTCATCCACGAAGTGGGGACACTTCATACTTCTCACCTCCTTTCCTTATCGTGGTGCTCCCTGGGGGGCACAACCCCAGGGAGCACCGGGCACACAGGAGAAACGCTGGCGACCACGCTAGCCCATCTCCATATCATCTGCGTTAGAGCCATGTTGCGGGTCTGTAAATTTTTGAGTCGAGGTGTGGTCTTGAGGGTCAGCTCGCGGAAGAACCGGCAACAGTGGCACGGTGAGCCTCGATCACAGACTGGGGCACGAGCCTGAACGCGAGGTACACCAATCCCCCGACGATGAGCACATCGTCAAGGTGTCCGATGACGGGAAGAACATCCGGAATGAGATCGAAGGGAAGGGCAAGATACCCCAAGGCGAGCCACAGCGAAATCTTGGCCAGTCGCGGCGTCCGCGGATCGCGCAACACAAGCTGATAAAGTCTAAGGTCCTGCTCGATGCCCCGGGCGAGCGCTTTGAGGCGCGCCAGCATCTTCGGACGGGCTACTCCTCAGTCGTTTTTTTGAGGCGGCGGTCGAGGGCAAATCGCGTGAGGCCGAGCTGCTTGGCGGCGAGACTCTTGTTGTAGCCGGCGAGCCGCAGCGCTTCTTCGATGACGGCCTTTTCGACCTCTTCGAGAGATTGCCGGCCCAGAACCATCTCGAGCCGGATCCTCTGTTCTTCACCCTGCACCGCGCCCGTGGCCACCGGTCTTGCGGATTCCCGCAGTTCAGGGGGGAGGTCATTGGCGGTCAGCGTTTTGCCGTGGCAGAAGATCATCGCGCGCTCGATGATATTTTCCAGTTCCCGCACGTTTCCCGGGTAGGCATAGCGCTCAAGAATGGCTTGAGCTTCCGGATCAATGTCATTGATGTCTTTGCCGACTTCCTTGCTGTACAGAACGAGGGCTTGCCTGCACAACGGCATGATGTCTTCCGCCCGCTGGCGTAACGGGGGCAGTTCGAACCCGACCACGTTGAGCCGGAAATACAGGTCTTCGCGAAACGCGCCGTCCGCCATTTCCTTTTTCAGATCCCGGTTGGTCGCGGCGATGAGCCGAAAATCCACGGAGATGTCGTCGCGCCCGCCCAATCGCCTGAAGGAACGCTCCTGGAGCACGCGGAGGAGCTTGGCTTGCATGGCGAGATCCAGATCCCCGATCTCGTCCAGAAAGAGCGTCCCGCCTTCAGCCTTTTCCAGCAGCCCCAGCTTGCGCTGGTTCGCCCCGGTAAAGGCCCCCCGCTCAAAGCCGAAGAGCTCGCTCTCGAACAGGTCGCGCGGGATAGCGGTGCAATTGACCGCCATGAACGGCCCGGACGCCCGGTTCCCATTATGATGCAGGACCCGGGCGATGAATTCTTTGCCGGTCCCGGTTTCCCCCTGGAGCAGGACGGTCGCTTTCGGGTTTTGCGCCACGTCGCGGATCTGCGGGACCAGGCGCTGCATGGCCGCACTGTGCGCTACGAGATTGGCAAGCCCGTACCGCTCGTCTCCGTGCTCCAGCTCGACCAGCACGCGGCGTCGGAGGGCCAGGAGCTCGACGGCCCGATCAATGGCGTGATCGGTCCCCTCCAGGTCGATGGTCTTGATCACAAAATCGTAGGCGCCCAGCTTCATCGCTTCGACCGCATCCTGGACGGTGCCATAGGCGGTGAGGACGATCACCAGGGCTTGGGGGGCCTTCTGCCGAAGCGCTTTCAACGTTTCAAGGCCGCTCAGGCTGGGCATCTTGAGATCCAGCAGGATCAGGTCCGGGATCTCCTGCTCCACGGCATCCAGCAGGGCCTCACCCGACTCAAAGGCGCGAACATGATGTTGGCGGCGCGACAGCCGTTTGGTAATCGCCGAGCGGATCGCGTGTTCGTCATCCGCGACAAAGATGGTGGCGCGCATGGCTACAGCAGAGAGACCTGCGGCTCCTGTCGCAAGGGCAACCAGACTTGGACGGTGGTGCCTACGTCCGGCTGACTGTCCACGACAATGTCGCCGTGATGGGATTCGATGATGTTGTGACAGATCGCCAGCCCCAGTCCGGTTCCCTGATGTTTGCCGGCGGTGAAGAAGGGCTCGAACACGCGAGACAGGTCTTCCGGGCTGATGCCGCTTCCGGTATCGCTGATCTGCACGACCATGCCAGGCTGGTTCTCTCGAGGGCAATAGAAAGCCGCGACGCGCAACGTGCCCGATTCTTTCATCGCCTCGATCGCATTTTGGATCACGTTCAGCAAGACTTGCTTGATCTGATCACGATCGGCTGAAATTTTGGACAGGCCGGGAGGGATCTGTCGCTCTATCTTGATCTGTTTGATCCCCAGTGCGCCCTCGAGCAACGTCAACGTCTCCTGGAGCAAGTCTTCCATCGCAAACACCACCGGAGCCAAAGTGCGGGGGCGCGCGTACTCGATGATCTGACTCACGATCCGATCCAGTCGCTTGGTCTCGTTCAGGATGATCTCGAAATCGGCGCGATGTGGATCGGTCTTTTCGGCGTCGTCCAGGAGCAGGGAGGCGGTGGATCCGATTCCCACGAGCGGGTTGCGAATCTCGTGAGCGATGCCGGCGGCGACCTGCCCCAGCGTGGCGAGCCGTTCGGCGCGACTCAGGCGAGCCTGCATCTGATCCAGCGCGGTGATGTCGATACTGAAGCCTTGGTACATGATGGTCCGGCTGTCCGCATCGGTGATGGGGATCATCCGGCTGAGCACCTTGCGCACGATCCCGTCCTTGTGGAGGAACCGAAAGATGGTTTCATACGCCCGCTGCCGCTCCATAGCCATCGCATATTGGGAAAGCACCCGCTCTCGATCTTCCGGATGTATCGCCTGGGTGATCGCTTCAAGGTCCCCTTCCTCGTCCGGATTCAGCCCGGCGAGGATGCGGTTATACCGGTTGCTGAACAGCAGTGACATTCCCTTGGTCGTGAAGATCCCGAACGGCGCATGGTCCACGATGCTGCGGTACTTGGATTCCGATGCGGCCAGCTCGAAGTTCAGAGTACGCAGTTCCGCCTCGGACTTCTCCACCCGGCCGATGTGGTCCCGGAGTTGGGCGCTCATGGCCGCCATGAGCCGCGTCAGATCGCCGATCTCGTCTCGGTGATCCAGGACCGGAACCTGGGGGACCGTGCCCCCTCTCACCGCCCCGACCGCCTTGGCCAGGGAGACCAGCGGACCCGTGATCGAGCGGGCGATGAGGTGCAGGGCCAGGGCCATGAGCGCCAGCGCGAGGAAGCTGCCGCCCAGGATCGCCCACGTCATGAACGATCGGTCCCGGGAGATCTTGGCCAGCGCGGCGTTCACGACCTCCTGATCGAGTCGATGGAACCGAGCCATGTGCTCGCGAATGCTCAACATGACGGCTCGGCCCCGGCCCTCCTGAATGTAGTGGAGCGCGTCCACCTGATGGCCGGCTCGGATCGCCTTGATCAGGCTGTCCTTTTCGTTCATCAGCCGCTTGACCAGTAGCTGGGTCTCATGCATCACCTCACGTTGCGTTTCACGATCGCTGACCATTTGCTCGATCATGTCCCCGAGGTCCAGGATTCTGTTTTGCGCAATCAGGTAGGGTCTCAGATAGCTCTCTTGCTTGGTCAGCACGAACCCCCGGAACCCGGTCTCGAGGTCGGCCACCAATCCCATGTATTCGGCCGCGTGGCTCTGGGCGAGGTAGATGTTGTTGAGTTGCTCTTCATCCTCCGCGAAGGTGCCGACGCTCCCGTAAATGACGAAGCTGAGCAGACCGAGAGCCAGGACCGGAATGACCGAGGTCAGCAGGAGCTTCCGTCCGATCGGAAGATCGTTGAAGAAGGTAATGAGCCGTTGCATGGAGCTACGGCATGAAGGTGCCGTTCTGCACGGTGGCGGTCAGACCGGCCGCGTAGGCCAGCGTGACTTCCGCGATTTTGTAATCATATTGCGCTTGGGCCAGCCGCGTCTGGGCTGCGGTCAGGGCGACCTCGGACTGCGTGACCTCGACGATAGACCCCAAGCCCAGCCTGTATCGCTGCCGCGCCAGACCAAGGGCCTCCTGGGCCGTCTTGACCTGCTCTTCGGCGAGCTTGATCTGCTGCTCGAGGCTGAGCGTATCCAGGTACGATGTTGTGACCTGCTGGGCCAGCGCCTGCTCGATGCTCATACTGCCGGCCTCCGCAGCGACCTGTTGGGAACTGGCCTCCCGGACCTGGTTTTCGATCAGGAAGCCGGTGAACAGCGGCATTGAGAGAAGCCCCCCGGCCGTCCACCAGCCACCAGTCCGCTCCCGTCGGTTGGAGTCGAAGGTTTCGAAGTCACCCGCGCTCGCGATGGCAGAGAGAGTGGGGAAATAGAGCCGCTTCGTCGCCTGCAGCTTGGCCTCCGCCGAGCGCGCAAACTCTTTGGCGCGCTTCAACTCAGGATGGGACTGACTGTCGGCGATCAGGGCCTCCAGCGGACGTTGAGGCCGGACTCCGATCGGAATGTCCTCCAGGACGTAGTCCTCCGGCCCGATGATCCCCATGGCCCGGTTCAGGTCCGCAAAGCTGGCCTTTAGATCGTTCCGCTCCTTGACCAACAAGGATTCGGCGTTGGTCAGCTCCACCTGGACCAGATTGAGATCCAACTTGGATTTGAGCTGCTGCCGGTACAGCGTCTCCACCTGCGAGCGGATGATGCCGCGCTCCCGGACGGTTTCCTCCGCGATTTGCACCAACCGGCGGTGTTTGAGGCTGGTGAGGTACGCCCGCTGGACATTGAGAATCACGAGCGCGCGCTGCGCGGTTTTGTCCTCCTCCTGGGCGCGGGCGGCAAGATTCGAAGAATTCACCAGGTTTTTGGTCAGCCCGAAATCGTACACCCGTTGATTGGCAATCACCCCGCCGGTGTACTGGCTGAGGTTACCTCGTAACATGGCTCCGGCCGGCGCCACGAATCGGGGATTGATGCCTCCCGCTCCGGACATGGTGTCGAAGTTGGCATAGACCTGTGGATAATAGGCGGAGCGGGTTTGCTCGGTGCGGGCCTCCGCCGCTCTTAGATTTGCGTCCGCCGCCTGGAGGGCCGGGTGTTTCTCCAGTGCGATCTCGATGGCTTGCTTGAGCCCGAGAAACTGGCCTTGCGCAGGACCGTTTTTGACGGCCTTGCCGGGAGCCTTCTCCCTCTGTGCCAGCGCCACCTCTGAGAAGAACATCCCAATGAGCAGCGCGACTGCGCCGACCCTGATGATGTGAGATCGCATGGTTGTCTCCTTTCAGTATTTTTGGCTGGACGGGGTCCCTTCAGGGAGCTTGTACGGCAAGGTTTTTATGGCCTGCCCTTCGACGAGGCCGGACTTTCCGACTACGACGATCTCTTCCTCTCCGGTCAGGCCCTCCACGACCTCCACCCAGACCCCGTTATCAATGTCTGTCTTGATGGGGACGTGATGGGCTTTGCCCTGCCGGGCGACGAAGACAGATTTTCCTTTTGCACCCCCGGCGACGATTGCTGCCGGCGGAACCACGAGCGCGTTCGGGTGCTGCCGAAGGTAGAGCGTTGCGTTGACAAACATGCCGGGCTGGAGCTTTCGCTCCTTGTTCGGCATGTCAATCTCGACCAGGAGCGTGCGAGTGGCCGGGTCCAGGGCTTCGGTGGTGCGGGTAATGGAGCCTTTGAATTCCTGGAGAGCAGCTTCCTTGAAAGTTATTGTAACCGGCAGGCCCGGCTTGGCGAGCAGGGCTGCTTCCTGCGGGACGCTCACATAAATGCGGACCGTGTCCAGATCCATGATCGTGTAGAGGGGG
>CAYZKG010000130.1:0-7128 GCA_964478915.1 uncultured Nitrospira sp.
TTCCTCCCACGGCTCATCTCTCAACTGGCGCGCGCCC
Source organism: uncultured Nitrospira sp. (assembly GCA_964478915.1). Classification (GTDB taxonomy): domain Bacteria; phylum Nitrospirota; class Nitrospiria; order Nitrospirales; family Nitrospiraceae; genus CAYJUM01. Next base: position 38 of record CAYZKG010000130.1, read on the forward strand.
TCACGGGCATCGAGATCCATCCGGGCGCGACCATCGGTCGTGGGCTCTTCATCGATCACGGCATGGGGGTCGTCATCGGAGAAACGGCCGTCCTGGGGAACAACGTGACGTTGTTCCAGGGCGTGACCCTCGGCGGCACCGGCAAGGAGCAGGGGAAGCGCCACCCGACGATCGGGAACAACGTGGTCATCGGCGGCGGGGCGAAGGTGCTGGGCAATCTGACGATCGGGGACAACGTCCAGATCGGGGCCAACGCCGTCGTGATCCGCGACGTGCCGGCCGACTCCGTCGTGGTCGGGGTTCCCGGGCGGGTCGTCCGGCACGAGGGGCGGGCGTTCCCCGGGATCAACCTGGATCACACGGCGTTGCCGGACCCGCTGGCCCAGGCGCTGGAGAAACTCCAACGCGAGATTGACCTCATCGAGGGCCAGCTCAAGCAGCACCGCCAGAAGCGCAGTGAATGAGGGGACGCTCTACAACACGCTCACCCAGACGGTCGAGCCGGTCACGCTCGGGAATTCTTCGTTGGATCTGTTGCGAGACCGTTAGGGCTGTCGGCAGGCTCTTGCCCAAAGTTCAGGAAAATAATCAGCCGTTTTTGTCGAGGCATCGCGCCTCCCACTTCTCTTTATCGGCTCGAGTTGAAAGCGCGCTGAGGACCAAATTGCGTTTTTGACGAGTGGGTAGTATTTCAACTGCCCACCTGATTCTCCATACCACTCAAACAGCGTCCCTGCGTGGTCATCGCCTCTTAAACACTTTCGCGTATGGAAGCCCCACTTGAGAGATTTGGGTTCCGGTAGATGGATGGAGAATTGGTAGAGCTGATACCATCCAGCTCGGTTCCATGAAAGTACAAGATAGAAGCTCCTGCTCAAATCCACCAAGCCGCCTTGCTCAAGGCTTACCTCGGTATGCCACTGTCTCACAAGATCAAGGAGCGCGCTTCCTACCAAAAGTGGATTTCTTCTGTAATTTTTCTGGTTCAATCCCTGGCGTCGGAGATACCCCCAAAACTTTCCAGCTGAGTTCGAAAGTTCAAATGCGACACGTCCGGTCTTATCAACCCTGTCTAGCTCTCTCCGCATTTTACAGGACACGCCAAACTTGATATGCTGATTACTCGGCACGGGGACGAGTACATCAAAGACCGATTTATTCTCTTGAGCTTCTCCATCAAAGACTGTGGCTACAGCACGCTCGAGGTCTCGCCAACCCGGCAGCGCCCCACCGCCTTTTTGGGCGAGCATCCCCGTTCCATCTTGGTACGTGCTCAAGATCAAGCGGAGCTTCTCTACGTTGTTTGGGCTAGGCGCTTGTAATTTTGTGGGCATCACCGATGTCCAATTCAATCTCGTCCCGTAATAGTTGATCCGTGGTAATATCAAAAAAGGTCGCTATTTTAAGTGTGAGTTCTACAGTGGGTGTTTTTTTCCCAGACTCGATCTCGCTAAGGTACCCATGAGCCGCGTATCCTAATTTATGAGCAAGTGCCTTTAGGGTCAAACCACGATGTATCCGCAAGGTGCGAAGTTTCTTCCCGAGGCGTTTTATGGCCCACTCGTTTTTAGGCATTGACTTATAGAAGGCTATTAGCTATACTGTCTCCATTAGAGACATACGGTATAATTGAGAGCGTGACAACTCATGAGCGATAGTGGTTACCAAAAGCTCAGCAGTCCTTTCAAGTGGGTCGGGGGAAAATCCCGTCTCCGAAAACCCATCATCAATCTCCTCTCAGATCACACGTGTTACGTCGAACCTTTTGCTGGAGCCGCGTGGGTGCTTTTTGGTAAACCACCGAGTAACGTAGAAGTCCTCAATGACATCGATCAAGAACTCGTCACTTTCTTTCGCGTAGTTAGAGAAAGGCCCGAAGATCTCATTGCCTCGTTTGATTTGGAATTAGTTTCACGCGCCGAGTTTGAGCGTTTGGCAAATACAACCCCCTTGCAATTGGACGAGGTTCAACGAGCTCATCGTTTCTACTATCTTATCATGGCCGGGTGGGGTGGCGAGCTTAACTATCCGCGCTTTGCAACGAGCATTACCGACGGAGGCCATGGGAATCGGCTCATCGGTGCACTCAAGACGTTGCGGGAACGCATACAACCCATACACGATCGATTACGAACCGTCATCATTGAAAATTTCGACTGGCGTGTATGCATTGATCGTTACGATCGCCCAGGCACTATTATGTATTTGGATCCCCCATACCCAGGCAATGGTTGCAACTATGCTCACAACATGAGGGATTGGAATGAGCATGTAGAATTAGCGGATCGGCTCAGAAAGGCAAAGTGCAAGTGGATTCTTTCGTCCTACGATCTTCCAGAGATTCGAGATGTATTCGAGGAATACTTTATTACTTCTGTTCAATCCTCTTCCGGAATGAGGATAAGGAAAAATGACAACTCCCGCGTCCTCAATAAGGAGATTTTGATTACCAACTATCCCCCCCCAAAACACCCGCTCTATAGGCCAATCGAATCCTACCAGCTTTCTCTAGATCTCGATGGTGGGAACTTGTTGGGAGAGCGTAGACTAGCTTACCGAGTTGTACGCTGAATTGATGGCCTCGGCACACCCTTCGGTAGGGCCCGTTGGGCCTGACATGCCGGTCACGCTCTACAACACGCTCACCCAGACGGTCGAGCCGGTCACGCCGATTGCGCTGGGGCAGCTGAAGATGTACGTCTGCGGCGTCACCGTCTACGACGACCCGCATATCGGACACGTACGAGCCGCGTATGTCTTCGAGGTCCTCCGCCGGGTCTTCCAGGCGCAGGGGTGGCGCGTGACCTACGTCCGCAACATCACCGACGTCGATGACAAGATCATCGAGAAGGCGCGGCAGGAGACGGGCGGCGCGGGGGATCTCGAGGCTGCCTGCCGCCACGTGGCGGCCCGCTACACCGACAGCTACCATCGAGACCTGGAGCGCGTCGGCATCCCGCTGCCTGACGTCGAGCCGAAGGCGACGGGTCACATCCCCCAGATGATCCAGCTCGTGAAGGGATTGGTGGCCAAAGGGCACGCCTACCCCGTCGGGGGCGACGTGTACTTCCGGGTCCGGTCGTGGCGTGCGTACGGGCGGTTGTCCCATCAATCGGTGGATGAGCTGCGGGCGGGGGCCCGGATTGCGCCGGGCGAGCAGAAGGAGGATCCCCTCGACTTCGCCCTCTGGAAATCGTCGAAGCCTGGGGAGCCGGCGTGGGACAGCCCGTGGGGTCTCGGCCGCCCCGGGTGGCATATCGAGTGCTCCGCCATGTCCACGACGTATCTCACCGAGAGTTTCGACGTGCACGGCGGGGGCCTGGACCTCGTCTTCCCGCACCACGAGAACGAGATCGCCCAGTCGGAGGCCGCGACCGGCCGCCCGTTTGTCCGACACTGGGTGCACAGCGGCCTGGTGACGGTGAACGGGCACAAGATGGCGAAGTCGGTCGGCAACGTGATCGGATTGAGCCAGGTCCTCGATCGCCAGCCAAACCCGGATGTCCTGAAGTTGCTCTTCGTGATGACGCACTACCGCTCGCCGCTCGATTTCACGTGGGAGAAGCTGGATGAGGCCGCCCGGGCTTACGGGCGATTTGCGATCCTGGAGCAGGCCGTCCAACAGCTGGTCGCGCACCAGGGCGGGACGTCCGGGAGCTTGTCGCCGGTTGCGCAGGCCCGGGAGCAGCGCGTCTCAGCGGCGCTGGCCGACAATCTGAACACCCCTGAGGCGGCGGCCGCGTTGTTCGAATTGGCGACGCTGGGCCATCAGGCGGTGTCCAGGCGGGAACTCGGGCCGGCCCTGGCCATCCTCGAGGCGGTCCGGCGGCAAGGGCGCCTTCTCGGTCTCTTCGAGCACAGGGCCTCTGCGCGGATGGATCCGGAGATCCAGGCGCTCGTCGCGCGGCGGGATGCCGCACGCCGGGCGAAAGATTTCGCGACCGCGGATCAGGTTCGGCGGGAGCTCCAGTCCCGCGGCTACATCGTCGAGGACACGGCCGGAGGCACGATATGCCGGCCCGCCTGAGGCGCGGATTCTTCATCACGATCGAGGGCGGCGATGGCAGCGGCAAGTCCACCCAGGCGACGCGGCTCGCCCGCTGGCTGCGTCGGCAGGGATACGCCGTGACGCTCACGCGGGAGCCCGGTGGGACGCCGGTGGGCGAGCGCCTGCGGCGGATGGTGCTGGGGCATCCGGCGCTCGGTCCGTGGACGGAGCTCCTGGTCTTCCAAGCGGCGAGGGCCCAGCACGTGGCCGAGGTGATCCGGCCGCACCTCCGCCGTGGCGCGATCGTCATCTGCGACCGGTACGCGGATTCCACGATGGCCTACCAGGGGTATGGCCTTGGGCTCGATCGTCGGTTGATTGCCCGGGTGACGCGGGCCGTGACCGCTGGCGCCGTGCCGGACCTGACGTTGATCCTCGATGGGTCGGCCTCGGCGGGCCTGCGCCGGACGCGTCGGCGGCAGCGGATGGAGCGCCGGGGTCTGGCCTTTCAGCAACGGGTCTGTCGAGGATTCCGGGCGATTGCCCGGCAGCATCCTCGACGCTGTCGGCTGATCCCTGTGCAGCCGGCTCCGGCAGCGACCCAGGCCCTGATGCGTCGGGCGGTGCGAGATGCCCTTTAGCGACGTCATCGGCCATCGTCAGATCACGGCCTGGCTCGCACGGCAGGTGGCTACCCAGACACTGGGCCACGCCTACCTGTTGCAGGGCCCGGCAGGCGTGGGGAAGCGTTTTCTCGCGCAGCAGATGGCGCAGGCCATCCACTGCCCCCAGCCGGTTGATGGGGATGCGTGCGGCCAGTGCCCGGCGTGCCGCTCGGTGGCCCAGGGGCGACACCCGGATGTGCTCGTCGTCGAGGTGCCCGCGGGGCACCCGGTCGCGCAGCAGATCAAGATCGAGCAGGTCCGGCAGCTCCAGCACTGGCTGGCCCTTGCCCCATTCCAGGCGCGCCGAAAAGTGGCGATCGTGGATGGGGCAGACACGATGCAGGAGGTGGCCGCCAGCGCCTTGCTCAAGACGTTGGAGGAACCCCCACCGACCGCCGTGTTGATCGTGGTGGCCGTCCATGAGAACCGCCTGTTGCCGACGATCGTGTCCCGCTGCACCAGGCTCCGCTGTCATCCGCTGCCGACCGACCAGCTCGTCCGCGCGCTGATGGGACAGGGCATTGAGCGATCGCGCGCGGAGGGAGTGGCGCGCCGTGCGACCGGCCGGGTGGGTTATGCGAGGCACCTCGCCTCGGACGAGGTGTGGGAGCGGCAGCGGACCACCCTCGAGGCGTGGCTGGCGGCCGTGGACGCGGAGGCGGTGGAGCTGCCCTGGGTTGCTCGACCCCGCGCCGAGCTGGAGGAGATTCTCGAAGACATCGCGGCGTGGTACCGCGACGTCCTGCTCGTGCACGCCGGGGCGGCATCGGGCGCGTTCGCGTACCCGGATCGCCAGGAGCTGGCCCGGGCCCAGGCCGATCGTTGGTCCCCCCACTGGTTACTCGAGACGATTGATGCGGTGTACGCCACCCGGGCCCTCGTCCAGCAGCATGTGAATCCGCGCGCCGCACTCGCGGTCCTCGTGACGCGCCTGTCACGGCTCGACCCATCGGCCGGCATGGGTGCCGGGTGAGCCAGGAGACGTACTACCTCACGACCCCCCTGTACTACGTGAATGCCCCGCCGCACCTCGGGCACGCGTACACCACGGTGCTGGCGGATTGCCTGGCGCGCTACCAGCGGATGCGACGAGGTCGTGGCCACGTCTTCTTCCTCACCGGCACCGACGAGCACGGGCAGAAGATCCGGCAGGCGGCGACCGAGGCCGGCAAGAGTCCGCAACAGTTCGCCGACGACGCCGTGCCGGGATTTCAAGCGCTCTGGAACACCCTGAACGTCTCGTACGACGATTTCATCCGCACGACTGAGCCCAGGCACACCCGCGGGGTTCAAGCGGCGTTGTCACAGTTGCTGAACGCCGGCGATGTGTATAAAGGGGCGTATGAGGGGTGGTACTGCACGCCGTGCGAGACCTTCTGGCCCAACCTGACCGTCGCATCGGACACCAAGCCGTCCTGCCCCGACTGCCGGCGGCCCGTTGAGCACCTTCGGGAAGAGAACTACTTCTTCAGACTGGAGAAGTACCGTGCCTGGTTGATCGACTACATCCATGATCCCCGGAAGGCAATCGGCCCGGTCTATCCTGGGGAGTGGATCGATCAGCTCGGGTTCATCCGGCCGACGACCCGTCGGAATGAGGTCCTCGAGTTCCTGAAGCAACCCCTCCAGGACCTCTGCATTTCACGCCCGGCTGCCCGCCTGAGCTGGGGGATCCCGATGCCGTCGCCTCCCTTCGAGCCGGGGTACGTCACCTACGTCTGGTTCGATGCGTTGTTGAATTACATCACGGCGATCGGCTATCCGGACACCGGGCACGAGCGGTGGGCGCGCTGGCCGGCCGACGTCCACCTCATCGGGAAGGACATCCTGCGGCCCCACGCGGTGTACTGGCCCATCATGCTCCATGCCTTGGGTTTGCCGCCGCCGCGGACCATCGCGGTCCACGGCTGGTGGCTGGCCGGCGGCGAGAAGATGTCCAAGTCCCGGGGGAATGTCGTTGACCCCAACGCGGTGATCGCCGAGTACGGGGTGGACGCCTACCGGTATTTCCTGATGCGGGAGGTCCCCTTCGGGCAGGACGGGACGTTCTCCGAGGCCGCGATGGACAAGCGTTACACCAGCGACCTGGCCAACGACCTGGGGAACCTCGTCTACCGCACGCTGACGATGCTTGAGAAGTACTTCCAGGGCGTCATCCCGGACTACCGGTACGACCCGGCGACGGCACCTGCGCATGTGAAGCAGTTCATTGGTCGCCTGGAGGGCTACTTTGGCAGGGAAGAAGCCCAGCGCGAGTCGGCCCTCGATACGTACGAGTTCCACACCACCCTGAGCGGTCTCTGGCACATCGTGACGCTCGGCAATCAGCTCATCGATGCGTACCAGCCATGGGTGTTGGCCAAGCGGCGTCAGCAGGACGTGGCGGCCGAGGCGGAGTTGCAGGCGATCTTGGGCGTGCTGGCCGATGCGCTGCGGGC
>CAYZKG010000131.1:0-7108 GCA_964478915.1 uncultured Nitrospira sp.
GGCCGTCGATCGTGATCCGGCCCGACCAGGGATCAAAAAACCGAACCAGCAGATTCGCCAGGGTGGTCTTGCCGGCCCCCGTCGGGCCGACGATTGCTATGACTTGTCCCGGTTCGCACGCAAGCCGGATCTGCTTCAGCACCGGCTGTCCTTCCGGCTCATACCCAAAGGTCACATCCTCATAGCGGACCGCCCCCACCAGCTTCACCTCGCGCGCATCCGACGCATCCTGCACGTCAGGCTGAATGGTCAGGATCTCGTTGACGCGATCGGCGTTGGCGGCCGCAGTCTGCCAGGTTGAGGTCATCTGGGTCATCGCGTTCAGCGGGCTGTATAAGGAGCTCAAATACGCCAGGAACACGAGCACCGTTCCGACGGTCAAGCGGCCGTCGAGCACTTGTTTGGCTCCAAGCCACATGATCGCGGCGGTGCCGACCGCGATGATCAACCCGCCGAGCAGCTTGAACGCGAGCTGCGCAGTCGTGGTGCGGCGGTACGCTTCGACGGTGTCTCGGGCGACTTGTTGGAACCGCGCGTGCTCCAGTTCCTCACGCGTGAAGGCCTGCACCGCAGGAAGTCCGCCGAGGGTCTGCTGCACGAGCGAGGCCATCCGGCCTTCCAAATCCCGCCGGTACCGACCCTGCTGTTTCACCGGCTCGCGGAACGTCCAGATCGTCAGGATCAAAAACGGCGCGACACTTAATGCAATCAGCGTTAACGTCGGATCCAACCGCCACATCACGGCGAACATGGCCACGAGCGTGACGATTGATTGGACCAGCGGCAAGAGGGCGCCGGTGACCATGATCTGCACGCAGTAGGTGTCACCCGTGACGCGGGCGGCCAGGTCGCCCACGTGACGCCGGCTGTGGAACATCAGCGATAACCGCTGCAGATGCCGGAACAGATCCGCGCCGAGGTCGTAGGTGATTCGTTGACCGAGGCTGACCGAGGCGACGGTTTGCACCATGCTGAGTAGGGTGCTCACGACGAAGATCAACACCGTCGCGACGCAGATCCACATCAAGAAGCCTTCCGGGCGCAGGACTCCGGGCAAGTGGCCCATCCATGACGCGAGGTCAGCCGGCAGCGGCTGCCGGCCCAAGACCTGGTCGACCAACAGCTTCATCGGCCACGGACGCACCACGTCCAGCGCGGCCAGACCCAGCAACGCCAGGACGACGAGTCCGAGACTGCGCCAGTGCGGTCTGACATAGCGCAACAAGCGGATCTCGTGTCCCTTCATGATCTGACCATCACGACCCAGGGCGCCATCGCGTTACCAATCCCGAATAAGGTGGGGTGCGTGGAGGACCGTCGCCGTAGCCTCGGCCCATTCCAAGAGTAATTGCAGCATCAGCAGGGAAGCGACGAGGCCCAACGTCGCACACGCCATCCAGGCCTGGTCGAACGCGGCACCAGTAGCAAGGATGGTAAACACGCAGGGCAGGACGATTCCAAGAAAGGAGGCTTTCGGCCAGATACGAAACCGCACCAATTGCCTGCCCGCGCCGTGCTCCTCGATTGCCATGCGCAGACGCACGGCGCCAAGCATCCCTCCTCGGATCTCAAGGTCCCAACGATCATAGGGACCCCCCCCGGAGGAGGACGGCCCCGCATGCCTGGAGCATCTTTTCAAAAGATCCAAGCCTCTCGTGAGTCGCCTGCCACTGCTCCTTCCAGATGCTCCACTTCTTCGGCCAGGGCCACACCAGACCGAGGAGTCCACGCCGCCGCCACGGGGTGAGGCCGTGGGAGAGGCGGCCGCGCAAGCGCGCGAGCGGCTGAAGGAGATGGAGCAGGGCCGTCAGACCTCGTCGCTTCAGTCTGGACGCCCGCGAACGCGGTACTGGCTGAAAGGAAGCGTGGACCGCGCTCAAGACCGCTTGGACAAGGGTCGAGCCGACCGCACACGTCAGCAGTGGCAGCGCGAGGCACAAGGGCCTCCAGAGTGCGCCGAGGCTGGAGAGCGCCGCCAATATCCCGATCAGCAAATACCACTCGGGCATCAGCGGCAACGACCCCAGCGTCCCCGGCACACGTTGATAGAGGGATTGGAACGGCGCGCAACCCCAGGTGCCGTGGTAGATGCGCCATCGTCTCCAGCCCAGCGCCTGGGTGAGTCCGCTTCCATAAATCCGACCAGACCACGTCACGTGGCCGGTGGCGTTGTACCGCTGGGGCCATTTCCGCTCAAGCAGCGCCTCAGCCTTCCCGTAGCCGCGTTGCTGCTTCCAGTACATCCGAACCGAATTGCGGCGATGGTGCCAGACCATCGACGCATGACTAAAGCCCAACGTCCAACCCTGGGACTGTAAACGCCAGCAGATATCGACATCATCTCCCGCGGTCCGAAACTGCGGATCAAATCCACCCACCGCCATGAGCGCCTTTTTCCAAAAGGCCATGTTGCAACCGGGGATATGCTCGGCCTCTCGGTCGGAGAACAGCACGTGCAGGGGACCACCAGGCGCGTTGGCGACGCACTCCGCGATGGGGCCGTTTCCCGGTGGCGGGATGTTGGGACCGCCGACCCCCGCGCAGGTCCTGCTCAGGAACGTGGTCGCCAGATAGGTCAGCCAATGAGGGTCGGGGTAGGCATCATCGTCCGTGTAGGCCACAATCTCCCCGGTCGCCGCCTCCATGCCGGTATTGCGCGCACTGCTCAACCCCCCGATTCGGGGTCGTAATGACCTGGAATCCGTATTCGCTTGCGATCGCTGCTGTGGCGTCGGTCGATCCATCGTTGACGACGATGACTTCGTAGTTGGAGTAGTCCAACGACAAGAGAGCCTTGCAACAATCACGGATCGTGCGAGCTCCGTTGTAGCTGCAGACGACCACCGAGATTTTTGGCCAGGGCAAGTCTTTGGGAAACGGCACGTCGGCGAACGCTTCCCGCACTACCTCGAGCGCTGGCTTCGGTTGGCGATCGCGCCGCGTGAGGCCGAAATCCCAATCCTCGATGTCATAGCCGCCTCGGTACCACTCATCGGTCCAAGCAAAGAGGAAGATGCCTGCGCAGCCCGCAGCGAACGCCGTCCGCACTTGCCATTCGAGGGTGCGTGCCTGCACACTGTCACCGTGCCGCCGACTATCGAGCCCGATCTCCGCCATGATGAGTGGGCGATTGCCCGCGAGATTCTGGAGGCGCGCCAAGTACTCGCCGTAACGCGCCTGATGTTCCAGGTAGACGTTAAAACACACAAAGTCCACGAAGGGCAACTGGAGGTACTCGGTGGTGGGATAGTTCACGTACGTAAAGAGAGCTCCGGGGTCCTCGGCCTTCGCCGCGCGATAGAGGCGCTCAAGGTAGCGCTCGACGCGGCGACGGCCATACCAACGGACGATGGGGGCAGGAATCTCGTTGCCAATCGCATAACAGAGGATACCCGGATGGCCCGCACAGGCACGGACACCTTCGCGCAACCGGCGCTCTATGGCCTTGGCGCGTTTCTTGTCATCGAGGAAGGCGATGTGCTGTTCCCACGGCAGCCCGACCATGACGCGCAGGCCGTGATGCTGCGCAATGTCGAGGAGCCAGGGCGGCGGCACGGTGTACACGCGAACCGCGTTGATCCCATGGACCGCCATCTGGGCGAAATCGTGATCGACGATCCCCGGATCGTGATACTCGCAGCCATCAGCTTGAGGATGAAACGGACCGTACGTGACCCCGCGGACGTACAGCTTTTGAGCCCCAACGAAGAGGAACTTCCCTCCGACGTGCGGCCGCACACCGGCCGCAACCCGCACGGTGTGTCGGACGCTCTCAGGAGCGGTGACGAGATCGGTCGAGACCTGATGGAATAGGCCCATGCGACTCAGTGATGGTTAGGGCACATCAGACGCCGAACACAATACCAAACGATCGGGTTTCTGGCTCACGAGTTTTGGCACAACGGCTACCGCACAGGTTATGACTTACAGGAGAACGCAGGAGGCTCGTGGGGGCGAGCGTTCCACGCACGGAAAGGACACCTTAGTATATCAAATGGCAAAGCTTTGGCAAGACGAAATAGCAGGAAGAGTTGAGGAATGTCCTTCCCCGTCCTTCGTGAAGCGCATCAAACTGGATTACCCCACCGCCGAAATCGAATATACCGGCCCCATGACCCCACCCAAAAAGAAAGAACCCCTCCGAAGAGAGGTTCTCCCCATTGTGGTTCTGCCTATTGTACAGGATGGCTCCCCGAATGTGCCAGTATGCGAGCCGCCGCGGCTTGGCCCCTCAGCCCTGAAGCTGGCTCAGCAGCTTGGGACCTTTACTCTCAGGGTGACGCTAGGAGTAAGCGGCCGGTCTACGAACGCGCGAGCAGATTCAGCACGTCATCCGTCGTATACACCCGAACGACGTTCTGCGTCCTGAGCGGAGCGTCGTTCGACCACAACGGAAGCTGCAGGTGAAGCGCCAGGGCGATGAAGGAGGCATCTTCCGGGTCGGCGACCAGCGCCTTGGCGTCTGGCAGCTTGAGGCGGAATGTGCTGGTCGGTGCAATCCGCATGCGCGAAGTTAACTGCGACAAGAGCGCACGGACATCATCTGGCGAGAGGGAACCGAGCCGGCGGCGGAGGCGTGGGGCCGAGAGGACCCGCTCCGCTTCCGTCAGGAGGTATTCCGGAGCGTGCAGGACGAGCCGTCCATCAAGGAGCAGCTCCCGAGTCGTGGCCGAGCGGAGGAACCCGGCGATCACGACGTTCGTATCGACCACGAGCTCCATTAGCTGGAGCGCTGGGACTTCTTCCACATGCGCCGCTTGATCTCTCGGCCGATCGTGAGCGCATCCTGCTCGGTCAGCGTGCTCCGCGAGAGCAGCTGCTGCATCTGCTCAAGCACCCGCGTCTTTTCCATGATGGCTTGTCGAGCCACCTCAGACCAATTGATTTCCGGAAAGTGGCTCATCTTGGCTTTCAGATCATCCGGGATCGACAGCGTCAAGTTGGTCATCACGCCCCTCCTATGTGTGATATGTGTTCACAAGTATAGCACATATACGGAGCGTGAATCAAGCCGTGATGGCTTCCGCCGCCGAGGTTATTCCAATTCTTCGGGATTGGCGTACTGGGGCGGGGATTCGCCGACGCGGATGGTCACCTTGGGGAAACGGCCTTTCGGTGGAGCATCCTCAATAGCCTCGACGCGGATCTCGTGCCGCCAGTCGTCGCCGAAGTCAAACCAGTAGCCGAAGGCCCGCCCGACCTCAAGCCCGAGCGAATCCAGCGTGGTCTTGGCTACATCGCCCGCGGTTACTTCGTCCGTCATGAAGTCCTTCATGCAGTACCTCGTCGTGTCCGTCAAGATCAAAGGCGCTGAGGCGCAGATTACCTACGACCCCGCCTTGACGGCGGCACGGCAGCGCCTCTCCCTCCGAGAAGCGTTAACGGCGGCATCGGATTTTCGCTCCTGATGCCGCCGTCACGCTCTGGGCAATGTTTTGCCCAAAACAAGAATGGCTCCCCGTATTGGCCACTCACTGCACCATTTCGGACCCGGCGTGGTGGCATTCTTTCCCGGTCTACAAAACCTTGCAGAGCCGCCGAGTCGTCTTCCGGTGGGAGCGGCCCCAGGCAGAGTCTGAGCGTGTCTATGCTTCGCCTCTGCTGGAAGCCAAGCGATACGCCAGTATCCTCCAGCACGACCCGCTCGTCAAGACGCAAGCCGACCTGGCCCGGGAGATAGGGGTCTCCCGGGTGCGCATCACTCAGGTCATGAGCCTGCTGCGACTAGCCCCTGAAATCCAGGAACACCTTCTGCGCTTGGAGGATCAGCAGGCGATCCGATTCTTCAGGGAGCGTCGGCTCCGGCCGCTGATACAGATCGAAGATCCGAGGCGGCAGGTCGAAGAATTTCAGAAGTTGCTGGCACAGGTCCAGCAGTAGCGGGTGCTGGCTGACGGGAGCGCATCCGCAGGTAGATGCGGGCGCACAGTTGGACGATCTTCTGGTGGCGCTCTTCCGGGGCGAGTTGGTCGTAAGGATTCCGCGGGTTAGTGCCACCGTCGTGCGGGATGATCACCAGCGCGGCATTCATCTTCGACACCCGCTTCATTTCCTACTTGCCTCGCCGGCTTGGGCGGAGGCCTCCAAGTCCAGCTTCTCGAGGAGGTAGGTGAGCCCCGGGTGGGGCTCCATCCGGTACGGAAGCGGAGGTAGCTCCGGGCCGCTTGCTGATGCCTCAATCTGCCGGCGAGCCCGCTGGTAGATGATGTCGAAGCCCTTGGCGATCTCCCAGACCACGTCATCGGGGACCTGATGCCTTGCCACGATTCGACCCAAGCAACAGATCTGCTCGCGCAGCATCTCCCGTAATACGGTTGTGGTACGGCCCTTTTCCATGGGCGTCTCCTTCTTGTGGGTATGAATCCGCCTCTACCCGGTAGCGCCCATGGGACCGGGGAGTGTTGCACCCCCCTCATTCGACCTCCTGTTCACGCGCGTGGCGCGCTTTCTCATGGTTTCGGATGGCCGCTTCCGCCCGGAAGTGCCAGCTCCGCACTGTCGCGTATGCGACTCCGCGGGCCTCGGCCCACTGCTTTTCGGTCATCCGCTGATAGACGTCGACCTCCCGAAGAAGGTCCAGTTGCCGCTCGTTGATGACTTTGCGGTAGGTCAAGTCGAGCAGGTATTCCTCCATCTGTTCGGGAAACACTTCGGACACCTGCAGCTCCGCGAGCGACGGTCGGTCCTCGTGAGCCAGCCCGAACTCTTCGTGCTGCTTGTGATAGCGGGCCTCTTCCCGCTGCCAGCGCGTGACCTTTTTCTTGGTGTCCAGGACCAGGTTGACATCGATTTTCCTGGGCCGCCGGTCCAGCGGGTACGAGAAAGCCGTGTGGAAAAAGTCCGCCTGCACACGGGAGAAGAGATCCTTCGGATTGGGAACGCTGCGCACCTTGCGGCGGTAGAGACGGCTCAAGCTCTCCCAGAACATCAGGTTCAGCAGCGGGAAGAGCGTTGCCTCTCGTTTGAGTTCGGACAACAGGATCGCCAGCACAGCGTCCTTGTCCTCGTAGTTCCGATTCCCGGGCCGGCCTAGCTCGAGCAGATCTTCGATCACCGGGTACTTCTTGAAGATCGCGTGCTTGTTCCTGATCTCTTCGATGGCTTGCCT
>CAYZKG010000132.1:0-6916 GCA_964478915.1 uncultured Nitrospira sp.
GAACGGGTAGAATCTAAGGGAGCGCCGGAAGGTCAGCTCCCCGAGACCATGCTGTTCAGCACGGTCGGGGCGGAGGATGAGCTGGCCACGGTCTGCAAGCAGATCCTGCTCTTGGTGGAGACACATGGGTACCGGTTCGAAGAGATCGGCGTCGTCGCCAGGACTCTCGGGCCGTATCGAACCGCCCTCCGACGTCTCTTTGACCGGCATCGGATCCCTTTCAACGCAACCGCGACACCCCCGCTCATCCGGGAGCCGGCGGTCAAAACGCTCTTGCAACTTGCCTCGCTTCCGCTGACCGGCCTCTACCGGGCTCCGGTCATGGATCTCCTGACCTCGCCGTTTTACCGAGTCGACCGGCTCGGGAGGGAGGTGGAGCCCCGGCCGGACCTCTGGAAGCTCGCCGTCCGCAAATTGGGAATCACCCGCGGAGAGGAGGAATGGCAGCGCCTGGCTGCGGCAGCGCAAAGCGGACTCATTCTCGATGCCGGCGCCGAGGTTGAGGATGAGGAAGGCGAGCCGGATTGGTCCCTGACCATCGGGGAGGCACAGCTCCGGCTCCTCTGGCGACTGGTCGCTGCGTTGCTGGAGGACATCCGAGCCCTTCCACCCTCCGGAACGTTCGGCGTGCTGACCGCGGCGTTTCTCAAGGTGGCGAAGGCACATCTTGCGCTGCCCGGCCTCGGAGATTCAGCAGGACATAGTGAGCCGGAGCATCCGCTACACTCCGTCGGGGAGGGCATCCGTACGGTCTTTGAAGGGCTCGATCAGTTCGATCGGATCGGCGAGGAAGTCAACTGGGAAGAGTGGGAGCAAGTCTTCGCGCGGCTCGTGGAGGATGCTGCGATCCCCAGCCTTGACCAGAATCATCCCGGGGTGCAGGTCATGGATGCGATGGCGGCGCGCGGGCTGGGGTTCCGCGCCCTGTTCCTGCTCGGGCTCAACGAGAAGGTCTTCCCCCGCTTTATCCGCGAGGATGCTTTTCTTCGCGATCGGCATCGGCGGGCGTTGGACGCGACCTTGGGGTACAAGATCGATGAGAAGCTGGCCGGCTACGACGAAGAGCGCCTGTTGTTTACTCTCCTGACCCAGGCGGCCCGAGACCGGCTGTACCTGCTCTACCAGCGTGCGGATGCCGAGAGCCGGCCGCTGGTCCCGTCGGGGTACCTGTCGGACAAGGAACTGGTCCTCCCGGCATGTCGCGTGGGCGGCGAGCACCGGGTGCCGCGGCGGTTCTCCGACCGCATCGGCACCTCACCGTTCCTCTCAGAGCTGCTGGACCACGAGGAGTACGCACGGTGGGAGGTCCTGCGCGGCCGCGATCCTTCCAGGTTACTGGAGGCGACCGGTCGTGACGCCGGTTTATTCGAAAGCGGCACGGCCGCGATGCAGGCCATGGAAGAGGAGTCCGGTGTGCCGGGGCCCTACGACGGAATTACCGGCCTGCTCACGCGCCATTGGCAAGAGCTCGCCGCCCGTGGTCTCTCGCCGACATCCCTGGAGCGCTATGCACGGTGCCCGTTCCAGTATTTCGCCGCCCAGGTCCTGCGCCTGGAAGCCCGGCCGCTCCCCCTGGATGACGTACAGGCGCAGACAATTGGACAGCTCTGTCACGAGGTTCTGGAGGTCTGCTATCGGCAATTGGGTGAGGCCGGTTGGCCGGCGCGTCAGCTCCCTGCGGCGTCCCTTCGGCAATACGTGGAGGCTGCGGCAGAACAGGTGTTCACCGCCTATGCGCGACAGCACGGCACCGGTCATGCCTTGACCTGGCAGCTCGCGCGCGAGACCGTCACGACGCTGGTGCGCTCGGTTGCGGAGGCCGATCAGAACGACTGCCTGGCGACCGGCTATCAGCCGATCGCCTTTGAACTAGAGGCCCAAGGCCGCCTGGAAGTCCCGACCTTGAAGGAGCTGCCGGCGATCACCGTACGGGGTCGCTTGGATCGACTGGACCGCCGGATGCAGCCACCCGGCCTGCGTGTCATCGACTACAAATATCGCCAGACGCGAAGCCTCAAGGTGGAAGATCGGGATCTGATCGTCGGGGCGATCCGGAGCATCCATCTCCAGCCGCCGCTCTACGCGCTCATGCGGGTCGAGGAGGCATCGCGAGGGAGCCAGCCGGCGCCGCTCGAGCGCGTCGAGTTCCTGTTTCTCGCGCCCCGCTCCGACCCGCCCGTTGAGCGTGCGGTATTTGAGTCCGCAACGTGGCAAGCGCCGGTCGGTCGGCATCTCCAGCGGACCATGGCGACTCTGCTCCAAGGGATCCACAGCGGCCAGTTCCACATTCTCCCCGGCCGCTATTGCAACCATTGCGAGTTCTCCTCGGCCTGCCGCCGTCTCCACGGCCCTACTTGGTGGCGAGCCCATCGCTCTCCCGCCGCCCAGCGGCTTCGTCAGCTTCGTAAGCTGACCGCCTCGGGTGATGATCAATGAGTGATCGGCTCTTCATTCCCGATGCGGATATCCGCGAAGCAGCGGTCACCACATTCGACCGGAATGTCGTGGTGATCGCTGGCGCCGGCACCGGCAAGACCACCTTGCTGGTCAACCGGCTTGTCCATTTGCTGATGCGGGAGCCTCGCCCCCTCGACCTTGCCCGGATCGTCGCCCTGACCTTTACCAACAAGGCGGCCACGGAGATGAAGGTCCGGCTGCGCGGCAGACTTCTTGCCCTGGCGAATCCCGATTCAGCCGATGGTCCTGCAGAACCGGGCGCCGTGCGCGCTCAAGACCTCCGGGACCGATACGGGCTCTCGTCGGAGCGGATTGCCGGCCGGGCGCAGGCTGCGCTCGAGACGCTGGAGAAAGCCCAGATCGGCACCGTTCACAGTTTCACGGCCCACCTCCTCCGTCTCTATCCCCTCGAAAGCTCCGTGGTTCCTGATTTCCGGGAAGATGACGGACTTCGCTTTCACGAGCATTTCGAGACACAGTGGGAACTCTGGATCGATCAGGAGCTGGGGCCGAGCGGCCGGGATCACGCACGATGGCGGAGACTGCTCGCCGCCGTCGGGCTCACCGAGCTGCAGGCGCTGGCACGCGCCTTCTGTAACGAGTTGGTCGTCTTGGATGATCTGCCTGCTCAGCTTCAATCCTCCTGTCTTCCCGCGCCGATTCGGGAGTGGATGGAGA
The DNA here is from genome assembly GCA_964478915.1 of uncultured Nitrospira sp. Classification (GTDB taxonomy): domain Bacteria; phylum Nitrospirota; class Nitrospiria; order Nitrospirales; family Nitrospiraceae; genus CAYJUM01. The sequence continues at coordinate 3,136 of CAYZKG010000132.1, forward strand.
AGAAACGGGCACGCGCCGCCGAGCTCCTGGCTGCGTCCGGCGGAGGGAAGCCCCGCAAGCTGGAACTCCTTCTGACGGCGGCGCACGATCTCTACAGTCGGCTGCTGGAGAACGGCGCGAAAGGGCTTGGGGCTGGAGAGCGCACGGGCCTCGCTAATCTCATTGAGGGAGACATCGGGTCACCGCCGGCCGGCTGGACAGCCGAGGCATTTGGCGAGGCCCGGGAGCTGATCGCGGCGGCGCGACGACTCCTGAAGGTCGATAGCACGCTGATCGCGGACATGGTGTGCATCCTGGTGCCGCTGGTGCGGTCGGTACGACTCGGCTTTCTGGAGCAGGGCTGGGTGTCCTTCGATGGCTTGCTTGCGAAGGCCCGAGATCTGCTCCGGGATCATCCGCATATTCGCGAGCAGCTCAAAGGCGACTACCAGGCCGTGCTGGTTGACGAGTTTCAGGATACCGACCCGGTTCAGTATGAAATCATTCTGTACCTGGCGGAGTGCGCCGGGCGCAGCGGGGCGACATGGCAGGAGGTGGACCTCGAGCCGGGAAAGCTGTTCATCGTCGGCGATCCCAAACAGTCGATCTATGCGTTTCGCCGAGCCGACATCGAGGCCTTCCAGCGCGTGCTCGGCAAGATTCAAGGGGCCGGCGGCGCTCCCTACGAACTGAGCACGAATTTCCGGAGCCACCCTGCTGTCCTGGAGGTCGTCAATGCGGTCTTTGACCGGCTCTTCCTTCCGCACGCCGATCGCCAGCCCCCCAATATCCGGTTGGCCGCCCTGCCCGGCCGCCAAGGTGGTCTCCAGAGACCGGGCGTGGAGTTGCGCCTGGTCAGGTCGTCCGAAGCCGATGAGTTTGACTCCGCAGCCGCGACGCGGGCTGAAGCCGAGGCGCTGGCGAAATGGATCAAAGAGGAATTGCTGGAAGAGGAGCGGCTGAGGGATGCCCAGGGGCTGCAAACGCTCAGGCCAGGGCACGTCGCCATGCTCTTCCGGACCCTGACCCAGGCACACGAATATCTGGACGCCCTGCGCCGCTATGGAATTTCATACATCACCGACGGCGAAAAACACTTCTATCGCCGTCAGGAGGTCATCGACCTGGTGAATCTGCTTCGGGTCGTCGAGGATCCCCACGACGCAGTGGCCCTGGTCGGCCTCCTGCGTTCGCCGATCGGCGCCGTCACCGATGGCGAGCTTGTCGAGCTGGCCGAGCGCGGAGCGTTGGATTTTCGGCGAGCCGACCGCCTGACAGGTTGGGACAGTCCACACGCTCATCGCCTCGGGTTTCTCTACGAGCGTTTGACCGAACTGAACCGCTCGGCGCCGTGCCATGCGCTTCCGGACGCGATCGACGCAGTGTTCTCCCGGCTGCCGCTCCTGGAGCTGGCCGCGGCTTCCCGGCACGGGGAGCAGGCGGTGGCGAATCTCCTCAAGGTACGACAGCTCGCGGCGGATTTGGCCGATCGCCCCTACCTCAGCCTGACCGGTTTCGTGGAGTTGATGATGCTTCGGCTCTCGGAGCAGCCCGACGAGTCGGAAAGCGCGCTCGCCGAGGAGTCGCCGGAGGCGGTGCGCGTCCTGACGATCCACAAGGCCAAGGGCTTGGAGTTCCCCGTGGTGGTGTTGCCGGGATTGCATCAGGGCACGAGCGCGGGGAGTCAGTTTCCGATGGTGTCCTCAGACTGGACCACCGGCCTGCTGGGGGTGGCGCTCCGAGACTGTTGGAGTCTCGGCGGGGTCATCGTCCACGAGAAGTTGACGGGGCGGCAGGACGCCGAACAGCGCCGGATTCTCTACGTCGGCATGACGAGAGCCCGCGAGCGGTTGGTCCTGTCGGGGGGCCTCACCCGTCAGCGCTCGGGAGAGAGTTTTCTGACGCTGCTCGAAGAAGCCGGGTCTTGCACACTGGGACACAATAACGCTCTCCAGATCGGGGCGGCTTCCATCCGGCAAACGACCATCCTGACGAGCGATCGCGCGCCGACGCGCCGCCGACCAGCGCGGAGGGAGTTACGAGCGATAGACGGGACCGCCGAGCATATCCGATGCTGGGAACAGCGGGACCATGCCTGGTCCATTGCTCGGGCCACGCCGTCGCGTCTGACGCCGTCGCAGCTCATGGCCATGGAGCAACGGGCAACAGCCGAAACAGGGAAAATCCGAGAGTCGCTGAGCTTGCTCATCGGGACGCTCGCCCACCAGATCCTCGAGGGCTGGGACTTTCTCGGGGAGGAGGCTGACCTTGCAGGTTGGGTCACCACCGTCTGTCGGAACAGTATCCCGGCGGACCGGAAGGCCGATGCCGCCGAGATCGAAGCGGAGCTCCAGGTCATGATGAAGACGTTTGCCGCCTCGGCGCCGTACCATGAGCTCAGACGAGCGACCATCCTCGGCCGCGAGATTCCCTTCGCCATCCCCTGGCCCGAGCCCCTCACCCCTCACCCCTCACGCCTCACGCCTCCCTGTATAATGGAAGGGCAAATCGATTTAGTGTATCGTCACGAGGGCAAGACCTGGATCATGGACTACAAGACCGACCGCGTATCAGGCGACGCCCTGGCCGCACACACTCTCCGCTATCGGACTCAGGCCCGGATCTATCGTGAGGCGGTCGCCCGATGCTTGCATCTTGATTCCGTGGGGGTACAATTCATGTTCCTGAGAAATGGCCTGGCGGTGCCAGTGGACTAAAATGACAACGGAGGGAATCATGAAGGGACTGCGATGGCTGGTGTTTCTCCTATTTGTGGCTAGCGGCTGCGCAACCATGCTGGTGGAAGATCGTACCCTCAAGGCTCCGCCCGGCACCACACCCGCAGCGGCGATGGCTATGGATGAAGGCAATCGCTTGTTCCTCGCCCGGAAGTGGGAAGCCGCGCGCGCGCAATACGAGGCCGCCATCGAGGCGCAACCCACCCTCGCCGAGGCCCATTACAACCTGGCGCTCGTGCTGGAGATCCTGGAGGGCGACGACAAGGCCCGGCCTCATTACATGAAAGCCGCGACCCTCGCCCCCGGGCACAAGGTCATCTGGAATTCCCCGCCGCTCCGCCGGCACGGCGATGTCGAGGGCGGTACGAAACCAAGCCGCCCGCTGGTCACGCCTGCGATGGGTGTCCATTGAGAGCCGGCGATTGATGCATATGCCGCCATGGCGTCGCGCCGCCAGGCTCGCAAGCTCGCGTTAACGCCGGACGTCTTCGAATCGCTGGTCCAACGGGCGATCCAGGGCCTCCCGGTCCAGTACAAGAACCTCCTCAATAATGTGGCTATCGTGGTGGAGGAAGAGCCGTCGCCCGATGTCTTGCACGACCTCGGGCTGGAATCGCCGGACGACCTGCTGGGGCTGTACACCGGCGCGGCGGTGGGATCCGAATCCTTTTTCGACCCGGCTGGGTCTATGCCGGCTCGCATCTCGATCTATCGCGGGCCGATTTTACGGCTGTGCCGGACCAGAAAGGAGGTCATCCGGGAAGTGCGGGACACCGTGGCCCACGAGATCGGGCATCATTTCGGGCTAGGCGACGACGAGATGCCGTATTGAGCCGTATCGCAGTTGCCTTGCCGTTATCGGGATTTCAGATATCCTTCGAGATCCCGATAGAAGTTCTCATGCACTCCGACATCCAATACCTTGATGACATTGGACTTTGAGAAGAACTGATAGGCCAAGAGATACTGGTGAGGGCCTGCCTTGAACTTGACCACCCGTACACCCTTGAGAGCACCGACCTTTGGCTCCCCAATGAGAGGGTTTGCCATGAGAGTCTTGACTT
>CAYZKG010000133.1:0-6885 GCA_964478915.1 uncultured Nitrospira sp.
TTGTCTGCAGCCGGTCATTCACCTTGACACCGGAGCGATCGTACTCCACGCCGGCCGCTTCGAGGTTCAGTCCTTCCACGTTCGGGGTACGGCCAACGCCGAGCAGGATCGCATCGGCGCTCAGATTCTTGACTTCCCCTTTTCGCTCATACTGAATGACCTTCTCGGTACCGTTAGCAGTGGCCTTGGTGATGTTAACGTCGCAGATGAACTGCACCCCGTCGCGGATCATGGCCTGTTCCACGACACGGGCGGCGTCTGGATCTTCCCGTGGTAGGACCCGGCACTCTTTTTCAAGCACGGTGACCTGACTGCCGAACCGGGCAAAGGCCTGCGCCAGCTCGCATCCGATCGGACCAGCTCCGATCACGATAAGGCGCTGAGGCAGCGTTACCAGCTCGAACACCGTCTCGTTCGTGAGATACCCGGCCTCCTCCAGTCCGGGGATGGGCAGCGCCGCGGCGCGACCTCCCGTGCAGATCGCCGCTTTGGCGAATCGCAGGACCTTGCCGCTGACCTCAATCGTGTCTGGACCGGTGAAGCGGCCCTCCCCGATGAAGACGTCCACGCCAAGGGACTTGTAGCGGTGCACCGAGTCGGTGTGGCTGATACCTGCGCGAAGTGCCCGCATGCGGGCCATGACCGCGGCAAAGTCTTCCTTCAGACCGTCAGCCGGTTGAATCCCGAACGGGGCCGAGCGGCGGGCCGCAGTCCAGGCGCGCGCGGCACGGAGGACCGCCTTCGAAGGCACGCAGCCGACATTGAGGCAGTCCCCGCCCATCAGGTGGCGTTCGATCAAAGCAACTCGTGCTCCCAATCCGGCTGAGCCCGCTGCGGTCACCAGGCCGGCAGTCCCCGCCCCGACGACCACAAGGTTGTACCGGCCGGCCGGCTCAGGGTTCACCCAGTCCGCAGGATGAACGTTTTGGACCAGCGTTCTGTTGGCGTCGTCATCCGGCGGGATCACAATTATCTGTCGGCTTTGGGTCGCTGATTCCATCGTTTTCTCCCTCTGCAAAGATCTCTCGCGGTACGTCTCAGGTCACTTCAGGCCGGGAAAAATCACCGGCTCGGGCAAATCTCCACGGGGCAGGCGATGACGAAGTGGTTCAGGAGCGCGTGCCGCTCGTAGGCGAGCAAATACAAGTGAAGCGTGGACGGGTCGTCTGCATCCCGGTGGAACAGCGGTCCATCCACGCCGACCGCATGGTGGTCGATCCAACGATCCTTGGCGTCCAGATGAAAGGCGTAAAAAGGGCGCCCAAAGGGAGAATTTCCTAGAAGGTGCTCGTAGGATTCGAAGAAGCTCGGATTCCCGATTCCCATCGGCGCCTCCCAGCCCTGCTCGTACCGATCCGGGGATAGTCGAGGGAGCGCTGCGAGGTCCAGCCCTCCCAGGACCAAGCGGGTCGGCGTGCCATCCTTACTGTCCCGGAACGCCAGCTCGATCTCGAACAATTCCTGCGCCGTTGATGCCGGCATCCGAATCCGGCGCAGCACGGCACCGGTCAAGTCGGCGAGGTAATGCAGCTCCGTGTCCCGTGGATGCAAGACCGAATACCGGCCTGGCGGAATGAAGCTGGCGAATCGCACCGGCTGCCGATACCAGTCTCGATAGGTGTAGATCAGAGGAGCCAGCACGTTTTTCTGCTTGAGCCGCTGCTCTCCCCGTGCCGGTGGCCGCTCATCCCAGCGTGCGCTGACGCGCAGGGGCCATTCGCGATCCACCGTTCGCAGGCGATCCAGCCGGATGGGCGTCCCGGCCGGATCCACCCAGTGCTCCAGTGACCACCAATAGCTCCAGTAGGACAGTCCATTGACCCGTTCGAAGAGGTCTTTGTAAAGTCCCAGCGGAAACGTGAACCAGGCCTGCTCATACACCCGCTCTTCCCCGTCTTCGCGGGTGAACAAAAGCACTTCCCAGAGCCCCGCGTTCAGGCAGTTCCGGGCGAGGTCCACTCGGCTCAGCGCGCGCCGCTCGAAACCATCCCCGCCTTCATGGATGCGGACGTACGGAGAGTTTCGTTGGAAGCGCACCTGCTGGCGGTTCCACTCCCGATCGATCAGCCCTACCCTTGTGAGGTCAGAATCGGACTTGACCCACGGGGGCACGGAGGCCACCATGGGCGCAAGATCAACTTCCGGCAGCTCAATAGTGACGGCATGGTCCGACGCCGGCTCAATGAGGAACCGAAACCGGGTCCCGCCGAGCTGCTGAATGGTGATCGCTCGATGCGGATAGTTTCCGAACTGCATGCTCCGTAGCTCGGGATCTTCAGGGTACTCGGCGTTGCTAAAGTGGAGCAACGGGACAACCTGTAAGCGAGCATTGTTGTAGCGTGCATGAAACCACGCCGTGCCGCCCACTCCCAGAGTCGCGGCCAGCATAGCCACTCCGACGGTCACGTATCCTTTCCAGTTCATGGCACCCTTCCGGTCCCTTATACCACGACGCGGGATCGATGGAAATTGTCTCCTGGACAACCCCACCTTTTAGGCAGTCATCGGTTGTGAGATAATGGTTCGGTATGCTGCTGAAGCGTTTGCTGGTAGGTCTCCCCCTCAAGACCACCGAGGCAATCCACGAGCGCCTGTCCAAGCGTCTCGCCCTGGCTGTCTTCTCCTCGGACCCTCTCTCCTCCGTCGCGTACGCCACCGAAGAAATTCTACTGGTCCTCGTGCTGGCCGGCACCGCTGCAGTGGTCTGGTCCATCCCCATCAGCTGTCTGATCGTTCTGCTTCTGTCCATCCTGACGATGTCGTATCGGGAGATCATCTTCGAGTATCCCTCCGGCGGTGGCGCCTATACCGTGGCCAAGTCGAATCTCGGTGTGTTACCGGGGTTGACCGCCGCGGCGGCCTTGATTATCGACTATGTGTTGACCGTGGCGGTCAGCGTGGCGGCCGGTATGGCGGCCGTGACCTCCGCTTTGCCATCCCTGTTCCCTCATCGGGAGGCGCTCGGCATCCTATCCATTGCCATTTTGGTGATCGGGAATCTCAGGGGCGTGCGCGAGTCCGGACGGATCTTCGCATTACCCACCTATGTCTTTATCGGATCGATCCTGGTAATGCTCGGTGCCGGGTTCTTCAAGCTGTGGTCCGAAGAGCCGCTTCCGGAGACGCCAACCGGCAATATCACTCCTGGAGTGGAAGGCGTCACCTTGTTTCTGCTCTTGCGGGCCTTCTCTTCGGGTTGCGCGGCAGTGACCGGGGTCGAGACGATCTCGAACGGCGTATCGGCCTTCAAGCGGCCGGAGTCCAAGAACGCAGCAACGACAATGGCCGGAATGGCCGTCATCCTCGGCACGATGTTCCTCGGGATCAGCATGCTGGCTTATCAGTACGGAGTGCTGCCTCGGGAGGACGAGACAGTCATGTCTCAGATCGCCCGGCTGACCTTCGGCGAGGGACCGCTGTATTACCTGGTGCAGGCGGCCACCATGGGGATTCTGATCCTCGCTGCGAACAGCGCCTTTAACGGCTTTCCCCGGTTGGCGTCCATTCTCGCCAAAGACGGCTACATGCCCCAGCAGATGAGCAACCGGGGTGATCGGCTGGTGTTCTCCAACGGCATCGTTATTCTCGGCGTCCTGGCCGGCCTGCTGATCATCATGTTTCGAGGGCAGACGCACGCCCTGATCCCGTTGTACGCGGTGGGCGTATTCCTGTCGTTCACCCTCTCCCAGGCGGGGATGGTCCGGCACTGGTTCATCAAGCGTAGCCGGCACTGGCGCAAGCGCCTGGTCATCAACGGCCTGGGCGCGTTTGCCACCGGCCTGGCAACGTTGATTATCGCCAGCACGAAATTCGTGCACGGCGCCTGGATCGTCATCGGCTTGCTGCCGATTCTTATCATGTGGTTCCGGGTGGTGCATGGGCACTATGTCGCGGTCCAGGAACAGGTCGTGCTGGAAAGGGATCATCGACCGGTCCAGCCCAGAAAGAATACCGTGATCATTCCGATCAGCGGCGTCAATCGTCCGGCGATCCGAGCCGTGGATTACGCGCGGAGCCACGCCTCGGACATCCGCGCCGTGCTCGTCGACGTGGATAAGGAGGAAACCGCTCGCACCCAGATCCAATGGGCCCAATGGGGATGCGGTGTGCACCTGGTCGTGCTGCCGTCTCCCTATCGGTCCGTTCTCGGAGCGTTGCTTGACTACATCGAAGAGCTGTTGCAGAAGGATCCTGATGGTTGGGTCACTGTGGTTTTACCAGAAATTCTGCCGGCCAGATGGTGGCAACATATCCTGCACGGCCAGCGGGCCTTAATGCTCAAAGGAGCCCTTCTGTTCAGGGAACGGGTCATTGTCATCGACGTGCCATTTCACCTTGAACGGTGATGGTTGCCGGCCAAGGGTAGCGGGGAGAGCTATGGGTTCGACCAGGCTGCTTCTGGGGTCTTTCATCTCACTGGTGCTGGCCACCAGCCAGCCGGCGTGGGCATTCAAGATCGTGGTTCCCGAGAACAACAGCAGGTTGAAGTCTGGTCAGGCCATCACCGCGAAGGTGGACCTGGAGTCCGATTCCGGCATCGTGCAGGTCCGTTACTACTGGTACGGTGAACTTGACGATGTCCTGGTGGAGAAGGAAGAGACCACCTCAATGGGCTCCATTGTGGCCCGACCGACCCTGGTATCCACGGCGGCCAGCGAGCCGCCCTATGGCGGCAAGCTCACCGTGCCTCCGGACGGCATCGGGGTCATGAGGCTGCTCGCAATCGGCGACATCTCACGAGGACGGCTGGCGGGACGCTCGGTATTCGACGAAATCTTGGTCAAGGTCGAACCGGAGGCGGAACTGACCTCCATCGATTTCGACGCTGAAAAGCCTCTTCGATTCGGGCGTCTTGGTCGCGGCGAGCAAGTAGATTTTTCAGGAAAGATCGTCGAGCTTCCGGTGGTCGGCCTGTTTGCCGACGGGGTGGTCAGGCCCATCCGGCTGCCAGCAACGGGAACCACGTATCGCTCCTCGAATGAGAACGTGATCAAGGTTCATCCCGACGGGATGCTCCAACTGACGGGGAACGGCCGTACTGTCATCACTGCCGTGAACCGAGGCAAGCAGGCGGATCTCGCGGTGGAGGTGGCCGTCAGCGAACAGCCCAATCTTCCGCCCGTGGCCAATGCCGGTCCAGGCCTCCGAGTCAAGGCCGGCGCGCGAGTCGAGCTGAACGGCCTCAGAAGCACCGATCCCGAAGGGGAGGCATTGGGCTACTCGTGGAGCCAGGTTCGTGGCAACAAGGTGGCGCTTCTTGACGTGAACATGCCCAAGGCGACATTCGTCGCACCGCAGGTGTCAGAAAAGCGGCTCTTTCGCTTCAAGTTGCGGGTCACGGACAAGTTCGGAGCGGATAGCCTCCCCGCCTTCGTGGACGTCGTCGTGGAGCCATAGCAGGCCCAGCCTAGAGGGTCTGTATTCGCTTCTCCGGCTGCAACTGTTTTCCGGCCGAGTCTAATAGATCTTTCCCCACGAGAATGGGAGCCTTGAAATGGATGGCCAATGCGATCGCGTCCGATGAGCGGCTGTCAAAAGTTTCGGAAGCGCCCTTCATGGTGACCGTCAGATCGGCGTAGTACGTCCCGTCTTTCAGCGTGATCGCCACTTTGGTGACCTTGCCGCCGAATTTTTCCAGAATGGAACGCATGAGATCGTGGGAGAGCGGCCGTCTCAACTTCTGGCCGGTCAGCGCTGCCTGGATGGAACCGGCCACCGTAGGATCCACGAAAATCGGGATTACCTTCTCCTCGGCGCTGAGCAGCACTACAGGCCCATGATCCGACAGGCGGACCTCGACATCCTTTATCTCGACTTGAGGGACCTGCTGGGCCCGGGAACTAGATCCAGGCAGGCTCAGAGTGACGCCAACGACCGCGGTCAGCGCAAGCCATACAGCCAGACGTTTCATGCTCTGTCCCTCCGCTATTTAGCTCGTCCATTCCAACTCTATTTCAGAAATTCTACTACGCCCTAACAAAGATATTGTACTCCCGTTCGAACCCGATATGGGTCTCTGGTCCGTGGCCCGTAATCACCAGCGTGCTGTCGGCGAGGGTGTACAGCCGTTCGCGGATCGACCGTTCGATGGCCGTGTAATCACCTCCCCACAGATCGGTCCTCCCGATGCTCCCCCGGAAGAGGGTGTCTCCGGAGAGCAGGAGGCTCGCATCCTTGAAATAGAAACAGACCGAGCCGGGTGAGTGGCCCGGGGTGTGCAAGGCGATTCCCTCCAGCCCTCCGATGATCAACTTCTCCTCGTCTTGAATCCAGGCGTCAGGTGAAGGCACAGGCCTGTACGGCACGCCGAAGGCCAGGCATTGCGCCTCCAGCATATCCCAAAGTGGTTGATCACCGCGATGCAGCCAGAGGCTTGCACCGGTGGCCCTTTTCATCTCTCCGGACGCCAGGAAGTGATCGAAATGGGCGTGGGTGTGCAGGATGCTCACGATGGTCAGCCCGAGCTCTCGCACCTCTCGGAGGATCTGCTCGGGCGCTCCGCCGGGGTCCACGACCACTGCGCGCCCGGTGACCGGATCACCGACGATCGAACAATTGCACGCGAGCGGCGGCACCGGAAAGGTCTTCCGAATCATTCCCATGATCCCCTCCTCACCTCACACTTCAGCTCCATGCTAGCCCCCGCGGATTCCTTTGGCAAGCCCGCAAGCCCCGAACGCCTTGCCGCCGCAGATTTACAGGCTGCGGGCCTCCGTGTAGAATCGTCGCCGGCGATGGCATGGTGGGCCGCGACCTTTGTGCGGCACGGAGCGTCATTGGCATGGACGATGGGTTAGCGAGAACGGATCGTCCGAAGATTGGCGCGCTAAGGACGAGCTAAGGACATGGCATGGTGGCGGAGCTTCGAGGCGCGACTCCTGCTGG
>CAYZKG010000134.1:0-6861 GCA_964478915.1 uncultured Nitrospira sp.
CCAGGAAGCCGCACCGGAAGCCGAAGCCCAGAGCCAGCGAAGTCTCCGGCTCGTAGGCGAAACTGGAGTCGTTGAGGCGCAGTTTCTCCAAGGCGTCCCGCAAATCTTCGAACCGGTCGGTATCCGTCGAATAGAGCCCGCAGAAGACCATCGGCTTGGCCTCCTTGTATCCCGGATAAGGGGCGGACGTCGGCCGGTCGTTCTCAGTGATCGTATCGCCGATCCGCGTGTCCCCGATCCGTTTGATGCCGGCCGCCACATAGCCGACCTCGCCGGTCGAGAGCCGCTCCTGCTTGACCCGTTTGGGGGTGAAGATCCCGACCTCCATGATCTCGAAGACCTTATCCGATCCCATCATGCGGACGTTCATGCCGGGCCGGATTTCCCCGTCGCCCACACGGGCAAGCACGGTCACGCCCTGGTAGTTGTCGAACCAGGAATCGAAGACGAGGGCCTTCAGCGGCCCGTTCGGATTGCCGGGCGGAGACGGGATACGTTTCACGACGGCTTCCAAGACTACCTTGGTGCCCAGGCCGGCCTTGGCGCTGGTCAGGACCGCGTCTTGCACGTCCAGGCCCAAGACGTCCTCAATCTGCCGCTTGGTCCCCTCGATGTCGGCGCTGGCCAGGTCCACCTTGTTGATGACCGGGATGACGGTGAGGTGATTGTCAATCGCCAGGTGAGCGTTGGCGATCGTCTGGGCCTCCACTCCCTGGGAGGCGTCCACCAGGAGCAAGGCCCCCTCGCAGGCGGCCAGGCTGCGCGAGACCTCATAGGTGAAGTCCACGTGGCCGGGCGTGTCGATCAGGTTGAGCAGGTATTCTTCTCCATCCTCGGCCTTGTAGCGGATCGTAACCGTATGGGCCTTGATCGTGATCCCCCGCTCGCGTTCCAGGTCCATCGCGTCCAGGATTTGCTCCCGCGATTCTCTGGGGGTGATGGAGCCGGTAAATTCGAGTAATCGGTCCGCAAGAGTCGATTTCCCGTGGTCTATGTGGGCGATGATGGAAAAGTTCCGGATATGTGCCTGCAACGGGTGTCCTTTAACCTAAGTTGGCTGATTATAATTACTTTTCCTCAGATTGTCAAAGCGGGCTCCCCCCCCTATAATGCCTTCCACTTATGGACCGGAAGGCCCGAACCCGCAAGCTCCAGGAGGAGGACCGACGTTACCTCTGGCACCCGTTCACCCAGCAGCGCGATTGGGTCAAAACCGATCCTCTGATCATCGAGCGAGGGGACGGGGTCTATTTGGAGGACACCGAGGGGCGCCGCTACCTCGATGGGGTCTCCTCGATCTGGGTCAATCTCCACGGGCACCGCAAGCAGGCGCTGGACCGTGCCCTCCTCGCCCAGATCAAGCGGATCGCCCACACGACCATGCTGGGTCTCTCCAATGTTCCGGCGATCGAGCTGGCCAAGCGGCTGGTGGCGCTGGCTCCACCCGGGCTCACGCGGGTCTTCTATTCGGACAACGGCTCGACGGCGGTGGAAGTCGCCTTGAAGATGGCCTTCGAATATTGGCAGAGGCAGAATGGGGGATTCTGGGAAAAGACCAAATTTCTTCACTTGGGGGAGGCCTATCACGGCGACACCCTTGGGGCCGTCAGCGTGGGCGGCATCCCGCTCTTTCACGAGCGGTTCAAGCCGCTGTTGTTCCCGGCTTACGAAGCCCATGCTCCCTACTGCTACCGCTGCCCCCTCCGCCTGACCTTTCCGGAGTGCAAGCTCTCCTGTGCAGATTCGGTTGAGCAAATCCTCAAGCAGCATCACGAAGAGATCGCGGCGCTCATTGTAGAGCCGATGCTGCTGGCGGCGGGCGGGATGATCACCATGCCGCAGGGCTATCTGACCCGGCTTCGGAAGCTCTGCACCCGCTACCAGATCTTGATGATCGCCGACGAGGTGACGACGGGCTTCGGGCGGACCGGCCGGATGTTTGCCTGCGAGCACGAGGGCGTGAAGCCGGACTTGATGGCCATCAGCAAGGGGTTAACCGGCGGGTATCTTCCGCTTGCCGCCACCCTCACGACCGAGCGCATTTACCGGGCTTTCCTCGGGCGCTACGAAGAGTTCAAGACCTTCTTCCACGGACATAGCTATACCGGGAATCCGCTCGGCTGCGCCGTTGCCTTGGCAAACCTGGAAGTGTTGAGGAAAGAACGAACGCTCTTCCGACTGCAACCCAAGATTGCGGCGCTCCAGCTTCTGTTGAAGCCGCTCTGGGGTGACCCTCACGTCGGGGATATTCGGCAACTCGGGTTGATTGCCGGGATTGAACTCGTACGGGATCTCGCTACCAAGGAACCCTATCCCCTAGCAGCGCGGGTCGGCATGCGTGTGGCTGAGGAGGCCCGCCGGCTCGGGCTGCTCATCCGCCCGCTCGGCAACGTCATTGTCCTCATGCCGCCGCTCAGCACGACCATGAGAGAACTGAAGCAGATGGTGGGAATCGTGGCCAAGGCTATCCGGGCGGTCACTTCAACAGGTATTCCTTCATGAACAGCAATATGGCGTAGAAGAGGAAGTCCGTATTTTTCTTCTTGGCGAATCCGTGTCCCTCGTCTTTGGCCAACAGGTACCAGACCGGCGTGCCGTTCTTCCTGGCCGTCGCAACCATCTGCTCCGCCTCGCTCAGCGGCACGCGTGGGTCGTTCTTGCCCTGGACGACGAAGAGCGGCTTTTTGAGTTTGTCCGCATTGTTCACCGGCGCGATCCGCTCCAGGAACGCGCGCATCCCCGGTTCGCGCTCGTCGCCGTACTCCACGCGGCGCAGGTCGCGCCGGTAACTCTCGGTGTTCTGCAGAAACGTCACCAGATTCGAGATGCCGACGATGTCCACCATGCAGCAGATTCGGTCGCTGTAGCGCGTCCCCACGGCTAGCGTCATGTGCCCGCCATAACTCGTGCCCCACACCATGACACGATCGGCATCCAGTTCGGACCGGGTCTTGATCCAGTCAAGAAGCGCGCCGATGTCCTTGTAGGCATCCTCCCGATGAATACCGTTATCCAGCTTCAGAAAGGTCTTGCCGTATCCCCAGGAGCCTCGGACGTTCGGGTATAGAAGGGCGACCCCTACCTCGTTCAACCAGTAGTTATGCCGCGCGAGGAAATGAGGGCGGGCCTGGCTTTCCGGTCCCCCGTGGATGCCCATAGCGACAGGGCGCTTGCCGGCGAACCGCGCGGGCGGCAGGTAGAGGAACCCGGATAGTAGTCGTCCGTCGAAGCTCTTCCAGCGGACCAGTTCAGGTTCCGGAAAGGATTCGGTATTGAGCCCGCCTGTCTCGCTGTAGGTCCAACGCTCCACCTTCCCGGTGCTGACATTCCAAGAATACACGTCGGCCGGCGAGCGGACGGACTCAACGGTGAAACCGAGGTCCGTCGCATTGGAATGCCACTGCAGACCGGAGATAAGGCCGATGGGAAACTTGGGCGCGGGTCGCTCCTGGCCTGTTGCGACATCAAGCAGGTGAAGGATGCTGACACCGTCTTCGTTGGTCACGAAGGCCAGCCACCTACCATCCTGCGAGAGATCAAAGTCCTCGACCCCCCAGGTAATATGGTCTGTGAGAAAGGTGTGGCGGGTTGAGACCAGATCAACATACGCAAGCCGCTGGAACTCCGCGTCACGATCCGTCGTGACATACAGCCCCTTCCCGTCCTTGCTGAACTTGCCGCCGCTGTAAGATACCGGTTCGGCGTTGCCTTTGGGCGTGATCAAGGTTTTCTCTCCTGTGGCCGCATCCATGAGCCAGAGGTAGCTTTCGTTGATCGAGATGAATTCCAGAACGAGCAGCCTACGGTCATCCGGCGACCAATCCTCGGCCCTCCACCCGCTGCCTTCCAATTGAGCCAGCACCCGGTCGGTCTTGGGATCGGCCGGGCTGACGACGTACAGGTCCACATCCTTCCCGTTCCGCCGGGTAGAGCCATACGCCAATCTGTCGCCGCCGTTGGACCAGACGGCTTTGCTGTTCCGTGACTTCCCATCGGTCAGGAGCGTGCTGGCGCCGGTGGCAAGATCATAGCGATAGAACTGGAAGAACTCATTGCCTTCCCGATCCTTGGCAAAGACAAACGAGTCACCCTTTTTACGGGGGTACGCAGCGCCACGGACCGTATCCGTGAAAAAGGTGAGTTGCATGCGAGCGCCGCCGGGTGATTGCACCTGGTGAATTTGCGGCGTCTCGGCGAAACGTGTCCGAATGAGCATTTCGCGCTTGGTGGGATGCCAGCTCAGTAAGGCCGCCCGGCGGAATTCCGTATAGCGGCCCACCGCCTCGACGAGCGACACGGGCACCTTCGGGATCCCTTCAACCACCAAATTGTCCCCGGGGACGATCTCGTTGCTCTGGGCGAAAACGGGGAGTTGGAAGAAGAAGGAGAGGACGAAAATCAGAAAACAACGTCTCTCAAAGCCAGCCTGTTTCATTTTCTCCTTTTGGCGTTTTTCTTCCCGGCTTATCTCTTTCGTTGGGATTCGAGCTGGCCTTTGTCAAAGTTGGCGACGATCTCTTTGGCCAGGACCCGCAAATCGTTGCCGCCTTTGAGATAATAGGCATGCTTGCGAACCATGTTCTCCGTGGCCGCGTCTAGTGCGACACGAGACAGGCTTCCGACCCAGGCCGGCTCAAGGTCCGTGAGCTTCTTCTTGTCGGCCACGAACGGCTTCTTGCCCTTGTCCGACTGTTCATGTTGCCTCTTCAGCACCAACTCGGCAAGGGTTCCGTAGACCCCATTCCAGTATTCGGGGGAGAAGCGCTGGGCGACCAGAACCGATGTGAGGAACACCACGGGCTCCTTCTTCTCATTTCGCGGAGCGACTCCGAGCACCTCCAGTGTCCACGCTGGCTTCTCGGCTACAAGGTCTACATCCTTGAGTGCCCCAAATTCCGCCAAGAGGAGCTTGCCGAGGCTCGCTTTCATGTCCTCGTCGCCGCTGATGGTCACCTGCACCTTGAACTTTTTTTCCGGAACGCTTTCTGCCGCACCCAAAGGCGCCGCCAGGAGTGCTCCGATTAAAAGGACCAACAGTATTCTCGTCTTCATAGGCAGCACCTCCATTTCTCTCATTCCATTGGGCGTTGTCGAGGGAATTATTCCTCGTACAGGAAAAGCTGGAGACCTAACATGAGAATAAGTAATGGATACGCAAAGGCCTTGTATCCAGTGATAACTTTGGCATCCACAAGAACCTTGACGGTAAGGGTTGCGACCGCCAGAGTTCCCATCAGGGGATGGTTGAAAAGAAACGCTTGCACGTGATGCTGTCCGGCGCTTGCTGTGTCATGCGCGAGAAGCATGACACCGGGCACGAGCGCGACCGCATAAAACGCGACCTGCCATGCAGTGGTGGTCAGCCGGCCAAGCCTTCGCAGGAGGTCAATGAAGCCCAGTGCCACCATGATCACGGCAAAGGTCTTATGCTGGAGCACAATGGGATCAGCAAGGCTTTCCCTAAGGTCCATTGGACCAAGCGGCCAGGCCGCCGGGTCACTCAGCAAGATCATATATCCGCCGAGGATGAGCAGCGAGAGAGGCCAGAGGAAGCCTATCCGCCTGGGCCTTGCACAATTCAGAACCTCAAGCAGGGAGATAAACCCCATGATCAGCACAAACACCCCACCCACGTGATGATTGAACACCAAGAACGCCTGCTGTTCGGGTGACAAGCTGACACTTACGATGCTCACGGTGATTACATGAGACCCCTGCCTCCGCCGACAAGGATCTGCGCTATCGTGACTCTCGCCATACCATGAATGCAAGGCCACCTGCGATCACGAAACCCAAAGCGCTCACCCAGTGCGGGATGACACGCCCCTCAATTGTGATTTCCCATCCGAAGAGGAGTCTCAGGACGTGCATCAAGGCCACCAGGCCGAAGATACCGACGGCGATGGTGGTGAACGGCTTCCTCATTTCAGATGTCTTCGGATGAGTCCGAGTCTATCGTGAAGTTCGTCCGGACCGAGCCGTTGGGGCTCGCGGGGAACCCGCCACACCGGCTCACGGGGCGCCGGGTCTCCGGCCAGCCTCGGAATGATGTGCCAATGGAGATGCGGAACCTTGTTGCCGAGCAGCTCGTAGTTGATCTTGATGGCGTCGAACACAACGGCCAGGGCTCCGGCCACATTGCTGACCTCCTCGATCAGGGCGGCACGCTCTTCTCGGGTCAGCTCGAACAACTCGGTGGCATGCCGTTTGAGCACCAGCACGGTCCATCCTGGAAAACACTGGTCATCATGAAGGTAGGCGGCTGATAGATCGAATTCAGCAATCTTGTGATCCTTTGGAGGCCAGTCTCCGGCACAGGCTTTACAGGTCACCACGGTCACATTATACGGCATCCTGTTGCCTGGACGGTGGCGAGCAACGAATGCTCACGCTCAATAGGCCATACGTCGAGTTGGATGTCCTCAGGCAACAGCGAGGCCAGACCTAAAAGAATTTCGTCTATGGTGTCCTCGGGCGGCGCGGTTTGCTCGAGGACCACCACCAGCACCTGCGCGGGCCGTTCCATCACTCCCATGGCAAAGCACTGGGGAATATGGGCCTCCAGCACGCCGTCCACGTTCAACAGCATCGTGCCGATCGATTGGGCCAGTGACTCCGCCATCGGCACGGCCGGCGTCCCCAACATAATCGGCGTGCCCGTAGGAATCCTTAAAAGCGGCATGGATCAGTGAAACGTGGAGGAACTTTACCGCCCCGGTCTCGACGCGTCAAGCGGATCACTCAGGCCCCTCAGGGCCGCCGGGCCTGCGTCGGCGCACAGATGCCGGCGGAAAAACTGGCGGACCCGCGTCTCGTACTGGTGCTCTTCGAGGGCATGAGCGTGTCCGTGGTCGGCGTGCG